>JAVHVH010000111.1:0-31147 GCA_032160665.1 Pseudonocardiales bacterium
GCCGAGTGGATCGCCGGCAGGAGCCCGTGAGTTTCGGTCCTCCCCTACTCGGCCTGGATGGAAGGGACGAGCAGTGAGCTACACCGCCGCCGACATCACCGAGCTCGACGATGTCCAGCACACACGCCTGCGGCCGGCGGTGAACCTCGGTCTGGACGTGCTCAATACCGCACTGCGCGAGCTGGTGGACAACGCGATCGAAGAGGTCGCCGATCCCAACCACGGCGGCTCCACCGTCACCATCGCCCTGCACGCCGACGGCTCGGTCAGCGTCGCCGACGACGGCCGTGGCCTGCCCGTCGACTCTGATCCGGTGAACGGGAAGAACGGCATCGTCAAGACGCTGGGTACCGCACGGGCGGGCGGCAAGTTCTCCGCACATGCCGACGCTGCCAGCACGGGTGCCGGCCTGAACGGAATCGGAGCCGCCGCAGCGGTTTTCATCTCCGCCCGAACCGACGTGACGGTACGCCGAGCTGGGAAGACCTACCTGCAGAGTTTCGGCGGCGGTTACCCCGGGGTGTTCGACGGGAAGGACTTCGACCCGGGCGCCCCGTTCACACGCGCCGACACACAGAAGCTGCGAGGCTCTGGCAATCGCCAACCGGATGCACACGGCACCACGGTGCGCATCCTGTTCGACAAGGCCGTGGTGCCGGATGCCGGCTTGGACATCAACGAGGTACTGCTGCGGGCGCACGCCGCTGCACGGATGTCCCCAGGCGTGCACCTGATCGTCGTCGACGAAGGCTGGCCCGGCGACGTCGTCCGGCCCGAATTGCTCGAACCGTTCAACGGCCCCTGGGGCACCGATACACTCCTGGACCTCATGTGCGCCGCCGCCGGCACTCCCGTGCCAGGAGTGCGCGCAGAGGTGCAGGGCCGCGGCGAGTACACCACCGGCCGCGGCCCGACCCCGTTCCGCTGGTCCCTGACGGCCGGCCCCGCCGAACCGGCCACCGTCGCAGCGTTCTGCAATACCGTGCGCACCCCCGGCGGCGGATCTCATCTGACCGCAGCGGTGAAGGGATTGTCCGAAGCACTGGCCGATCGCGCATCCCGCATCCGCGACCTGGGCCTGGCCAAAGGCGAAGACGGCCCGGAGGCACAGGACTTCGCCGCAGTGACCGCGCTCGCCGTGGACACCCGGGCACCGGATGCGGCATGGGACTCGCAGGCCAAGACCGCGGTGTCCTCGCGGTCACTGAACGTGGCGATGGCCCCGGATGTGGCGCGCAGCGTCACCATCTGGGCCGCCAACCCCGGCAACGGCGACACGGTGTCGCTATGGACCAAGCTGGCGCTGGAGGCCGCCAGGGCGCGGCGCAGCGCCGAGGGCGCCAAGGCCCGGTCCCGGGCGGCGTCGAAGGCCAAGGGCCTGGGGACGAACCTGTCCTTGCCGCCGAAGCTGCTGCCCAGCCGGGAGACCGGCCGCGGCTCGGGTGCCGAATTGTTCCTGTGCGAGGGTGACTCGGCGCTGGGCACGATCAAAGCGGCACGCGACGCCACCTTCCAAGCGGCCTTCCCGCTGAAGGGCAAGCCACCCAACGTCTATGGATTCACCCTGAGCAAGGCGCGGGTCAAGGACGAATTCGACTCGATCGAACGGATCCTGGGCTGTGGGGTCCGCGACAACTGCGACCCGGAGTCGTGCCGGTACGACCGGATCTTGTTCGCCTCCGACGCCGACCCAGACGGCGGCAACATCAACTCGAGCCTCATCTCGATGTTCCTGGACTTCTACCGGCCACTCGTCAAGGCCGGGATGGTCTACGTGACGCTGCCACCGCTCTTCGTGGTCAAGGACGGCCAGCAGCGGATCTACTGCCAAGACGAGTCCGAGCGCGATGCCGCCGTGGCCCGGCTGCGTGCCACCTCAAAACGCAAGGTAGAGGTCCAGCGGAACAAGGGCCTCGGCGAAATGGACGCCGACGACTTCTGGAACACCGTGCTGGATCCGCAGCGCCGCACCGTCATTCGAGTGCACCTAGACGACGGTGAACCGAAGCTGCACCACACTCTGTTCGGCGGGCCGCCGGAGGGCCGGCGCACGTGGATGGCCGACATCGCCTCCCGCGTCGACACCTCTGCTCTCGACCTCGACTAGGAGAACAACGTGACCGCCATCATCGAGCAGAATCCGGATCTGGTGCTCGACCAAAGTGCCGATGACTACTGGAACCACTACCAGCTGACCTTCGCGCTGTACAGCGTCAGCGACCGTGCCATCCCGTCGGCCTTCGACGGACTCAAACCGGGCCAGCGCCGCCTGCTGTACCAGATGCACGACTCCAGACTGCTGCCCGGAAACAAGCCGCAGAAGTCCTCCAAGGTCTGCTCAGCCGTCACCGGCAACCTGCATCCACACGGCGGCGCGTCGATGTACGGGGCAGCCGCGTTGATGGCCGCCGAGTTCCAGCGCGTGAAAGTCATTGACGGACAAGGCGCCTTCCCCCGCATCCAAGGCGACATCCCCGCCGCTGACCGCTACACCGAGATGCGGCTCTCGGCACCCGGTGCGGCGTTGACCGCCGAACTCGACGATCACGCAGTGCCGATGGTGCAGACCTTCGACGGTGAATGGACCGAACCCACGGTGCTGCCGGCGCGATGGCCGGTTCTGCTCTGCAACGGCGCGGTCGGCATCGCCGAAGGGTGGGCCACCAAGGTACCGGCACACAATCCGCGCGAGGTCATGGCTGCCTGCCGGGCACTGCTGAAGACCCCGAACATGACCGACGACAGGTTGGTGAAACTCATTCCCGGCCCCGACTGGGGCTGCGGCGCCACCGTGGTCGGCACGGCCGGGCTGCGGGACTACATGACCACCGGCCGCGGTGCGTTCACCGTGCGTGGCACGGTATCCGTCGACGGGAAGAACGTCGTCATCACCGAGCTGCCGCCCGGCGTCGCGAGTAACACCGTGCAAGAAAGGATCCGAGCACTGGTCGAGTCGGGCGAAATGCCCGGTGTGGCCGACATGTCGGATCTGACCGACCGCCGCAACGGACTGCGGATCGTGGTCACCGCCAAACGCGGCCACACTGCCGAGCAGATCCGCGAGCAGCTACTCGCCCTGACGCCGCTGGAGTCGACGTTCGCTGCCAGTTTGGTCGCACTCGACGAGGATCGAGTGCCTCGCTGGTGGTCGGTGCGGGAACTGATCTCCGCATTCCTGCACCTGCGCGATTCGGTGGTGCTGCGCCGCAGCGAGTATCGACTGGAGAAGGTCACCGCGCGTCGCCATCTGGTGTCGGGCCTGATGACCATCCACCTCGACATCGACGCCGCGGTGGCCGTGATTCGTGGATCCGACACCGTCGACGAGGCCCGCCAGGGGCTGCAGGACCACTTCGCAATCGATACCGGACAAGCCGATTACGTTCTGGCGCTGCAGCTGCGGCGGCTGACCAAGCTCGACGTCATCGAGCTGCAGGCCGAAGCGGAGAAACTGGACGCCGAGTTCCTGGAGCTCACCGAACTAGTGTCGAATCCCGATGCCCGTCGAGCGGTGATCGACAACGAGCTCATTGAGACCGCAAAACTATTCAAAGGTCCCGAATTCGACCGGCGCACCGTGCTGGACTTCGAGGCCACACCCACCGCATCGAGTGCCGACGAGGATGGCACCCGCGAGCGTAAGTCCAACGCGGCGTGGCGACTTGATGACCGCGGCGTGTTCTCCGACAGCCACGGCGATCTGCTGACATCGGGACTGGGCTGGGCGGTGTGGACCGACGGACGAATCAAGCTCACCACCGGTAACGGCCTGCCCTACAAGATCCGCGACATCCCGGTGGCGCCGGACATCACCGGGCTGCTGCGGTCTGGAGTACTCGCACCCGGATCGCATCTGGCATTGGTGACGCGACGCGGAAAGGTGCTGCGAATCGACCCCGCCGCCGTGAATCCACAGGGCGCGGCAGGCAACGGTATCGCCGGGGTGAAGCTGGCCGCCGATGGCGACGAGGTCATCGCCGCCTTGCCGCTCACGTGTGAGAACGGCGAAGCCATTCTGTCGATATCCGAGAAGGGCTGGAAGGTCACCGAAGTCGCCGACATCCCAGTGAAGGGCCGCGGTGGCACCGGCGTGGGATTCCATCCATTCGTCAACGGCGAGGTTGCCCTGCTGTCGGCGGCGGTTTCGGCGACCGGGTTCGTACGCGGCAAGAGAGCTGTACGGGCCGAGAAGCGCGCCAAGGCTTCGGTCAAGGGTTCCGGCGTCGACGTAACACCTGCCACGTAGACGGCAGGCAGGCGGCGGCCAACCGTATCGGCCTGCAGCACTTCGAAGAAGGCCTTTCAAATTGCTCGTGATCTTTCTCCGAGGCCTCGTCGTTCTCGACAACGAGGTTCATGGAGGACGAATGGTGTCTCCGCGTCCGCATATCGCCGCTCGTTGGCGAGGGCTGCATGAGTCTCACTTTCGTGTCATTACTGACGTCGGGATGACATAGAAACTGGGACGGTGACACGAAGTTTGGGACCGACAGCCGGCGCCCCGATGCCCAGGGACGGCTGAATTCCCACTTTTATGTCCATTTGGACATCGAGTGGACATTTGACTTGACAATTGGACATGAAGTCTGAGAAACCACAGCAGAAACGGGCCAGCTGCAGCGCATTTGAGACCACCAACCCCACCCCTGTGCCGGGTTGGGTGGTGAGCCGACGGTGGCCGGCCACCCGCGCGGCCGGCCACCGTCGCCACCGGCGGCGGTCAGTCCTCCTCGACGTCCACCACGTCGTGCTCCTGCACGGCGCGTCATGGCGTCTTGGTTCTCGCCCGCCGCTGTTGAAGGAAGAAGCGCGCGGCCTCGGCGATGGCATCGGTCGCAGGGCGAGGTTCCCAGCCCAGTCTGCGTATCGCCTTGTCGTGGTTCATCGGCGACATGATGTGCATGAGCCGCACGGTGAGCGGAGTGAGTCGAGTATCTCGGTGTCGCACCCGTGCCAGGAGTGCCGAGAGCGTACCGAGCACGGACATCGCCTTGATGGGCACCCCTAGCCAGGGCGGGTTGACACCGACTGCAGCACAGGCGATCTGGTAGACGTCCCTGGCCGCTGAGAAACCGTTCGTACCCGATGTAGCGCTCGCCCGGACCTCCGCGTTGGCCTGCGAGGATCAGCGCGCTACCACTCCGGCTCACCCGCGGGGGACTGCTCGGCGGCCCCGATCGGCCAAGGCGATCTCGACCGAGTCCAACGCCTCGGGCACCGTCGTCGCGAGCAGCGGCAACCCGAGGTCGTCGCTTCCGACCACCAGCTGCTCGCCGATCGTGGCAAGCACCTGGCGCCACGGCTCGCCCAGCAGCACGAGCCCGGGTGTGCGCGGCTCCGTCTGCAGGGCGGCCCAGGCGCCGGTGATCTCGGCGAGCGTGCCGATCCCGCCCGCCGCCGCGACGATCGCATCCGCGCGCATCAGCTCGGCGACCCGCTCGGCGTAGCTTTCGCACCAGCGCAACTCGGTGGCGAAGGGCGAAGGGGCCAGCTCAGTCCAGCCGCGCATGGGCAGGCCGATCACCGGTGCGCCGGAGCGTCCGGCCCCCGCGCTGGCCGCGCCCATCAGGCCGCCATAGCCACCCGTCAGTAGCGTCCAGCCGCGGGCGGCGATGCCTTCGCCGAGGTCGAAGGCTTGCTGCCAGCGTGGATCCGGCGCCTCCAGGCGGGCCGAGCCGACCACTGCGACGGTCGTGGCGGCAGTCATGGCATCGCCAGAGCAGTCGAACCCACCCGACGGACGGACTCGGCCGCGATCAAGCAGGCCGCGGTCACCGACTGTCGCAACGCCGCGCCAAGCGCCAGCCCACCGGCCAACGCGCCGCAGAACGTATCGCCCGCGCCCGTCGGGTCCACCTGCTCTACCCGCGGCGCGGCCACCAAACCGTCGGCGAGCAGGGCGCCGCGCGCGCCGAGCTTGACGACCACGGCGGGGACGCCCGCGGCGTGCAGCTCGGCCAGCGATCTTTCCGGGGCGTCGAAGCCCGTCAGCGCGGCCAATTCGTCCTGGCTGGGTGCGAAGACATCCACCCGGCGGGCCACCTCCAACACCGCAGCGAGGTCGGAGCCCCAGCTCTCGTGGCTGTCCAACACGATCCGCGCGCACGGCGCGGCGGCGCGCACCGCCGCCACCAGGGGCGCCGCGACGTGCAGCGGCAGCGCGCAGAGCAACACCACCGGGGATCCGTGCAGCGAAGGTAGATCCGAGGCACACAGCGTCGGCCCGGTCGAGCGGGGGACGAAGTGCCGTTGCCCGTCGGGGCCGTAGACCAGCCAGGCGCGGGTGGTCGGCCCGTCGTAGGCGCGCAGCGCGGCCAGCGAGACGCCCAGCGGGGCCAGGTCGGCGAGCAACCCGTCCGGGGTGTCGGCGCCGTAGCGGCTCACGATCTCGGTCGGTGCGCCGGTGAGCCGACACCCGACCGAGGCATACACGGCGTTGCCGCCGAGCTGCCCCATCGCCACCTGGCCGTCCGGGTAGATCACGTCGTCGACCGTGACGTTGCCCGCCACGATCACCCGCGGTGCGCTCACAGTGCGATCCGAGGGTCGGCCATCCGCTGCAGGATGTCCACCAGCGTGTTCACCAGGACGTAGCCGACCCCAAGCACCACGGTCACCCCGGCGATGGCGGGAAAGTCGCTGTGCGAGATGGACTGTGTGGTGTAGAGCCCGATGCCGGGCCAGCCGAACACCGTCTCGATCACCACCACGCCGGCGAACATGCCGCCCACCTGCAGGCCGGTCATGGACAGCGCCGGGCCGATGCTGTTGCGCACCGCATGCCGCGCCACGACCCGCGCCTCGGACAGGCCCTTGGCCCGCGCCGTCCGGACGTATTCGGTACTCAGCGCGTCGACCAGGCTGGAGCGCAGCACCCGCCCGATCGAGACGGCAGGCAAGAGCGCAATGCAGACCCCGGGCAGCATCAGGTGCGCCGCCGCGTCGGCGAAACCCCCGAGATCGCCCTGCAGCAGTGTGTCGACGGTCAGGAAGCCGGTGGGGCCCGTCGGCGGGTCGGCCATGTCGGTGCGTCCGTTGGCGGGCAGCCAGCCCAGCCAGCTGTAGAAGAACAGCAGCCCGCCGAGGGCAAGCAGGAACGGCGGGGTGGACGCCGACGCCGTCATCAGCACCCGCAGCGGACCGGAGCCGCGCACCCGAAGCGCGGTGGCCATCCCGAGCAGGCCGCCGAGCAACAGTGCCAGCAGCAACCCGAAGATCGCCAGCTCGGCGGTAGCGGGCAGGTACTGGACCAGATCGGCGGCAACGGGGTTGCGGGTGCGCAGCGACGTGGCGAAGTCGCCGTGCGCCAGCCCGGCCAGGTAACTCGCGTACTGCACCAGAATCGGACGGTCGTAGCCAAGGGCGTGCGTCGCGGCCGCGATTGCCTCTGGGCTGGCGTTGGCGCCGAGGAAGGCGTGCACCGGGTCGGTCGGGGTGTTCTGCTGCAGCATGAAGACGGTCGCGGTGAGCAGGATGAGCACCAGCACCATCGCGCCAAGCCGCCGGGTGATCAGAGTGGTCACGAGCGTGCTCCCAACAGATCGCGCAGGCCGTCGCCCGCCAGATTGGCGATGAGGGCCAGCACCATTACCGCTATTCCGGGAATTACCGGCACCCACCATTCGGCGAGCAGATAGGGCAGCCCGCGCGCCGACATCGCGCCGAGCTCGGGGGCCGGGGAGGGCGCGCCGAGGCCGAGAAAGGACAGCGCCGCCAGCGTGAGCACCAGGTTGCCGACGTCCAGGCTCGCGGCCACCATCGTCGGCGCGACGGCACCGGGAAGCAAGTGCCGCAGCGCTATTCGTACCCGCCCCGCGCCGGCCAACCGGGCGGCCTCCAAGTGCGGGCGGACGGCCAGCGCGCGGATCTCGCCCCGCACGATCCGCGCATAGAACGGCCACCAGACGATCGAGACGGCGATCAGCGTGTGCCACAGCGACGGCCCGAGTGCGGCTACCACGGCGATGGCAAGCACCGGCCCTGGCAACGCGAGGAAGGCATCCGTGACACGCATCAACAACCCGTCCACCCACCCGCCGACGCTGCCTGCCGTCAGCCCGATCAGCCCGCCCACCACGACCCCGAACGCGACCACGGCCAGCGCCGCGAACCAGGAGGCGCGCGCGCCGAGCAGTACCCGACTGAAGATGTCGTGGCCCACCTCGTCGGTGCCGAACCAGTCGTGTGTGCTCGGCGGCGCGAACGGCATCCCGGTCGGGACCGTGATGGAGTGCGGTGCGAGCAGTGGGGCCAGCAGCACCACGAGGGTGAGCACGATGCCGAGACCGATCGCGACCCGGTCGAGCAGTCGGACCGACGGACGGTCCCCCCTAGTGCGCCGGCCCCGGGTGGCCGGGGTCAGCGCGGTGCGCATCGCGGCGGACGCCTCGACGACGGCCATGGCGTCAGTCCCTCTTGCCCGTGCAGGTGGTGGGCTCGTCAGTGCAGGGGATGGTCATGGTCCGGCCACGCCGACCTGTTCGGTGAACGCCGGCCAGGCGTGCGGGTCGTGGCCCGGGACCAGCTGGTAACCGCGCTGGCCGGCAATCGACTTCAGCCTCCGGATCGACTCGATCGCCTCGGCCGGGGTGTGGTTGATCAGGCCACCGGGGGCCACTTCCTCGTCCAGATTGCGCTGCAGGTCCGCGGCGTCGAAGGCAAGCACGAAGCCGGGCACGCGGTAGGCATCCGCCGCCGCGGCGTCCAGGGTAATCACGAAGCTCTGATGCCCCGGGGTGTGCCCCGGCGTCCAGACCGAGAGGACGCCTGGCGCGATCTCGGTGTCGCCATCGGTGAGTTGCCAGTCGATGCGCGAGTCGTCGTAGTCGATCCGGAAGAAACCGTGGTTCTCCGGGCCGTCGCCGGGTGTGCCCAATGACAGGCCGTACTCCAGCTCGCGCCGCTGCAGGTGCACCGGGCAGCGCTCGGTGAACCAGCGCAGCCCGCCGGAGTGGTCGTTGTGCAGATGGCTCAGCCCGACCAGCGAAACGTCGGCCGGGTCGATACCGACCAGCTCGAAGGCGACTTCGAGCGAATCACGCGGGTCGTCGAGGAGCTCGCAGCGGATGTCGTTGTTGCGGCCATGGAAACGCCTGTGCAGGAAGGGATCCCGGGCCAACGGCACGTTGAACCCAGTATCAAGCAGTAGCCAGCCGTCGTCGATCTGAAGCAGCACACCAGGAACCGGCTCGCGGTAGCGCACGGTCGGGTCCCCGCCGTGGATGGAGATCGTCTCGGGCAGGTCCTCCCAGCCGAAGGTCAATGGGACGATCCGGCTAACTGCGCTGCTCACTGTGCTCCTAAGGGGGGATGGGTGCTATTGGGGTGGGTACTTCTGATCGAGACGTGTCCTGCGATGACCCGCCAGCCAGCCCCGGTGCGAATCCAGGTCTGGCTCTGCCGCCCGATCGTGCCGTTCGGTTCGTCGAATTCGGCGGTCACCACGGCTGTTTCGGTGCCGATCGTGACGACGTCCACCCGTCGGAAGGGCAGCCGCACGACGCCGGGACCGTTACGCCGGAAGGCCGCGATCGCCTGGTGGCCATGCAACTCCTCGGCGATGCCGAAGCGCACCGACTCGGGCCCCCGGTGGAACCAGGACTCGAGGGCGTCGACGTCGTTGCTCAGAAGGGCTCGGTCGTATGCCTGGAAACAGTCGGTCACCTCCTGGTGCACGGCCGGGATATTCAATTCCGGCACGACGCTAACCGGTGATCTTGTCGAGGTTGAAGCCCCAGGGCATCGACGGCACGTGGTAGAGACCGCCGAGTCCCTTCCTGGTCACGATGGTGTCCTCCACGTCGGCGACGTCGATGAAGCAGCCGCTGTCGACGATCGAGTTGCCCGCCTCGCCGTAGGCGGCGTTCACCGTCTCGGGGGTGGTGGCGGCCAGTCCCGCGTCCAGCGCCTTGTCCACCTCCGGGCTGGCGCACTGCAGCAGGTTCGCACCGCCAGCGGAGCTCATGTAGATGCGCGCCCAGGTGTCGGGGTGAGCGGCGTCCGGGTTGGTCGTCTGAATCACGATGGCGGGCGCCTGGTCCAGATGTTGGGAGAGCGAGAAGATCTGGGCGATTGGGATCGCCCTGGTGGACGCGGCGAGGCCCACGTTCTCCAACGCCAGTTGGACGAACTCGGCCATCTGCTGGTTACGCGGATCGGTGGAGTCGTAACCGATGTCGACGGTCTTGGTGGGCAGCGACGGGACCAGTCCCTTCAGCACGGACGGGTCGTAGTCGACCACCGAGGTGGTGACCGATGCGGGCAACTCACCGGCCGGATAGATCTGCGTCGAGGCTGCCCCTGCGCTGCCGAAGACCTGTTTGGTGAGCGCGGCCTTGTCCAGCGCCTGCTCGAGGGCCTTCCGGGACTGTTGGCTGGTGAACGCGCCGTTGTGGGAGTTGATGAACAGCAACGACTTCAGCAGAGCCGGGTACTGGTGCACGGCGAGAGCGGAATTCGTCGCCAGTGAGGCGACGTCCTGGCTGGGCAGCCCGTGGGTGGTCATGTCCAGCTGGCCCTTCTGCAGCTGCAGCTCCTGGGTGGTGATACTAGGCTGGATGGTGATGCCCACCTCGGGGAAGAACGGTTTGGCGCCCCAGTAGTTGGCGTACCGCGTCAGTACGTACTTCTGGTTCGGGACGAAGCTGGTGATCTGGTACGGACCACTGCCCTCGTCGTGGGTGGCCAGCCACTTCTGCCCCTGGTCGCCGCCCGCGTCGTGTGCCTTGATCGCGGTTGGGCTGATCATCTTCGGGCCGAAGGGTGAGGCGAGGTAGTCCAGGAATGCGCTCACCGGGTGCTTGAGCGTGACGACCACCGTCGTGGGGCTGGGCGTCGCCACGGACTTCACCTGCGCCAGCATGTATGCCGGGCCCTGGTTGATCGCCGTGCGTCTGGCAAAGCTGGCTGCCACGGCAGCGGAGTCCAGCGGCGTCCCGTCGTGGAACATGATGTTGGGATGCAGCTGGAAGGTGTAGGTGAGTCCGTCCGGGGAGACCGCAGGTAGCTCCGCGACGTCGGCGACGACCTTCGTGGAGTTGTCCGCGTACTGCAGCAGACCCTCGTAGACCGAGTTGGTCACCATCAGGCCCTCGCTGGCGTAGAACGTGTCCGGATCAGGCACGCCCATGTCATCGGAGAACGCGATCCGCAGTACCGACGGGTTCGCCGCCGGGGGCTGGAGGAGTGCGAACCGCAGGCGGTGGCCAGCACGGCGACGACGGTGAGAAGGGCGCCCGGGACGAGGATTCGGCGGCGCTTCGGGGCGAGTGGCATGCCGCTCACGATTGTCTGCAACTATTTCCAACATGTTTCGCAGGTGTCAAGATCCCGGGTCGGCGCGGCGCAGACCGGTCGCCGGAACCGATAGTCTCTAGGTGTGGCGAGCAGACGCGGGAAGCCGACTGGGCAGTCGCTGCCCGACGACGATCCGAGCGCGATGCCGGCGGCCGACAGGGTCACCGCGACCCTGCGCCAGCAGATCGTCACCGGCCATCACAAGGGCGGGCAGCGAATCACCGAAGAGGCGATCGCCGCCGATCTGGGTGCCTCGCGCAGCTCCGTCCGAGAGGCACTACGGGTGCTCAACGCCGAGGGCTTCGTCGACATCCGGCCCTACTTCGGGGCCTTCGTCGCGAAGCTCTCGGCGAAGGAGGCATCGGACCTGCTGGAGGTACAGGGCGGGCTGGAGTCGCTGGCCGCCGCGCTGGCTGCCGCCCGACGCAACGACCGCGACATCGCCGAACTGCGCGCTCTGATCGCCCGCGGCGCGGCGGCAGCGGCGGAGTCGCGGACGGCGGATTCGTCTGCGCTGCATGGAGAATTCCACCGGGCGCTGGCCAGGGCCGCGGGCAACGACAGCCTGGCCGCCCTGATCGTGCAGCTACGTTACAAGGTCGACTGGGTGTACGCCACGGCAGTGCGCCGTCCGGCCCGTGACTCCTGGGACGAGCACGCCAGCATCGTGGACGCCATCGAGGCGGCCGACTCGACGTCGGCAGCCGAGGCCGCCCAGGCGCACGTCCGGCGCGGCTCGCAGGCGCAGATCGCCGGCTGATGCCGGCCTCGTCGAGGTCCGGCCATCGCCCTGGTACGTGCCAGTGGGGTCAGCCTACGGCGCAGGAATTTCGTGCTCGACCAAGAACTTCGACCGCTCATCCGTTCGGAGTCCTGATCGCGTATCCAGAGGAGACGAGTTATGGCACCACAGTGATAGGACGCCTGCACCGACGGGCACTGAGCGCGGAGGTCATGTGCGTCGCCCCCCCAGGCGATTGACTCCGGCGGTCAGCGCGACGGACGCGCGCGGCGGCGGTTGTCGAGATGCAGCGAAGATTGACAGGACACGCCTGGCTACTTTGACAAGACTTCGGCGTGTCGCGGTCTTCGGAGCGGCCGAACTGAAGGTTCCAGTCGGAAGTACAGGACGCCGCGTGCGGCTCAGAGGGGCGACTGCGGTTTCGTCACGTGATGCCCGTTCGCCTGCTCGACAGCAGCGCGCCGAGGCACGTCCGGTACCGCCGGCAACGGTAACCATGTTGAGCCTTCCTTCGTTTCAGAGGTGGAGCGGTGATGATCGGCAGCCACAGGCACGCGGCGGCGATCGGCGCTTTGGGCTCGGTACTTGCCGGCTCATATGCTCGTCTTACCGCGCTCGCGGCGGCACTGGACGTGTCGAGCTGCGACAGGTCATAGGTCGAAGACGGTCAGCATGCTAGCCCAATGACCCGGCACGACGGCTACACGCGCACATAGTCCGAGCTTGCAACGTCTAACGCCTCCGGTGATTCACCAGTATTCGGCAGACACCTCGGATTGCACTGATCGGCAACGAAATTGCCGGACGTCGTCAGGGCGCGACATCCACATAGACCGGCGTGTACACCACCTTCTGCACGGTATCTCCTCCGCCAGCAGGCACAGTCTCGGTGACGGGCTGCCCCGGCCGGATCGACGTCACGTGACACGCCGACAGCGGCTCGGCGCCGACCTTGTTCAGGATGACCCGGTAGCCACTGGCCTGCAGATCGTGGATCGTGGTGGCGGCGTCGACCGGGCCGGTGGTGGCCGCGGTGGCCATGCCGGGCTGCCAACCGTGCTCCACAAACCCGAAAATCCCGACCGTCCGCGACAACGCAAAGGCCACGAGCGAGCCCAGCGCGCCCAGACTCGCGGCCCACTGCAGCCAGCGCGGGCCACCGACGGCGATCAGAATGGCCAGCGCCACAAAGACACTCGCCTGCGCCAGGAACGCCTGCCCGATCGTCGGCACGTAGCGATACCCGTGCACGTAGAGCTCGGCGTGGATGAGCCCGCTGACCGCTAATGTCAGACTGGTGCCGGCCCTCAACGCCACCGTGGTGGCCAGGAAATTCCTTGTTGGTGTGCTCATTTCAGCGTTTGCTCCTTCAAGGCGAGAGCGTCGTTGCCCTTGGTGTAGCTGACCTCGCGAATGCCGAGAGCGTCCTTCAGCTTCCCGGCGGGCAGCGTCACCGGTTTCGGTGCGAGCCCGTCACCAGGATGGGGCAACGGGTACGCGGTGGTAGTGCCACTGTGGAAGGTGACGTTGCCCTCGGTCTTCGTAAACAGCTGGTGCACATGCCCGTTAAGGCACGTGACCGACGAGAACCGGCGCAGGTAGCTGAGCGCCTGCGTGGCGTCGTCGGTCCCCCAGCCCCAGTCCGGGTACATCGCTAACAGCGGGATGTGGCTGAACACGACGATCGGGGTGTCGCTCGACAATCCCGCGACGTCCTTCTCAATGAACTCGAGCTGATCGGCACCGAGATGCCCGAGCGTCTTGAAGTTGAGCGTGTTCACCAGCGCGATGACATGCACGCCCGCGGTGTCGCCCCAAGGGGTGGAATTACGTGACCGCTGACAGTCACGGCTGACTTTGGGCGAGGGCGAGTCGTCTGTGTCAGCGACCCCAGGTGTGGGTATCTTGCCCTGTCTCGTCGTCGGCAGGCGTGGCAGAAGGTGCACTCTTTACGATAGTTGCCGCGTCGCGGCTGCTCACGTCGGGCGAGGGCATTTCGCCCATGTCGGTATCCGCACGGGTGGGTGTGGAACTTTCGCCGTTGGCATTTGCGGAGGCGGTCAACGGGTCCAACGCAAATCCAGCGCGCGGTGCACCTGTTTGCCGTCGGCCGAGCCCGGTCAACGACGGCCATCAAGCCACCGGTGAGCGTGCCGAGGAAAGACCACCTCGAAATCGTCTGCGTCGCGCCCGCGGCCGGCCTGTGCCGCACGCCCTCCCAAAAGCACTGCCGTGCAACGAAATTCATCGGTCGACCGCAGCACCTCGACCGCTGTCGGTGGAAGCCCGGCAGGATCTCAACAATCTCGGCGCATCACGTGTCAGGACTGGACAGAGCGAGTAGGGTTTTTCGCAGGGCAAGCGCGTACCCACGTCGAGGTGACCCGCCGGAAATGGTCAGCGGCGATGGGTGGAAGGGCGTTTACGGCTTGCGTGGGACGCGCTCCCCGCCGACAGCCGAATATGCCTAGCAAATGTGTTGGAGTAGCGGTGGAGATCGTACTTGGTGTGGCGATGACACCCACGGCGGTCAGCATCGCGCTAGTTGAGGGCGAAAAGGCCGACGGTGTCATCGTCGAGCGCGACGTATTCGACATCACCGCCATCGATGGCTCGGCAACGTCGAGCGCATGCGCTCACGTCATCGCCGCGGTACTGGGTACCCAGGAGGGCGCGGTCGACGCCGGCCATCATCTGGTGTCGACCGGGGTTGCCTGGAGTGACCACGCCGACGCGGCCGCACTGCGCGAGGCAGTGGTCGCCCGCGGCATCGGAGATGTGCTGCTGGTTTCGGACTTGCACGCCGCCGCGGCGCTCGCCCAGGCGGTCGGCCGGGCAGTGGGTTACGACAAGACCGCACTGATGTTCGTCGAGCGCGACACCGCGACGCTGGCGGTCGTCGAAACCGCCGATGGCTCAGTGGTGAAGGTACTGAGCCGAAGTCTGCATGGTGACGACACAATCGCCGTGTTGGCCGAGATGGTCACCAGCCTGGAAGTCCAGGAATCAGCGGCTCAGGGCCTGTTCGTCGTTGGCTCCGGCGTGGACGTCACCGCGGTCAAGGCACAGTTGACGGAGCTTGTCTCGGTGCCCGTCATCGCCCCTGAAGAACCCCAGCTGGCGTTGGCGCGCGGCGCTGCGCTGGCGTCGGCGAATGCGCCGCGCTACGACACATCCACCGTCGGCCTCGCGTACTCACAGGATCCCGACGGGACCACTGTCTACCCGCTAGCCCTGGCCGGTGACACCACCACATTCCTTGGCGCCGCCGAGTCGACCCCGGACACCGCCGACATCGTGTCGGACCCCGATGACGTGCCGGAACGCAGCAAGCCATCCCTGCTATTGGGCGGCTCGCTGACCGCCGTCTTCGTAGCGGGAATGTTGGCACTGACCATCGCAATAGTGGTCCGTGCTCCGCCGACCGTGGGTGAGGGCGCGGACGACATGGTGATGCATCCGGACGCGGTGGCGCCGCCTACCGCATTGCAGGGTGCGCCGCCCGCCGCGTCGCCGCCCACGACGATCCCCGCCCCCGCTCCGGCGGCACCATTACCTGCGGCGGCCGCAACGGCCCGGCGCAAGGTTCCGCCCGCCGCGCCGCCGCCAGTATTGGTGCACAACGCAGCGCCTGCCCCGGCTGCGCCGCCCGCGCCGGCCGGTCCGCCGCCCGTTGTGCTTGCGCCTGGGATACCGCCGCTGGTCATCCAGTGGCTGCCACCGATTCTTCAGCCACCGCCCCTCTTCAACCTGGGTCCGAAGGGGCCGCGGTTAGGCCACGGTGGCGGACGCCACGGTGGGCACGGCGGCGGTGACTAGGGCCGCGGTGATCGAAACGCTCAGCCGGCCACCGGGCATTCGCCGAGCAGCGACGTGGTTAGCATGATGCGGCCCAGCGCCACCCAGGCGGCGCCGTAATAGGTCGGAGATCTCTGCTCCAGTTGCGCTGCCGCGTCAAGGCGTTCGACGGCGCCGTCGGGATTGCCTGCGCCCTGTTCGGTGGCCGCGGCAGCGACCAGGGCGACGGGATGCTGCCAATTGCTGGCAGCCGACCCATTCAGGTTGCGCACGGCAGGAATTTCACCCGGCGCTGTGAGGACGGGGCGCATCGCGCCTGCGAGGGCTCGGTCCTCCCGATCGCAGGATTCTGCGAACCGGACCGGTAGGCGGGCGGCGTCGAGACCGAAACGCACGGGCCCGCCGGTGACGGGTCCGGTAGGCACGACATGGCCTACTTCACTGACGGTGGCCCAGTCGGGCGGCAGCATCCCGGTCCCGATGAGCTGCCAGCCCAGCACCCGCTGGGTGCGGGTGATGTCCGCCCACCGCCGGTCGGCGGATGCCGCAAAGAGTTCCCGTTCGGCACGCGGACTGAAGTATCCGGGGTTGACGACGTACGGCGTTGTCCTAGCCCAGTTTCCGCCGACGAGCGTGCGCCCCGATCCGGCCACCCAGGTACCCGGCGGATTCACATCGCTTGGAGGGACGGCCCCGGTGCCGACGGCGACGGTCTCGGTTTGCAGAATCGCGACGCCCAGCCGTCGGCCGTCCTTGGTGAGCTCCGGCGCGTTGAAGCGTCGGCCGGCCAACACCAACGACCGCGCCGCATCGAGATCGGCATCCGCGGCGCTGTTCACACCAGTGACCTTGTCATCGGCCCATTGCCAGGCGAGCAGGCCGTCGCCACGGCGCAGGTGAGTCTTCGTCCACTTCCATATCGACCGGAACCGAGTCTCGTCACCGACCGCCACAGCGATGAGCATCCCATATGCCTGTCCCTCGCTTACGACGTCACCACCCTCGTCACGTCGCACGACCCTCCCGTCGGGTTCGACGTACTCATCCAGGAACTTCTGGCCGGCGATTCGCGCCGTGTCCTCCCGCATGCCGGCGATGTCGGCCGCATCCAGTCGCGGGTCGATGGCGCTCGCGATCCACCAGCCTGCGCCGACCGTCAACACCAGCACGAGCACGATCGCCGACGCGGTGCTCAGTCGCCTCTTCACCTGGGCCCCCGTGGAACCGAAGCCGTGACGGCTCCCGTAGGTAGTCGCGCAGTGCGGTCGACATCGAGATCTAGGCGCGTAGTGTCGTCGACCGGTCGTGCGCGGCGAACCGCCTCACGCCAGTGCGCCCGCGCCCGCAGCGCATCGCGCGGTGCAGCGTCGTACTGCTGTCTCTGCCGTCGCGTCGCAGCCGGAGCCGTGACGGCTCCCATAGGTAGTCGCGCAGTGCGGCCGGCATCGAGAGGTAGTCGTGCAGTGTCGTCGACCGGTCGTGCGCAGCGCACCATCTCACCGCCGCGCCGTCGCACCCGCACCGGTTCATGCGGTGCAGCACCGTACTGCTGTCCCTGCCGCCGGGTCGGTCGCGCCCTGGCCATCAGGGCCGCTGCGCCCATGATGGTGACGACGCACAAGACCACCGCCATCCGCCTTCCATCCCAGCGTTCCATCGCAGGCGTTCTCGCCTTGGTCGTGTCCGCCGCACTTCCGCTCGCGGGCATCGTCAACGTCGGGGGATTCAGCGCGGCGGGGGCCTCCGGAACATCCCGCAGCGTCCGCAGCAGGGGACCATCGGGCCCGTCGGTGAGCAGGAGGCTCATCGGCTCACCACCGACGAACTCAACGGGTTGGCGCCATTCCCGGCCGTTTGCGCTCACCACTGCGTCGTACCGACCCGCGGGCACCGCGGCGTACCCGGTGATCAGCCCGTACCCAGCTTGATTCGCCAGCACCATCGGCTCGACCATGCCGGAAGCAACCAGCGCCAGGTAGACAGATCCTGCTGCGCCAGCGGCGTGCAACAACCGCACGGCGGAGTCGGCCGTGGGGCCGGTGGGCGGGCCGTCGGGTGCGAGTTGCAGTGCAATCTGGGTGGATTCGGCCGCAGAGAACAGTGCGAGCGTGTAGGTCACCCCCGGATCGAGCGTGAACACCTGGCGTAGAACCGGTTCGCCTCCACCGGGTCGGTTCGTCACCACGACGTACGTCCCCGCGCGCATCGAGCGGTAGCTCGACGGATTAGCGTCATCGCTCGTCTCAAGCGAGCCGGCCGTGGTGCCGTCGATGCGCACGAAGTTGAGTTGCTCGGCCGGTCGGCTGCGGCGCAGGTCCGCGATCCGCAGCACGGCCGCACCGTCCTTCGCCGGCACTGAACCCGGGCCTAGACCAATATCCTTGGTACGCAATGGAAATCGGACCCTGAGGCCCGTGGTGGTCAGATCCACGGACTGCACGGCGAACGGCCCCACTTGACGTTCGAAGAACGCTGCCAGACCCTGTAGCCGGTCTCGCGGGCCCGTCAGCGTGACATCGCGCCGGGGCGCTCCGGTGTCGTCCTCTCCCTCGATGATCGAAATGTCTTGGACCCGAACGGGTTGCGTCGCAGCGATCACTGCCAGCGTCGCAAGCACACGTTGATCCACCGTCGGAGACTGCAGGACCGCGAGCACATCCGGATCGGTGGCACCTGCGAGACGGGCCGCGAGTTGCCCCCCGAACGCTGGCGCCGCGGGCAGCGGCGGTTTCGAGGTCGGTCCGCCATTGTCGACGCGCAGCACCTCGACTCGCGTCCCGCCCGAGCCGAATGTCGCCGCTGGTTGCGAATGCGCCACCGCGTCGGTGAGGACACCGGTGGGCGGCATGTTGGCGCGCAAGGACGCCGTCGACACGACCCACTGGTAGTCAGTCCAGCCACCGGGCGCCCAGCCCTGCACCTGCTCGTCGGTGTCCACCTTGTAGGCCCACACGACATTGTGCCGGTCGCGGCCATCCCGGATCAGGTCGAGCCAAAACGCATCGTCGACGATCAGACGATCGGTCTTTGGCACGTTCTGTTTGATCCACTGCTGCGTCTGCCGCATCGACGCGTCATCGTCGGACGCCATCAAGCCGTTATAGGTGGGCAGCCACAGCGACACGGTGATCGATACGATCAGCGCCCCGGCGGCCAACGCCGGAACCCGGAAGCGCCGCAGGCCAATCGGTCGCTGCCGGACGCCGCGGAACAGGGAGCGCAGCATCACCTCGCCGATGCCCGCGGCCAGAAGCGCCATCAACGGCAGCGCGGACAGGATGAACGGCACCGGCAGGTATCCGGGACGGAGAATGATGGCGATGAGAATCGCCAGCCCGACCGCGAACGGCCTCAGCCGCTTGACGAACAGTGCGGCCAGGGCGATCGGGACGGCCAGAAACGGCAGGGCCGGATCGAGTTTCAGCCATTCACCAATCGTATGGCGTTTGAGCGAATAGGGGTCATCGAGCGTGCCGCCGGCCGTGCGCTCCCACAGCTGGAACCCGATGCCGTCCCACAGACTGACGTGACCGGGCCCCGGGATCAGCTCACCCCGCAGCACGGCCATCAACACATACGTGCTCACCACCACGCCGAACACGGCGACGAACACGGCGAGCGCGTAGCGGCGGGTCACCGGCGCGGTCCTGGTCCAAACCAGCCAGGCGAACATCGGCAGGAGCAGCAGCATCGTCTCCTTCGTCAACACCGCAATACCGAAACACGTTGCGGCGCCGAACATTGCCGACAGCCGGTACCGGGGTGAGCACAGAAGCACCAGCGCGCCCAACACCCACGCGATGGCGAGATTGTCCAGATATACCGTGCGGCCCAGCGAGATCGCCAACGGAGACAGCGCGAAGACGGCGACCGCGGCCGAGGCTGCCCACCGCGACATCTCGATTCGGCGCGCCAGGGTCCACAGCAGGGCAGCGGTGATCACGGCGACGACGACCATCAGGTAGCGCCCGGCTGCGACCGCGTTGCCCCCAAAGCCGGGGCCCGAGATCACCGTCCACAACGCCAGCTGCAGCCAGCCGGCCGGCGGATGGTCGTACCAGTAGGTGTAGTGGGCGAGTTCTCCCCATTCGGCCACGGCGTATGCCTGGGCCATGTACGTGCCTTCGTCGTCAAGTCGGGCGGGCGACCCCATCAGGTTGATCAACCGCACTGTCGCGGTGAGTACCAACAGGATCCCGAGCATCGGGATCGACGGATTCAGACGGGATGACCGACTCATGCCGAAACCGGCCGCTTGGGTGTGCTGGGGCGGTGGGCGTTGGTATGGGTGGTCTTCTCCCAACCGCCGTGCCCGCGACACTGACGCCACACCGACCGCACCGCGGCGGCCGCGAGGAGCAGCTGGTACGGAACGGTGCCCAGCAGTAGTCGCGCGTGATCACGGAGGCGTATTCGAATGCCGAATTCCCTTCCGAACTCGCCGAGGGCGGCAGACTCGACCGCCATGGTGACGAGCGTCGGCGCGAGCGGCAAGAACGTCACCAACGCCGTCGGCATCGGCACCTTCAGCAGGAACATCGACGCCAGCGACAGCGGCATCAATGCGCCGGTTGCCGCCTGCAGCAAGGGCATCGCCAAGGTGTAGCGGGCCAGCAAGCGCTGCCTGCGGCTGGGCAGCTTGCGCCACTCACCCTTGCGGAGCACCTGCAGAAAACCTTGATCCCAGCGCGTGCGCTGCTTGACGAGGGCACGGATCGAACCGGGGGTCTCTTCCCGGGTCACCACTTGCGGGTCATAGGCGACGGCGACCACCGCACCCCGGGTGGACAACCGCACACCGATCTCGCAGTCCTCGGCCAGACAGTCGGGATCCCAGCCGCCCGCGTTCCGCAGCAGCTCGGTGCGGGTGAACACGGTGTTGCCCCCGAGCGGGATGAACCGTTTCTCCGCGTGGAAGTGCAGGCGGGAGCGGAACCAGAAGTAGTACTCGAGGCAGTTGCGCACCGACCACCAACTCGTCTGGACGTTCATCAACTGCACGCCCGCCTGAACCACGTCGGCGCCGGATTCCTCGAAACGCGCCTCGACTAGACGCAGGAGGCCCGGATGCACCTCGTCCTCGGCGTCGAAGACACCGACGATGTCGCCCCGGCACTTGCGCAATGCGGTGTTGAGCGCCTTCGGCTTGTTCTTGGGTAGGTGGTAGTCCATGACCACCCTGACGATGCGCGGGTAGCGTGCCGCCGCCTCACGTGCGACGAATTCCGTCTCCGGGTCGTCATGCCCGATGATCACGATCACCTCGTACGTGGGGTGGTCGAGCCGCGCCAGGGCGTCGACCGTGTCCCCGAGGACATCCTGTTCGTGGCGAGCCGGTAACAGTAATGAGAACGACCGAGGTGCGCCAGCCGCACGACGGCGAAAACCGGTTGCTGCCAACGCATCCGGACTGCGCCACGCGTGCAGCATCCACCACAGGGTGGTACTGGAGACCGTGAACAACCCCAGCGACAGGAGTACCAGCACGCCGTTGAGGACGAACTGCGCCCACGACGGCGGGTGATTCCCGCGCTGCTCGGGCGGCGTCGGCTGTGCGGGCGACTCGGTGTCGCCCGAAAACGCCTGCACGCCTTGGGCCGGTGGCAGTGCGCCGCCGGATGATCCTTCGGGATGCGCACCCTGGGAACCCGATTGGCGATTAGGTGCCGGTTGCTCCGTCGCGGCTGACCCGTCGCTGCTGGCCGACGGCACAGACGGCTGCGGCGCGGGATGGTCGTCGCCCCCGAAGGGCCGCCCACTTAAGACCACCAACGCGACGAAGAGGAGAACGGCGCCGAACGCCACGGCACGCCGCTTGACGCGGACTCCCCAGAGATTTGCCTCGCCGACCGCCACCGCTTCGAGCAGTGGAGCATTGCTCGGCGGTGCCGGTCGCCACAGCGGCACCGAACGCCTGATGGGCCCCGTCCGCAGTCGCGCCGCAGCGTCAACCGGTCGTGCGCGGCGAACCACGTCACCGCCGGGCCCGCGCGCCCGCACCGCTTCGTGCCGTGCAGCATCGTTCTGCTGTCTCGGCCGCCGCGGCGGAACCGGCGGCTTAACGGGCACCGTCTCCGGATCTAGTCGCACAGTGTTGTCAACCGGTCCTGCGCGGCGAACCACCTCACGCCAGTGCGCCCGCACCGCTTCATGCAGTGCAGCATCGTTCTGCTGTCTCGGCCGCCGCGGCGGAACCGAGGGCTTAACGGCCACCGTCTCCGGATCTAGTCGCACAGTGTTGTCAACCGGTCGTGCGCAGCGAACCACTTCGCGGCCGCGCCGGCGCGTCCGCACCGATTCGCTGTACATCGCTATCTTATTGTCAGCGGTCACGTAATTCCCAGGTTTGAGGGAGCCGAGTCCGACACGCTTGCTGACTGGCTCGACGAGCGCGCCGAAATGCGTTGGATAACTTGAGCTTTGGCTGAGATTGAGCTCCCCAGAGCCATCCGGACCGTGGCCCCAGAAGGGTTGTCCGCGCCGCCGTCCGTGCTGGCCAGGCTGGACCGGTTCGACATTGACCCGGTCATTCGCTCCACCTCTGCGGCCTATCGGCACCCAGCACTGCGCTCGCTGGACGCCGTACACCTGGCCACCGCTCAAGTTGCCGCATCGACTGCACCATTGACCGCGCTAGTCACCTACAACGGTCGCCTCAGTGACGCGGCGGTCGCCTTGGGGATTCCTACCGTCGCGCCCGGCAAGGCCGTCATGAAACCGGCCGGCGAAGGTACCCGAGAAGTTCAATCAGTCGGAGGCAATGTCATGAGCAACAGCACACCTGCCGCGGAGCTGGCCGAACTCGCACGCGACGCCGCGTGGGGACTCGCCAAAGGCGGGGATCTCGACTCCCTGGACGACGGAAAAGCCGCACTTGTCGGACGCCTCGACATCCTCGAAGCCGCCGAACGCGCTGGCATCCACATCGACCTCGATGGGTCACGGTATTGGCACGATCTACACCCGCGCGGAGATCGACAACCTTCCGTGACAACGCTTGTCGTGCCTGATAACGCGACCGTCAGCTCCGCGCGTCTGCCATATTCTGAGGTCGAGACCTTGGACGATATGCACGGCCGGGATTAGCACCAGATTCCGTGACGCTGGATCCGTGCGATGTCCGCTCCGTCGACTGTTCTGGAAGTAGTCGAATGAAGGGTGGTGCCCAGGCGACCGAGGTGCAGAAGGCCAAGCGCCGGGTCAAGCCTGTCAGGGCGATCCGCCGCAGTACTGAACTTGAAGGCTCGCGAGCACCAACGCCACCCGTGCCGACCAGGTCGCCTACGCCCGCGGGACCATTACCGCCGCTGAGCTACGCGATCGCGTCCGGCGCCGGTACAACGGCCAGTAACCGGGTCAGGAGTGCCGCATCCCTGGCCACCGGCGATCTCGAACAGAACTGGCAGGGTTACTTCTTCGTCCCTGGTATCAGTCTCCTGAGGAATCGAGTCGGAGCCCGGACACTCGGCGGTTTGCGGGACGCGGAGAACGATCTCGTCGAAGCACGTGTCATCGAGGTCCGTGAGTCACTCGACGTCGCGGGCCTTCGCGCGGCGTGTAGGGGCCGCCGCCACCGCTACGCGCCTTGCCCTCCCCAAATTCTCACTTTCATGTCCAAAATGACATACGGATGACATCCATAACGAGAAAATGACATCTGAAATGAGAACCGACATAGCAGTTGTTGTATGTTCTCAAGTTCAGTGTCATCGAACGATCCTCTGACCAGCAGCAATGCGGGTTGTCTCACGCGATGTCACCTGGCTTCTGTGTCAGGTTCGTGTCATTTTTTCAGAGCCACCCGAATCTGCTCGTGCGACGGCTACTCCTGCTGTTCATGTCGGCGCGCTTACGCTCGCAGTTAGCAGAACCGTTTCGTCACGGTGACGCTATACACCCCGCGCTAGTCGGCAGCGGCAGCTGACCCCGGTCGCGAGCACAACATGGTGCCGTCAACGCCGGCGCGCCCGTGCGCCTGGCCCCCGCGCCGTACTGGCTGGGTCGCAATAGATTTACTGCACACGGGATTGCATGGCGCGCCGGTTTCATAAACAACATCGGTCAGACGCCTGGCCTCCCGTGATTGGAAACGAGCGGACAGGTCCGTTCCGTTCAACTCTACGGCGAGCGTCACTGAAACGCTGACGACGCCTATCGCTACCGAGCGTTGGGCGACCGCATGCGGCATTCTTAGCTGCGGGTGCGAGTGCATCCGTCGTCGGCGCTCCAACCACCGATTGACAGTTCGGATCAAGCGGTTCAGTCTGGGTCTGAATCAATCAATCCACGGCGGAGGCAGGCGATGCCGAGGGTGATAATTGCCGGCCTCCCCGGCGCAGGTACCAAGTCATCCAGCGGCGTTATGGCGCGCCGGTGAGTGTCGTCTTAGACACGGGGCAGATCCCGAAAGCCGACCGCGCTGAGGCCGTGCGTGCGGCGGTCGCAGAACATTTGGTGCCGGTCGAGATCGATTTTGCCGCTGATCGCGGCCCGGCGGCGGCGCCTATGGCGATCACTGACTTGGCCGATCTCACGGTTTGGACCTCGACCTCGCATGCGGTGAAGGTGCACCGCACCGCGGCACAAACCCACGACGACTTCACACCGAGCATCTTCATGGGTTTGCAGATGACGGGATCCTGTGTGGTGGTCCAGCACGGGCGGGAAGCCATCGTGCGGCGTGGTGATTTGGTCATCTACGACTCAACATCACCGTTCGTCGTTTCTGATGTCGACGGGATCCGCCAGCACAAGTTCCGGATACCCCTGGACCGATTGGCGTTGCCGGCCGATGTCATCCGGCGGGTCTGTGCGGTCAGCTTGAGTCCGGGGCATCCGATCACCGATCTGGCCGCTACCTATTTGCACCGGCTGGCGCTGCGGCCAGGCTTGTTCGATCGGCCGGGCGGCGACCTGGTCAGCCAGCCCAGCATTGAGTTACTGCGCGCGGTGATCACGACGCATCTGGACGCCGTCGAGTTGGGTAAGGAGTCGCTGCACGCAACGTTGGTCGTGCGGATCATGGAATACGTCCGCACACATCTGCGTGAACCCGACCTCAGCGCGGGCCGCATCGCCGCCGAGCACCACATATCGGTGCGGCAGCTGTACCGAATCCTGGCTGCCGAGGGTATTTCGCTGGGGGACTGGATCCGCGCGCGGCGGCTCGAGGAATGCCGCAAAGACCTGGCATCGGCGGGCTACGGTGATCCCATCTTCGCGGTCGCCCGCCGGTGGGGGTTCACCGACGCCTCCAGTTTCACGCGGATGTTCCGGGCCACGTTCGGCATGTCACCGCGCGAATGGCGTGAAATCAACCGCCGCCCACCTCACTAACCATCGCGGCGCGCGAGGCGCGGTGCCTCGTCGTGTGCCCAAGGTCTGTGCATCGTGTGCCAGGTCCGGTTGAGGCCGCACGTTTTGCACCCACACCGACCTACCGTCAGAGTCATCACCTCCCTGCTGCGAGGTGTGGCCGCATCCAACGATGGGACAGGTGATGTCGGACCGCGACCGTCAACCGGGTGGGGACCCGACGGGAGTGTCGCCATGGGCGGGCTCCGCACCGGCCCTCCCCCAACTGAGCGGGGCCCAGTTCGACCGCATGACGGCCTACGGTGTGGCGCAACCGGTGGAGTTGGGCGACATCGTGTTTCGCCCCGGCGACGTCGACTACGACTTGATCCTGGTCGAGTCGGGGTGGATCGAGATCGTCAGCCCGGCCGCCGGCGAAGAACCGGAGTCGGTGGTCGCCCGGTACGGGCCCGGGGGGTTCGTGGGCGAATTGAACTTCTTGACCGGGCAGACGGCCTATCTGATGGCGCGGGTCACCGAGGCCGGCCGGATCCATCGGATCACGCGCCAGCAGTTTCGTCGGTTGATGGCCACCGAACCCGATCTGTCGGGTATTTTGTTGCGCACCTTTTTGGCCCGCCGCGACCTGTTACGTGATGGACCCGCGGGCCGCGCGATCGCCATCCTGGGAAGCGCGTTGTCGGGCGACAGTCTCGCGCTGCGTACGTTCGCCGCCCGTCAACGCCTGGCGCATCTGTGGCTGGATGCCGACAGTGCCGCAGGACGGGCGCTGGCCGCATCCGCGCAAATCACCGCCGCGGATCTGCCCGCGGTGATCACCGGCCACCAGGTGCTGCGCCGCGCCACCACCGGGCAGATGGCCCAGGCCCTCGGCCTGGCGTACCGGCACACCGGGACCAAGCCCGTGGACCTGACCGTGATCGGCTCCGGGCCGGCCGGCCTGGCCGCCGCGGTCTACGGCGCCTCGGACGGGCTGGAAACCGTCGCCCTGGACGCGACCGGCATCGGCGGGCAGGCCGCCGCCAGCGCCCGCATCGAGAACTATCTCGGCTTCCCCTCCGGTCTCAGCGGCCAGGAGTTGACCCAACGGGCGGCCCTGCAGGCGATGAAATTCGGCGCCCAGCTCTCCAGCCCGTGTCGTGTGGTCGACCTAGACACCGGCGGAGCCCACCTGAGCGTGATGCTCAGCGACGGCACCACCGTCGAGTCGCGCGCCGTGCTGATCGCCACCGGAGTGCGCTACAACACGCTGCCGCTGGAGCGCTGGATCGACTTCGAAGGAGCGGGAATCTATTACGCGGCAACCGAACTGGAAGCCCGCGCGTGCCGTACCGAACCGGTGACCGTGGTGGGTGGGGCCAACTCCGCCGGACAGGCCGCCCTGTACTTGGCGTCGCGCGGCTGCCAGGTGACTTTGGCGGTGCGTGGATCAGACGTGTCCGCCACCATGTCGTCGTATCTGTTGGGACGGCTGCGCGCCGATCCCCGCGTGACGATCCGAGTCAACACCGAAGTCACCGGCCTGTCCGGTGGGTCGTCGCTGCAGCGAATCACCCTCACCAACAATTTCAGCGGTGACATATCGGAGCAGCTATGCGCCGGCCTGTTCTGCTTCATCGGAGCGCGACCGGAAACCCAGTGGCTGCACAACCTTGCCCTCGACAGTGCGGGCTTCATCCGTACCGACGCCCAGCTCGATCCCGAAGAACTCGGCGCTACCTGGTCGGCGCTGGGGCGCACACCGCTGCCATTTGAGACCAGCATGCCCACCGTATTCGCCGCCGGGGACGTCCGCTTGTCGTCGGTGAAACGCGTGGCCTCGGCCGTCGGCGAGGGCGCAAGCGCGGTGCGGTCCATCCACACCGCGCTCGGAACACACACCTAAACGAGCATCACCGACACGCTCACCAGGGGCGCACGCACCCATCGCGACCCACTACCACGGCGCGGGACAACGACGCATAAACGCTCTCCCACCGGGCAGACCGGTGCGCTGAGCGCCGCCTAACCGAGCTGGCGTTTCAACGTGGAACTGCTCACCGTGTGCCCAGACTTGTGCATGGCGTGCATGAGTTGTCCGCCACCGGACTGCGTGTGCCCGAACCGATCTAGCGTCGCTGTGAAGGCCTTCCCCATCGAGGCCGGGGCCATATCGACGACGGGACAGCTCATGCCGCAGTGCGACGCAGGTCCCGCAATCGGCAATTTTGGGCCAGTTCATCGGCTCGAATTCCGGAATGGAAGGTGCACCTACCGCGTTGTTGAACAGGTCGGTCTAAACATAGTGCGGTCGATGGACGGCACACCACCGAAAGGCGAGAGATGACTCTGATCGCTGAGAGCGGTCTTGACGGTGAGTACGTGCCGAGCCCGACGGAAAGCGTGCGCACGCAGGTGGCCGCCTATGAGGCCAGCGGCGGTGTCAAGGGCGCAACGCTGGAGGGTCGGCCGGTGGTGATTCTGACGTCGGTGGGCGCGAAATCGGGCAAGGTCCGCAAGAACCCGGTGATGCGGATCGTCGACGGTGACCGGTACGTGGCGGTGGCATCAGCGGGAGGGTCGCCCACCAACCCGTCCTGGTACGCCAATCTGGTTGCCCACCCGAGGGTCCGACTTCAGGACGGCGCCAGTGTCAAAGAGTTCACGGCGCGGGAGGTCACCGGCGACGAGAAGCGGTACCACTGGGCGGTCGCCGAGCGGTTCTGGCCGCACTTTCCCGAATATCGACAACTGGCAGGCGGCCGCGACATCCCGATCATGGTGTTGGAGCCCATCGTGCCGCGCACGCCAGTCACCCCGGTTGTCCGGTACGGCAGCACCCCTATCCCCTACCAAGGAGGCACGGCCATGACGACAGCAGCAGAAAAGAGCAACGAAGCGTTCGTTCTGGAGGCGTTCGACACGTTGTTCAATCAGCGTGATTACGCTGCGGCGCAGCGGTTCTGGTCACCTGATTACATCCAGCACAGCGCGCACATCGAGCCGGGACGTGAGGGCCTGTTCGAGCTCGTGAAGGCTTCACCGCCAGACATGCGGTACGAGAACGGGCTGATCCTCGCCAACGGCGACTATGTGATGCTGCACGGCCGATTCACCGACATCGGGCAACCCGCCAACTGGATAGCGGCCGACATCGTGCGGCTCGAAAACGGTCTGCTCGCCGAGCATTGGGATGTCATCCAAGATGAAGCGACACGGGAAGAGTCCATCAGTGGACTACCCATGTTCGGCGCCGCCTTCCCGACCCGCGCCTGAGGCGATGCCGGCCACCCGCCCGGACGCGAAATGGCTTCGCGCCATGACGATTCCGGCGCAACGACAGCGTTGGCGGGCAACGGGACGCCGCAGAAGCACGTCCACCACACAATAGGACAATTGGAGGATCAACTGATGGCAAGACTCGATGGCAAGATCGCCGTCATCACCGGCGGCAGCAGCGGTATCGGGCTGGCGACCGCACAAAGGTTCGTCCAAGAAGGCGCGTACGTCTTCATCACCGGGCGGCGCCAGAGCGAGCTGGACAAGGCCCAAGCGTTGGTCGGCGACGGCGTCACCACCGTCGCCGTCGATAGCACGGACAGCGCAGACCTGGACGCGCTGTTCGCGACGGTCCTCGAGGAGAAGGGCGCGCTGGACATCCTCGTGGTCAATTCGGGCCGGGTGGAGCCCGAAGAGTTGGGCAAGATCACCGAGCAGAACTTCGACCTCACCTTCGACCTCAACGCGCGGGCATCGCTGTTCACGGTCCAGAAAGCGTTACCGTTGATGCGCGACGGTGGCTCGGTGATTCTGGTCGGCTCAGTCGCGGGCTACACGGGCATTAATGGCTACAGCACCTACAGCGCCACCAAGGCCGCACTGCGTTCCTACACGCGCACGTGGACCCGGGAATCCAAGGACCGCGGAATCCGGTTCAACACCTTGAGCCCGGGCCCGATCGACACCCCCATCATGGACCTTCAGGCCGACTCGCCGGAGGGCGCGGACGCCATCAGGGCGGCGTTCGCGGCGGCGATTCCACTCAACCGGATGGGCCGCCCGGAAGAGATCGCGGCCGCGGCACTATTTCTGGCCTCCGATGACAGCAGCTTTGTGGCCGGCGCCGAACTGAGCGTCGATGGCGGCTTCGCCCAGGTCTAACGATCAAACCCCGTCTCCAGCCCGGTAGGCAGCGGCGCGCCGCCTCCGTGGCTCTAGCGGTTCAAAACAGACAGATCAGTATGAAGACACTTGAGGAGTAGTCATGGCAAGCCCCACCGTGGTTCGGGATCTGGAAGGCAAGGTCGCCCTCGTGACCGGCGCGACGTCGGGGATCGGTCAGGCCGCCGCGGTGCAGCTGGCCGCGCAGGGGGCCACGGTGATCGTGCACGGTCGCGACGCCAGCCGAGGCGCTGCGGTGGTCGCCGAGATCGAAAACGGCGGTGGTTCAGCTCGTTTCGTCGCCGCCGACCTGAGTGACCCCGTAGAGGCGCTGCGGTTGGCCGAGGAGGTCGGCGAGGTGGACATCCTGGTCAACAACGCCGGGTTCGCCTGGTTCGGCCCGTCGGAAAAGCTGGACGCCAAGACGCTGGATCAGCTGTTCGTCGCCAACGTGCAAGCCCCTTACCTGCTGGTGTCGGTACTGGCCCCGAAAATGGTGGCCCGCGGCGATGGCGTGATCATCAACCTGGCCAGCAGGGCCGGCGTCGTCGGTAAGCCCGATAGCGCCGCCTACGGCGCCACCAAAGCCGCACTGGCTTCCTTGGCCCGCTCCTGGGCCGCCGAATACGGACCTGCCGGCATCCGGGTCAACGCCATCTCCCCAGGACCCGTCTACACCAACGCGGCCCCACGGGAACTGTTCGATTCCATGGCCGAGACCACACTGCTGGGCCGGGTTGCCGAGCCGCAGGAGATCGCCGACGTGATCGGATTCCTGGCTTCCCCCCGCGCGTCCTACATCACCGGTACCAACGTGGCCGTCGACGCCGGTCGCCCCGCTGCCGCAAGTACCCAACGAACGGACCTGGGATCATGAGCATCTCGATAATGGCGGTCAGCTTCGACGCCCGCGACGCCGCCCAACTCGCACAGTTCTGGGCCCAGGCCCTGCACCGCACCGTCAATCACGGCGCCACCGAGGACTCCGCGTCGATCCCGGCCGACACCGATGGCCAACAGGGACCCCTCCTGTTGTTTCACAAGGTGCCCGAAGACAAGACCGTCAAGAACCGCGTGCACTTCGATCTGCGGTCCACCGAAGTCCTCACCGAGGCCGAGCGACTGACCAACCTGGGCGCCAAGCAGATCCGCTCACTTGCCGCCAACAACAACCGGTGGATCAGCTTCCTCGACCCCGAAGGCAACGAGTTCGACCTGGTGGCGGGTTGATCCGACACCACAGGCTGCGCGGGAGCCGCAGCCAGTTCCACCCACCCACTCAGGCCCGGCAACGGGTCACCCCATTTACGTCACACCGATGGAGGCCACAGTGTCCACAGCTCCCGACACGACCACCCGAAATCTACCTCATCACCGAGAAAGCCTTGCGGGCAACTTACTTCAGCACAGCTCGAGGAGAGTAGATGAAGTCGATCACCCTGGGTGACGTGACAGTCACCCGCATCACGGAATGGGAAGGCACCGCCCCGATAACTGCCCAGCTCGCACCCGAAGGCGGCCGCGAGGTCTGGGAGCGACACAGTTCGTGGCTGGCGCCGAGGTTCTGGAACCGCGAATCCAACGAGGTCGTCACCTGTTCGGCATCGTATTTGATCCGCAGCGCCGGCAAGAACATCCTGATCGACACCGCATCCGGAAACGGCAAAGAACGCCCCTACTTTGCGCTGTCGTCACACCTCGATACTCCCTACATCCAGGACCTCGGTCGCGCGGGAGTGAAACCCGAAGACGTGGATATCGTTGTCTGCACCCACCTTCACTTCGACCATGTCGGCTGGAACACGGTGCTGAAAAATCGTGAGTGGGTTCCCACTTTTGCCAGCGCCACCTACCTGT
>JAVHVH010000118.1:0-10742 GCA_032160665.1 Pseudonocardiales bacterium
TCAGGGAATGGCCGTCGGGATCAGCGACACCGAGCTGGCGGCTCCGGTCGGCCCGCACGCAGAGAACCCCGTCACGTAGTTCGAAGCGCCACGGCTGCGTGTTGTGAATGGACGGAGCCCGCACCGCCAGGGCCAACCCGGCCTCCACCGCCGCTGCGTCCAGGCTCGGCACCACTTCGCTCCGGTGTTCCGTCGGCGGGATAGACGGTGCCCCTGGGTCGGTCATCGTGTCGCCGAATGAGGCGGTCGATGCAAACCGGCGGGGCTGCTCACGGCGACAGGCGGGACAAGGGTGTGGTGCGCGGGGCGACGCCGCGACAAGTCGGCTTCATTGGCGAACCTCGAACCTGCAGGTCACCGGGTACCGCCGGATTGCGAGCTGAGGCTCCCGAGACTCAGCGTGCGGCTGGTCTCGGCTTCCGGCTGGCTGGCAAGCTCAACCATTCCACAGAGTACGCGCCTTGGCCCGGGATGAACCCCGCCCGCAGCGCATGTCACGTATCGACCGCACCGACGTGGGCGGGCCGTCGATGGGTGCTGGCCATGCAATCGAGCGGGCCGTTGACGTTCCCCTTCATAGTGCAAGCGTGCTGGACCTGACGCCCGGCAACGTCGTCACCGCTCCCCGAAGCGACTGAGCTTGCGGCCACGCCGAGCCGATCGCGAAGTTGAGCGCTCGCCAAGCCGCTCAGGCGTACTCGACCGGGGCTCTGTCAGGCTCCGCTCGTGACTCCGGGCATCTCCAATCCTGACCTCCACTCATCGCCCGGGCCGATTCACGACCCGATCGCGGCGGGACCCAGCAAGGTCCCCGAAGTGACGGTCTATTTCTGGATAGCCAAAGCGCTGACGACCGCGCTGGGCGAATCGGTCTCGGACTATCTGGTGCACGCGATGTCGCCCGTGCTGGCCGTCGTGATCGGATTCGTCGCCTTCGGTGCGGCGTTGATCATCCAGTTCCGCGTTCCGCGGTACCGGGCGTGGACGTACTGGCTGGCGGTGGCGATGGTGGGGATTTTCGGAACCATGGCGGCGGATGTCCTGCACGTCGGATTCGGAGTCCCTTACGCCGGGTCCGCGGCGCTGTTTGTCCTCGTGCTCGGCGCGGTCTTCTGGGGATGGCACAGATCGGAATCGACGTTGTCGATCCACAGCATCACGACGCCGCGCCGCGAGCTCTTCTACTGGGCGGCGGTCGTCTCGACCTTTGCGATGGGGACCGCGGTGGGCGATCTGGCCGCCAGCAGCGGGGGCCTCGGCTACTTCTCGTCCGGGGTCGGGTTCGCGGGCCTGATCTTGGTGCCGGCCGTCGGCTATCGCTGGTTCGGGCTGAACTCGGTCCTCGCGTTCTGGGCGGCCTATGTCTTGACCCGCCCGCTCGGCGCGTCGTTTGCCGATTGGTTCGGCAAGCCCGCGCGCGTCGGTGGTCTTGCGATCGGATCAGGACTCGTCAGCGTGGTACTGGCGGTCCTCATCGCCGGGCTCGTCGCCTACCTCGCCAAAACGAAGATCGACACCACCGAGGGGCCACCGCGGCGGAGCTAGTAACCCGCGCAGCCCGTGCTGAGCCAACCGAGGAGCGGGCCAGCCTTCCCGCAGCGTCCGAATGGCTGTCAAAGAAGTTGTCAACAGGATCAGGCGACGCCGGGCTGTCGGGTCAGTCGCCGATGGTGACGACGATCTTCCGCGGGCGTGGCCGGCGGCTGCCTGCTCGGCCAGCGGGGCGATGACCTCGCGGACGGGTCGTGCCATGACGGAGGTGCTCGTCAGATGCCGGCGCGCGCTTGCTCCTGGCCGATTTCTGGACCGACCCGGGACACACGACACCCGTGCACGCAGCCCTGATGGCCGGCGAGTTCGCCGTACCCGTCCGCAACTGTGACGTTTACAGCGTCGAGGAGATCCGCGAATGGCTCGCGGCAACCGGCTGGCAGTTCACCGAGCACCTCGCGCTGGCCGGACCGCAGAGCCTGATCGTCGCGACGGCCGACTAATCCGGACCGGCGCCCCTGGTCGCACATGACGGCCCGAACCCGCACGGGAGTCTGCGGCGGGGCGGCTCCGGCGCGCGCGTCGGTTAGCCGATGGCGGTGCCGAACAGGTGTCCGATGCTGTAAGTGAAGGCGAGCCCGATGGCGCCGCCGACGATGACGCGGGCTACGGCGCGGCGCACGTTGCTGCCGCCGATGCGGGCGCTGACCGCGCCGGCGATGCCGAGCGCGACCAGTACGGCTAGGAACGTCACCGGCACCCGCCAGTTTGCGGGGGGCAGCAGGATCGCCACCATCGGCAACAGCGCGCCGACGGTGAACGAGACGGCGGACGCAGCGGCGGCCTGCACCGGCTTGGCCAGGTCGTCGGGATCGAGATGCAGTTCGACGTCCAGGTGTGCGGCCAGCGCGTCATGCGCGGTGAGTTCGGTGGCGACGGTGCGCGCGGTGGCTGCGGACAGGCCCCGGGCTTCGTACAACGCGGTCAGCTCGGCCAGCTCCTGCTCGGGTGTGTCGGCCAGCTCACGCTTCTCCTGCGCCAGTTGCGCGGTCTCGCTATCGCGCTGGCTGCTGACTGACACGTACTCGCCGAGTGACATCGACACCGCGCCCGCCACCAGCCCGGCCAAGCCGGCAGTGAAGATCGGGCCGCGGGCCGAGGTGGCGCCGGCCACCCCGACCACGATGCCGGCGACCGAGACGATGCCGTCATTGGCACCCAACACCCCGGCGCGCAGCCAATTTAGACGCCCGGACGTGCCGGCGGAATGCTGCTCGGCAGCATGGGTCGGCCAGCTGTCGGCTGCGGCCCGCATCTGCTCGGGGGGCGGCACGCCTTCGTCAGCGTTCACTGCACCAACTCAACCATCCGGACTCGGTGCCGGCCCAGCCCGGCCAGGCTGCGCTCAGCCTGGCTCGGCGTCCCGTTCGGAGTTCGTGAGAGTGGCGTGACGAACGCGTGATGATAGCCGTTCTGGGGATACGCAGTGCCTGCTCGCGGGGGTTGACTTTCGTGGTCCGGCGGAGGATCCGGCGGGCCGGCGCGGGTTGCCGCGTATCACTCATCTGGGTTGGAGTCGCAGTGCATGACGTGCTGTTCGTCCTGCTGACTATCGGGGTCTTCGTGGTCCTGGCGTTGGTTGCCAAGGGGGCGGAGAAGCTGTGAGCGCAACGAACCTGGTCGGTCTGATCCTGTCGATTCTCGTGACCGTGTTCCTGGTGCTCGCGCTGGTGTTCTCGGAGAAGTTCTGATGTCCGATACCTGGGCCGGGATCATCTTTCTCGCCACGTTGATCGCGGCGCTGGCGCTGGTGCACAAGCCGCTGGGCGACTACATGGCGCGGGTAGTGACTGGCAAGAAGCATCTGCGGGTCGAGCGGGGCGTCTACAAGGCGGCCGGGATCGACGCCGAGGCTGACCAGACGTGGGGCAGCTACCTGCGCTCGGTGCTCTGGTTCAGCGCCGTGTCGGTGGTGTTCCTGTACGTCTTCCTGCGGGTGCAGCAGCATTTCTGGCCGCCGTACGCGGTGCCGCAGATGTCGAGCGACCAGTCGTTCAACACCGCGGCCAGCTTCGTCACCAACACCAACTGGCAGTCCTACTCCGGTGAGAACGCGTTGGGCTACGTCGTGCAGATGGCCGGCCTGGCCGTGCAGAACTTCGCTTCCGCGGCGGTCGGTATCGCGGTCGCCATCGCGTTGGTCCGCGGCTTCACCCGTAACCGCACCGAGCGGCTCGGCAATTTCTGGGTCGACCTGACTCGGATCAGCTTCCGCATCCTGCTGCCGATCTCGATCGTCTTCGCGATCATCTTCGTCGGCGCCGGCATGATCGAGAACTTCCAGCACTACGCGACGATTCACACCATCAGTGGCGGTAGCCAGACGCTGCCCGGCGGTCCTGTCGCCAGCCAGGAAGCCATCAAGGAACTCGGCACCAACGGTGGCGGCTTCTTCAACGCCAACTCCGCGCACCCGTGGGAGAACCCGACGGTGTGGACGGACTGGCTCGAGATCTTTCTGCTGCTGTGCATCTCGTTCTCGCTGCCCCGCACGTTCGGCGTCATGGTCGGCGACAAGCGTCAGGGCCGCGCGATCGTGGCGGTGATGGCCACCCTGGCGATCCTGTCCGTCGTCCTGATGATCACCTTCCAGACCATGCATCACGGCACGGTGCCGACCGCGGTCGGCGCATCGACGGAGGGCACGGAGCAACGCTTCGGCGTCCCCGACTCGGCGATCTTCGCCACCGGCACCACGCTGACCTCGACGGGTGCGGTCAACAGCTTCCATGACTCCTACACCAGCCTGGGCGGCGCGATGACGCTGCTCAACATGATGCTCGGCGAGGTCGCGCCCGGCGGCACGGGCTCGGGGCTCTACGGGATATTGATTTTGGCCGTGCTGTCAGTGTTCGTCGCTGGGCTGATGGTCGGGCGAACACCGGAGTACCTGGGAAAGAAACTCGGCGGCAGGGAGGTGAAGTTCGCATCCCTCTACCTGCTGACCACACCGGCGCTCGTCCTGGTGGGCACCGCGGTGGCGATGGCCTCACCCGGCGAACGCGCTGGCATGCTCAACACCGGCCCGCACGGGCTGTCCGAAGTGCTGTACGCGTTCACGTCGGCGGCGAACAACAACGGCAGCGCCTTCGCCGGGATCTCGGTGAACACCGTCTGGTACAACACCGTGCTCGGCATCGTGATGCTGCTCGGCCGGTTCCTGCCGATGGTGTTCGTCCTCGGTCTGGCTGGGTCGCTGGCCCGGCAGAAACCGGTGCCGGCGTCGGAGGGCACGTTGCCGACGCATCGGCTGCTGTTCGTCGGCCTGCTCACCGGCGTCACGTTGATCGTGGTTGCCCTCACCTACTTCCCGGCGCTCGCGCTGGGTCCCCTCGCGGAGGGTCTGCACTGATGACTGTCACCACGACGATCGACACCCCTGCGAGCGGCGGCTCCGAGGGGCACGGACCTGAACACGGTGGTCCACACCGGGTGCAGGCCGGTCTGCTCGATCCCAGGATGCTGTTGACCGCCACCCCGGACGCGTTGCGCAAGCTCGACCCGCGCACGCTATGGAAGAACCCGGTCATGCTCATCGTCGAGATCGGGGCGGTGTTCACGACGGTGATCGCGATCGCCAGCCCGTCGACCTTTGCGTGGTTGATCGTGATCTTCCTCTGGCTCACGGTGCTGTTCGCCAACCTGGCGGAGGCGGTGGCCGAAGGCCGCGGCAAGGCGCAAGCGGATGCGCTACGCCGCGCCAAGACCGACACCATCGCGCAGCGGCTGGTCGACCGGGACAACTTCCTCGGCGCCCACGAGCCAGTGCCGGCCCCGCAGTTGCAGCAAGGGGACCGGGTCGTGTGCGAGGCCGGCGACATCATTCCCGGCGACGGAGACGTCATCGACGGCATCGCCAGTGTCGACGAGAGCGCGATCACCGGCGAGAGTGCGCCCGTCATCCGCGAGAGCGGTGGTGACCGCAGCTCGGTCACCGGCGGCACACGCGTGCTGTCGGATCGGATCGTCGTGGAGATCACGCAGAAGCCGGGCGACAGCTTCATCGACCGGATGATCGCGCTCGTCGAAGGCGCGAGCCGGCAGAAGACCCCGAACGAGATCGCGTTGAACATCCTGCTGGCGTCGCTGACGATCATCTTTCTGCTCGCGACCGTCACCCTGCAGCCGCTGGCGATCTTCTCGAAGGTCAACCAGCCGGGCCTCCCGAACACGTCGGCGCTGGACAACAACGGCATCACCGGCATCGTCATCGTCTCTCTGCTGGTCTGCCTGATACCGACGACGATCGGTGCACTGCTGTCGGCCATCGGCATCGCCGGCATGGACCGTCTCGTCCAACGAAACGTTCTGGCCATGAGCGGACGCGCGGTCGAGGCGGCCGGTGACATCAACACCCTGCTGCTCGACAAAACCGGCACCATCACCCTCGGCAACCGGCAGGCCAGCGACTTCATCCCGATCGGCGAGGTGCCCATTGGTGAACTCGCCGATGCGGCGCAACTATCGTCACTGGCCGACGAGACGCCGGAGGGGCGCTCGATCGTCGTCTTGGCCAAGACTCAATACGGCCTACGCGAACGTGCGGCCGGCGAACTCGGCCACGCGACCTGGGTCGCATTCACTGCGCAGACCCGGATGAGCGGTGTCGACCTGACCGCGATCGGCGACGCGCCGAGCCGGGAGATCCGCAAGGGTGCGGCGGGCGCGGTGATGGGCTGGGTGCGTGACGCTGGTGGCACTGTCCTTCCCCGTACCGGCGAGGTCGTGGACGGGATCAGCGCGTCCGGTGGCACGCCGCTGGTCGTTGCGGAACGCGTCAATGGAGCCCTACCGCAGGTCCTGGGTGTCGTTCACCTGAAAGACATCGTCAAGCAGGGGATGGCCGAGCGGTTCGAGGAGCTGCGCCGGATGGGTATCCGCACGGTGATGATTACCGGCGACAACCCGATGACCGCCAAGGCGATCGCGGACGAGGCCGGCGTCGACGACTTCCTGGCCGAGGCCAAGCCGGAAGACAAGATGGCGCTGATCAAGCGTGAGCAGGAGGGCGGCAAGCTCGTCGCGATGACCGGAGACGGCACCAACGATGCCCCCGCGCTCGCGCAGGCCGATGTCGGCGTCGCGATGAACACCGGAACCTCGGCGGCGAAAGAGGCCGGCAACATGGTCGACCTCGACTCCGACCCGACGAAACTGATCGAGATCGTCGAGATCGGCAAGCAGTTGCTGATCACACGCGGTGCGCTGACCACGTTCTCCATCGCCAACGACGTCGCGAAGTACTTCGCGATCATCCCGGCGATGTTCGCCGCGGTGTATCCCGGCCTGGACAAGCTGAACATCATGCGGTTGCACTCGCCGCAGTCGGCGATCCTGTCCGCGGTCATCTTCAACGCGATCATCATCGTCGCGCTGATCCCGCTCGCGCTGCGCGGCGTGCGCTACCGGCCCGCGAGCGCCAGCCAGATGCTGCGCCGCAACCTGTATGTCTACGGCCTCGGCGGGATCGTGCTGCCGTTCATCGGCATCAAAGCCATCGACCTCATCGTCCAATTCATCCCCGGGATCCGGTGACCTGACATGCGTTCCATCGTCAATGCCCTCCGGCAACTGTCCGCTTCGCTGCGGATGCTGCTGATCTTCACCGTGATCTTGGGTGTGGGGTACCCGTTGCTGATCACGGCCGTCGCCCAGGTGCCTGGTCTGAAGAGCCGCGCCGACGGTTCCCTCATCACGGCCGCGGGCAAGGTCGTCGGCTCAAAGCTGATCGGCCAGTCGTTCACCGACAGCAACGGCAACCCGCTGCCGCAGTACTTCCAGTCCCGCCCGTCCTCGGCCGGCGCCGGATACGACCCGACCGCGTCCAGCGCCAGCAACCTGGGCCCGGAATCGATCGTCGACACCCTGCCCGACCCGTCGGTCAAGGGCAACACCGGCAAGCAGAGTCTGCTCACCGAGGTGTGCTCACGCAGTCTGGCGATCGGCAAGCTTTACGGCGTCGACGGTTCACGTCCGTTCTGCACGCCGGATGGTGTCGGCGCCGTGCTCGCCGTCTTCTACTCCGGCCCGGGGTACCACAGCGCGATCACGCGGGTGGTCAGCGTCAACCAGACCGCGCCCGCGACACCGTTCATCAGCACCTACAAGGGCGTCACGGTCGAGTTGGGCAAGTTCGGCGTGAACTACGCCAAGGGCAGGATCGTGCCGATCCGGGGCAACGCCCCGGCGCACCCGGCGGTGCCGGCCGACGCGGTCACCGGGTCGGGTTCGGGCCTGGATCCGGAGATCAGCCCGGCCTACGCGAAATTGCAGGAGGGGTTGGTGGCCAAGACCCGCGGCATCACGGTCACGCAGGTCGCCGCGCTCGTCAGCAAGTTCGAGAAGGGCCGTGACCTGGGGTTCATGGGCGAGGCCCGCGTCAACGTGCTACAGCTGAACCTGGCGCTCGACAAGGACTACCCGTACAAGAAGTGATGATCAGCACGCCACAGTCGGGAGGTGTCGCGATGACCAAGCGCGGCAGGCTGCGCGTCTACCTCGGCGCCGCGCCGGGCGTCGGGAAGACCTTCGCGATGCTCGACGAGGGCCAGCGTCGTGCTGCACGCGGTACCGATGTGGTGGTGGCGTTCGTCGAGACACACGGACGGCCGAAAACCGCGCACGAGCTCGAAGGCCTCGAGGACGTCCCCCGCCGCGTCATCTCCTACCGCGGTAGCGAGTTCGCCGAGATGGATCTGCACGCCGTGCTGCAGCGCGCGCCCGAGGTGGCGTTGGTCGACGAGCTCGCGCATACCAACGTGCCGGGCAGTGAGCACGCCAAGCGCTGGCAGGACATCGAGCAGCTGCTTGAGGCCGGGGTCGACGTCCTCAGCACCGTCAACATCCAGCACCTTGAATCGCTCAACGATGTGGTGCAATCGATTACCGGGATCCCGCAACGCGAGACCGTCCCGGACTCGGTCGTTCGCGCCGCCGAACAAGTCGAACTCGTGGACATGACGCCTGAAGCGCTGCGTCGTCGGATGGCGCACGGCAACATCTACCAACCCGACAAGGTCGATGCGGCACTGTCGAACTACTTCCGGCCGGGCAACCTCACCGCCCTACGTGAGCTGGCCCTGCTCTGGCTCGCCGACAGCGTCGACGAAGGCCTACAGCGCTACCGCGAACAACACGGCATCGGATCGACGTGGGAGACCCGCGAGCGGGTCGTCGTGGCACTGACCGGCGGACCCGAGGGCGAGACGTTGATTCGGCGTGCGGCCCGCATCGCGGCGCGAGCCACCGGCGGCGACCTGCTCGCGGTGCACATCGCCCGCAGCGATGGGCTCGCCGGCTCGAGCATCGCCGAGCTGTCGCAGCAGCGCCTGCTCGTTGAGTCGTTGGGCGGCAGTTATCACTCGGTCGTCGGCGACGACGTTGCCGGGGCCATCCTCAACTTCGCGCGGGCCAACAACGCGACCCAGATCGTCATCGGAGCCAGCCGCCGCAACCCGCTGCTCGCAGTGGTTACCGGACCCGGTACCGGCATGAACATCACCCGCACCTCCGGCTCGATCGACGTGCACGTGGTCAGCCACGACTATGTCGGCAAGGGCCGGGTGCTGCCGCGGGTCACCGGTAGCCTCACGACTCGGCGTCGGCTCATTGGTCTGGCGGCGGCCGCCGTGATGCTCGCAATCCTCGTGCCGATCTGCGCCGGCGCGCGCGGCTCGCTCGGCCTCGGCAGCGACATGCTGCTCCTTCTGCTCGTCGTCGTGATCGTCAGCCTGATCGGCGGGTTCTACCCGGCGTTCGCGACAGCCATCGCCGCCAGCCTGCTGCTCAACTACTACCTTGTCCCACCCACCCACACATTCACCATCTCCGCCCCCGAGAACGTCCTCGCCCTCGTGGTGTTCGTGGTGATCGCGTCGTTGGTGTCACGCGTGGTCGACCTCGCCGCCCGCCGCAACTCCGAAGCGGCCCGGTCCAATGCCGAAGCCGAGACCCTGTCCACCCTCGCCGGCAGCCTGCTGCGCGGAGAACAAGCCCTACCCGCCCTGCTTGACCGGGTGCAGGAGACATTCGCCGTGAGCAGCGTGACGCTGCTGCGCCGCGACAGCGCAGCTCCGGCCAGCGTCGGCGCAACGACCGCCCGGCAGTCAACCGGCGGCCTACGCGGCACCTGGTCCTGCGTGGCCAGCGTCGGCGACGATCCATGTCTGCGCCCCGAGGACGGCGACACCGAGGTCCCGGTCGGTGAAGACTTGAATCTCGTGCTCCGCGGACGGACGCTCGCGGCCGAGGACCAGCGTGTGCTCGCGGCCTTCGCGACCCAGGTCGCGGTGGCCTACCAGCAGCGCCAACTCGCCGAGGCCGCCGAGGCCGCCGCCCCGCTCGCCGAGGCCGACCGGATGCGTACCGCCCTGCTCAACGCCGTCAGTCACGACCTGCGCACCCCCATCGCATCGGCGAAAGCGGCTGTCTCCAGCCTGCGCAGCGCCGACGTGGCATGGACCGCCCAAGACCAGCAGGAGCTGCTCGCCCACGCCGATGACGCACTCGATCGCCTCACCGCGCTGGTGACGAACCTGCTCGACCTCTCCCGACTACAGGCCGATGTGCTCTCGGTTGCGCCGCGCGCCGTCGGCATCGATGACGTGGTGAGCCGCGCACTCGATCACACCACGCACGGCGAACGAATCGAACTGGACGTTCCCGAGACGTTACCGGCGGTTCTCGCCGACCCCGGCTTGCTCGAACGCGTCATTGCGAACCTGGTCGAGAACGCCATGCGGTACAGCCCGGCCGAGCAGGCGATCCGCGTCGCCGCGAGCACCCACGGCGACGTCGTCGAACTCCGTGTCATCGATAACGGGCCCGGTATCGCACCCGGCGAACGCGAGACCGTCTTCGCCCCGTTCCAACGTCGCGACGACCACGCCACCAACAGCGCCGGCGTCGGACTGGGACTCGCCATCGCCCGCGGGTTCGTCGAAGCGATGCACGGCACGATCACCCTCGACGACACACCCGGCGGAGGTCTGATGGCTGTCGTGACACTCCCGGTCGCACATTCCGAGGCGGACGCGTGAGTGGCCGCGTCGTCCTTACCGCCGCGGAAGGCGACCACGGCCCGTGACGAGGGTGCTCATCGTCGAGGACGAGCGGACGCTGCTGCGCGCGCTCGCCATGAACCTCACCGCGCGCGGCTACGAGGTGACAGAAGCGCCGACGGGCACTCGCGC
>JAVHVH010000020.1:0-93046 GCA_032160665.1 Pseudonocardiales bacterium
GCGGGGGTGCAGCGGAGGCAGTGAGCAGAAGTGCAAAAGCAGAGAAGTGGATCAAGAGATGGAGAAGAAAGATGAGTAGGTGGAGTAGGGAACGGAACGGCCGGATCGGATGTGGGGAGACGACGCGACGGGCGGGGTGGCGGTCGCGGATCGCAGTCGTGGCCGGGGTAGCGACGGTCGTCGTGGTGGCGTATCCGATGGTCGCGTGGGCGGCGCCGGGCGGGATCGCGGAGGTGCAGCGGTTCGCGTCGCGGCTCACGAACTACGTCACCGCCGTCGCCGCGTCGGTCGCGATCCTGTTCATCGCGGTCAACGGCATCCGCTGGACGATGAGCTCCGGGAATCCGTCCCGGCAGGCGGAGGCGAAGAACGGCCTCGTCGCCGCCGGCGCCGGGCTGGCGATCGCGTTGTCGGCGAACCTCGTGGTGAACCTCGTCGTGGCGGCGCTGCGATGAGCCGCGACCCCGTCGTCGTCGTCCCGGGCGACCTCGACGTCGAGGACCGCATCGCCGGTCCGGTCACCTTCCGCATGGCCGCGTGGCTCGCCGCCTCGGCCGCCGGTGTCGCGCTGGTCGTGGCGTCGCGCGGTGCGGTCGCCGTCGCCGGGCTCGGCGTGCTGCTCGTCGCGGTCGGCCTCGCCGGTGCGTGGTGGCGCCCGGGCGGCCGTCCGGTCGCGGCATGGATCGCGCCGCTACTCGCGTATCGGAAGCGCTCCCGCTCCTACGTCACCGCGGCGGAAGTCGAGGACGAGTCGGCGCCGGAGCAGGTCGTCGCCGAGCCGGCCGTGAGTCCGGAGCCGCGCGCGCCACGCGATGTGCGACGGACGCTGCGCGTGGCTGTCACCGTCGCCGCGATTGTTCTCGGCGGTGTCGCGGGCGCGAGTGTCGCCGCGTTCCGGGGTGGTGCCGCACCGGCGCGTGTCGGGCCGGTCGTCGAGGTTCCGACGCCTGCACCGAACCCGGTCGTGGTCGTGGTGCCGGTCGATCCGTTCACTGGATGGGAGGTGGGCGGCGATGTCGTCGACCCGCTCTGCGGATGCTGACCGCTCGGTTGCGCTGACCCCTCCCTACGGGCTGCGCGATGCGGACGGGCGGGCGGATGCGCTCGCGGACCTGACGTCTCTCGTGGTCGCGCTCGACGCCCCGACGCAGGTGTGGCACGGCCCGGGTCTCTGCGACGTCACCGTTTCGGGGACGGGTGCGGCGGCGGAGCTGACCCGGCATCTCGCCCGGACCGCCCGGCCGCGCGTCACCGTCGTCGGCGGCACCTCACCCGCCGACGTCGAGTGCCCCGTTGCCGCGGAGGCGCGGGACTGCGTGACGCTCGCCGACGGGTCGCTGGTGCGGGTGTTCGCGTTGACCGGGTGGCCACCGTCAATGTCGCCGGGCTGGCTCGACGACGTCGCCGCCGGGTGTGCCTCGGTGGCGCTGCATCTGGTGCCGGTGGCGCGGGAGGACGCGCTGCGTTTGCTTCGGCGGCGGCTCGCCGCGCTCACATCCACCGCCTACCTGGACGAGCAGTCGGGGCGGCTCGCCGACCCGGTCGCGGCGGTCGCGACCGAGACGGCGGAAGACCTCCGGGACGCGCTCGCGCACGGCACGACGCGCCTTCTCCAGACGCAGGTGCTCCTCGCGCTGGAAGCACCGGACCGGGAAGAGCTCGACGCCCGGAGTCGCGTGTTGCACGCGGACCTGGCGGCGATGCTCGCCGAGGCACGGCCGTTGACGTGGCAGCACGCGCTCGGTTGGCGGGCGGTGCAGCGCGGCGGTGCGGGGTTGCGGTGGCCGTGGCGGCTGCTCGATGCGGCGTCGGTCGCGGCGACGATCCCGCACCCGGTCGGCCCTGCCGAGAGCGGGCGCGGTGTGCTCGTCGGTGTGGAGCCGGAGTCTGGGGTGCCGCTGCTGCTGGACCGCTTCGGGGAGCACAACCCGACGCGGCTCGTCGTCGGCACCTCGGGTGCCGGGAAGTCCTACGCGGCGAAGCTGGAGCTGATCCGGCAGCGCGTCGCCGGTGCCAGTGCGGTCGTGGTCGACCCGGAGGGCGAGTTCGGGCACGTCGCCGACGTCCTCGGCGGGCTGACGCTCGCCGTCGGGGAGGAACCCGCCGGGCTCGACCCGGTCGGGCTGGCGACCCGTCGCGGCCTCGCGGCCGCGGAGGGGCTGTCGGTGCTGGCGTCGTGGGCCGCGGCGTTGCTCGGCGGGTCGTTGTCCGCGGTCGACCTGGCGCTGCTGGACCGGGCGCTCGACGTGTTGCGGTCCGACCCCACCGCCGAAGCGACAGCGTCCGACCTGCTCGGCGTCGTCGCCGACCTGTCCGCGCACCCGCCATTCGAGGGAGCGGACCTCGCGGCGCGGCTCGCGCCAGCCGCGGCGGGAACGCTGGCGTCACTGTTCGCGCCGAACCCGGATCTCGCGAACCCGCCGCCGCTGGTCGTGTTCGACCTGCGGGCAGTACCGGCGCGGGTGCGGCCGGCGGTGATGGCGTGTGTGCTGGCGTGGGCGTGGTGCGAGACCGTCGGCGCATCGGTCGTCGCGCCGCGGCTGGTCGTGGTGGACGAGGCGCACCTGCTGCTCGATGACCCGCCCGCGGCCGAGCTGCTGGCGCAGTTCGCCCGGCGGGCGCGGAAGTACGGGGTCGGGCTCGAGGTCGTAACTCAGCGGCTATCTGACTTCCTCCGGCACCCGGCGGGGGAGGCGGTGCTCGCGAACGCGGCGACGAAGCTGCTCCTCGGCTGCGAGGACCACGAACGCGCCGCGATCGTCGCCGGGCTCGGGCTCACCGGGCCGGAAGCAGACGAGCTGCGGCCCTGCCGCAGGGGAGCCGGACTGTTGCTGACGCCGAGTCAGCGGACGCGGATCGAGGTCGTGAGTGCCGAGGCCGAGCACCTGCTCGCAGCGGCGGGACCGAGGACCCGATGAAGCGCCTGCTGATGTGGACGTTCGCGGCGGTGTTCATGTTGCCGGTCCTGCTCGTCGCTGGCGGCCCGTCTGTCGGAGAAGAACAAGCAACAGGATTTACGGCGCGTGGTGGCGGTGGCGACGAGGCGCAGGTCTCCGCTGCCCCGGCCGACCTGCGGCCCATCTTCATCGCTGCGGCGAGGCGGTTCGTGCTGCCGCCCGCGCTGCTCGTCGCCGTCGCCGAGGCCGCGGGGGACGCGCGGTCGCTGACAGGGCTCACCGCATCGGAGTGGACCCGGTTCGGCCACGGTGATCCGGCCGACCCGCGCGCGGCCGTTGCGGCCGCGGCTCGGTTGCTGCTCGCCGCGGGCGCCGCGGGTGACGGCGGTTGGGACGCGGCGCGTGCGCTGCGCGACTACACCGCCCTCGCCGATCGCGTCGGCGAGGTTCTCGCCCGCGCCGCCGAGTACGGCTACCGCTACCGGCCGGACGGTCCGCCGCTCGACCCCGACCGCTACGTCTTCCCCCTCTTCGGCGATGTCTCCTACGGGCCGTTGCACCACGACTACCCGGCGACCGACATCTTCACGGCGATCGGCACGCCCGTCGTCGCCGCGACCCGCTCTGTGGTGCTGCGCATGTCGCCGACCGAGGTCGGCAAGGGCGGCATCACCGTCACGCTGCGCGGCGAGGACGGCTGGCGCTACTACTACGCCCACCTCTCCCGGCTCGCCCCCTCGGTGCGGCCGGGTGATGTCGTGGAGGCGGGGACGGTGCTCGGCTGGTCGGGCAACACCGGCAACGCGCGGACGACGGCGCCGCACCTGCACTTCGGCATCTCCCTCTACGGCCAGACCGCCGGGGAGATCAGCCCGTATCCGTATCTCCAGACCTGGCCGCGGGAGACGCCATGACCACCAACGATCAACGGGGTTGGCTGCGGCTCGTCGTGCCGCGCGACAACACGTCCGCGCCGTTCACCGCCGAGCAGCTCTACGCCGCGATCCACGCCGGCACCGGCCGCGGCGAGAGCACGCAGATCGTCCTCGTCGGCGCGCCCGGCGATGTCGGCATTTGGCTCCGCGCCGAGACGCACCGGCTCGACCCGCTCGCCGCGATGGTCCGCGCCACCTACCCCGACGCCGAGCTGGAGCGAGTGCCGCCGCCGTGGCCCCGGCTGGCGGCGGGCGCGCACCTGATGGGGGCGCGGTGGTCGCTGGCGCAGGAGGCGGCGTACCCGATCAAGACGGTGCGGGCGTTCGAGCACTCCGAGCCGATGGCGATGACCCTCGGTGCGCTCGCCGAGGCACGGGAGGGTGAGTTCGGTGTGCTGTCGCTGGTGCTGACCCGCGCGCCGGCGCGGTTCGCGCGCCGGTCGCTGGCGTTGCAGCGGGCGTTGGCCACCGGCGGCGACACCGGGCCGCTGTGGCAGCGCGCTGCGCTGCTGCCGCTCGACGCCGTCACGACCGTGGTGACGTCGCTGGTCTCGCCCGCGTCGCCGGAGGCGGTCGCGGCGCAGCCTCGCCCGCTGCTGGACGCGGACCTGGAGGCGCGGTTGAAGTGGGTGGCCGGGAAGGTGGCGCAGCCCGCGTTCGCGGTGACGCTGCGCACCGCGTGGGTCGCGCCGACCGCGTCCCGCGCGGCCGGCGGGCACGCGGGACTGGCGAGCGCGCTCGGGCAGTTCGCTGTCGTGGGGCAGAACGCGTTCGCCGCGGGCCGCGAGGACCCGCGCGAGTGCTGGCGCGGCATCACCGGGGGTGAGGCGGCGCGGCGGGAGCGGGTGGTGCTCGCGATCGACGAGCTCGCTGGGCTGGTGCACAGCCCCGGTGCGGACTTGGTGATCCCGCACCTGCGTCGCACCGGCGCCCGCACCCGCGCCGCCGCCCCGATGAGCGACGGTGGGCTGCACCTCGCCGACACCCTGCACCGCGGCGACGCCCAACCGGTCGGGATCACCGTGACCGACCTGATGACCCACGCCTACGTCGTCGGCCCGTCCGGCACCGGCAAGACGACGCTGCTCGCCCGGCTCGTGCTCTCCCTCGTCGAGTCCGGCACCGCCGGGGTCGTGCTCGACCCGCACGGCGACCTGGTCCGCCAGGTTCTCGCGAGGCTGCCCGAGGAGCACGCGCAGCGGGTCGACCTGTTCGACCTGACCGAGCCGACGACGCTGCCGACGATCAACCCGCTCTGGGTCGACCCGGCCGCGCCCGGCGGCCTCCCCGTCGCCCGCGCGGTGCGGTCGGCCGCCGTGACGGCGGTGTTCGCCGACCTGTGGGGGCTGCACCGCGCCACCACACCGAACCTGCTGCACTTCCTCGAAGCGGCGCTCGCCGCGCTCATCGCCACCGGCGAGGGCACCCTCGCCGACCTACCCCGCTTCCTGACCGACGGCCCGTTCCGCGCCTCCGTCGTTCGCGCGGCCGGTGACCGGCGCATCTCCGCAAGGTGGGCCGAGTTCGCGGCGCTGTCCACCGACGACCGGTCCCGCACCGTCCGGGCGATCCTCAACAAGGCCGCCGACTTCGACCGCAACCCGATCCTCGCCACTGTCTTCGGCGACCCCGGTCCCGGGCTGCGCCTCGACCACGTCATGGACAACGGCCGGGTGCTGCTCGTGTCGCTGCCGCGCGGCCTCGTCCCCGAGGGCACGGTCGAGCTGGTCGGGTCGCTGCTCGTCAGCCTCCTCTACCAAGCGGCGCTCGCTCGCGAGGCCCGCCCGGCCGAGCAGCGGCCCCCGGTGGTGGCGGTGATCGACGAGTTCCAGGAGTTCGCCCTCACCACGTTCGCGAAGGTCGTCACCGCGACGAGAAAGTACGGGCTCGGGCTCGTCGTCGCGAACCAGAACCTCTCCCGCGTCCACGCCGTCTCGCCGGACGTGCTGGAGACGCTGCTGGCGAACGTCGCCACGCTCGTCACGTTCCGCACGGCTCCGGGTGACGCGGAGGTGCTGGCGCCGTTCCTGGCGCCGTTCGACGCCGATGACCTGCTCACCCTCGCGCCGCACGAGTGCTACTGGCGTATCCCCACCCCGGTCGGACCGCGCCCCGTCGCGGCACGCACCGCACCCCTCCCGGCCGCGTTGCGCGCCGGTGACGACCTCGACCGCTTGGTCGCCCGGCTGCGCGCCACCACCCGGCGGGCCACGACCGCGATCGACGGACGAACGACACGAGGTGAACCATGAGCATCGCCATCACCGACCGCGACCGGCGGCTCATCCACGCCGCCTGGTCGCTCGGCGCCGCCACCCACACCACCCTCCGCGCGCTCGTGACCCCCGAGACCCGGGCCAACACGCTGCGCCGGCGGCTCCACCTCCTGCACAGCGAGCGCTACCTCATCCAACGCCAGCACGTCGGACCCGCCGGATGCCTCTGGCTCTACGGAGCCGGACCGCGCGGACTTCGCTCGACTGACGAGCGGCCCTGGCGGCCGAGCCTCGCGCAGATCGAGCACCGTCGCCGTCGGCTACACCATCGTCGCGCTCACCCGCCCCGGCTTCGTCCCCGGCCTTCGCGTCACCGGGTGGCAAGGCGAAGCCGAGCTCCGCTCCTGGGCAGCACCCGGCGAACCGTTCCCCGACGGCCGCGTCGAATGGGAGCGTGACGGCGCAGTCGGCGCGTGGCTTGTCGAAGTCGACCGCGGCACCGAGTCACGCAGCGCCTGGCGGCGCAAGCTCGTCCGATACCTCATCTCCGCCACCACCGAGACCGTGCTCACCGTCACCACCACGCAGCGCCGGGCTGCCGGTCTCGCGGCCGTCGCCGCGGACATCGGGGTCGACCTGATCGCGACCACCATCGAGGAGATCGACCGCGATGATCCGGACGTCATCCGGACAGGGACACGCATCAACCTGTCTGAGGCGTGTGATCGACGCAGCGTCCGCACGATCGCGCGTTGAGAGCCACGGACCGTACGTCTCCGGTTACGGAGCGAGGCCTTGCGGAGTAGCAACCCGCTTGAGCAGGTGTCGCCGAAGTTCGTGCCCCGTCGGGGGTGCGGCGACCGCGGTGTAGACGATTCGCGTGCCCGCTTTTACCATGTGTGTCTAGGTAGCGAGTCTCCCTGACGGGGGGTGGACGAGGACCGGGGAGTCGGCATGACCTAATCGCGCGCGTGTCGATCACCCTGCCGACGTCCGTCCTCTGGACTGACACTGCTTCCCTAACGGCGAAGGTCATCCGCGCGCCTGTCGCTGACCCGAGGCACGTAGCCCCAGCGTTCCCGCCACCTCCAGCCTTTCCGTACAGGAGCACCCGTGTCAGACCGGCGGCCGTCATGCTTCATCTCCTACTGCCACGACGATGTCGAACCGGCCTACTTGGACGCGGTGACGGCATGGCTCCGCGACGCCGGACAGGATCAGATCGAGATCTACTGCGATCGGGCTCTAGGCGTCGGTCGAGACCTGAACAACTTCATGCACCTGCTGCAGGAGGTAGATGCGGTCGTCATCCTCATGACGCCGAACTACAAACGGAAGGTTGTAGATCGAGTCCCCGGCGGCGCCAACCACGAGTACGAGCAGATCCTCGGTCGATACCGCCAAGTAGATGCTGCCCGTAGGTCACCCGGAAGCACTGGGGACAAGGACAGCGTTACGGATAACTTCGCGATCATCCCGATCCTGTTCAGTGGGGCGCACCACAGCGCCGTGTTGCCGGAGTTCGAGCACATCAAGTACCTGGACATGTGTAGGTTCAGACTCGCTGAGCGACGTGGCGCGAAGGTGATCCCCGAGGATGTCCGTCGACTATTCGACGCAGACATCAACGAGATCGCTTCGACGATCCTCGCGGTGAACACGCAACGATCCGACCGTTACCTGCGAGACTACGATGAACTGTTCCGTGCCCTCTTCTTGGACCGAAAGGCGGACTGGCAGCAGGTCAGCGATCAGCCATGGCTCGTCAAGACGTATGCGTACGAGAAGGTCCTCCGCCAGGATGGCTTCTTTGCCGTAGGGCGGAAGGGCAGCGGAAAGTCAACCTTGGCAGGCATGATGGCGGCGCAACACAAGGATCTCTATAAGGGCACCATCCCCATCATCGCTAATCAGGCGATCTTGGAAATCGCCTACAGCTTCCTCTTGCGCGACCGGTTGGCATCTGACCTACGTCATGTATTTCCACGCTCGGTCGTGTTCAAGTTCGCATGGGCAATTATGTTCCATGTGGGTACGATGGACCTGCTCCTACAGCAACATGAGCTCGGGCATCTGTCAGAGACGCAGAGACAGCATGTCTCGTCGATCGAAAAGTTCATGGATGACGCCTTCCCCACCCGCCATGCTTTGGACTCTGAAACGTATACCTATACGTACTATGTCTGGAGTCTTGAGCGAGTAGTGAGCCTTATCGACGAGTGCATCAGGTCCGCTCGCGGGGATGAGCGGTATTTCCACTCCGACATCGCGGCGCGATTCTCGCTCAGAAATGCCCTGGACTATGCCTTTGGCAGCGACGCGCTGCACGACTTGATGGAGATCCTTGCGACATGCCACAAGCGAATCCTCATCACTCTCGACGGGCTGGACTCAGGTTTTGATGAATTTCGCAAAAACAGTATCATTCGTCAAGCCGAGGATCTCACGGAGCGTTCGCTGTTCGAGATCGATTGGCTGCGGTCGCTGCTGGGGTATGTCGTCGAAGTCAAGCAGAACCACAAAGCTGAAAACGCATTTACGGCGGTCGTCGACTTTTGCCTGACCGTGCCGAAGGACAGGTTCCTCGATGTCGAGTCAGTGGAGCGCGATGCGTATATTTATCAAGACCGGCTAATTGAGTTGAACTGGACCGGGATCGAGCTCGCGATTATGGTGCGCAAGCGGCTCGAACACATATTGAACGAACGAACCGACAGGAATCTGAACCCAGAGGGACGCCTGGCGGAAATGGTGAAGCAGTTCGCACCCAACGTGCCCGAAACCATCACATTCAAAGTGGGCGGCAAGGACTACGAGCTGCCGCTGTACCTGTATCTGCTGCGTCACACGTTCTGGCGTCCTCGCGACGTTCTGCACTACTACGCTAAAATCTTCGCCGTCGCCAAGGATATGAGACGCCGGCACCACGATATGACCAGCGATGTAGTCCGTCGAATTGTAAAGGACACGACTCACCATATCATCTCGACGGAGTACTTGGGTGAGTTCCGTTCGACGTTCACGAACATAGACAAGGTACTGAGCGAGTTCTCGGGTAGCGTTCAGCCGTTATCTTTCAAGGCCCTACAGGAAATCTTGGATCGAGTGCCTTTCAGGCTCGCGCATCGCACCGAGCCTGTATACGACTTCGTCGAAAAGCTCACCTTCCTCTACGAGATCGGCTTTATCGGCTTTGAGGTGAACGAGCGCATTCGCAACAGGTTCGGGATAAATGCCGACGATGCGTTCTGTTTCAACGAAGGCTCGATGCCGCTTAAGGTCGTTGGCACGCCTCTTATGCAGGAGAGCCGCTACGCGATCCATCCTATCTTCGCCGAGTATCTGCAACTGGATACTTCGAAGCAGGACCTGGTGCTAAACCTGACTTGGGGCTATCTACGAGAAATGGAGTCGGTGCTTCATGTCGGCTAGCCGCGCGGAAATCGTGGCTCGCTCGGAACGAGGTTTGTGACGGGCGGCCGGGACAACTATCGGTCGCGGTCGATCCCATCGTAGAGAAATTCAAATTGGATGGGGTCGAGTGTGTAGGAGCCTTCGGCTTTCCGTAGGATGCCGAAGGCTCCAATCTTCATGGCCTCGGCAGCGTGCAGCTTCTTGTGCATTGCGATAGCCGCATGCTGTGAACCGAGCCGGATGCGGCTCGCCAAGAACGGGATCTCGCATTGGTAGACGGATCCCAAGGCAGGTGCGAACGTCCAAAGAACTGGACGATGGTGGAGTGCGTCATCCAACAGATCGACCTTACCGTCGTCCGGCGTCACGCGGAGCGGATGATAGGCACCGTAGATCCACGCAAGGCCCTCCCGTAGGGAGTCCGCTAAAGCGGTTGGCTGCCAATGCTCGATCGGTTCCGTGTGATCTGGAGTCAACTCGTAACCATCGAGTAGGTCATAGTAGGCGAGAGCTTCTCGACCACCAAAAACCTGGAGCAACGCCTCCATCTTGTCCGTGAACGTCACGTTAGCGAGCGCAGTCTCTACCTGCTGGTGTGCTGCTCTGCTCCCCACCGTTCCGGATAGTTCACCCACACCGAAAAGGGCGAGTAGCGATCCCAACTTTGTGGTTGCCTGTGTGGACCGTTCGCGAGTGGAGCCCACCGAGCGCGTGCGCTCTGTAATAAGTTCGCCGATCGTCTGCGCAACGAGTTCGTCCAGCTTCTCCTCGTTCCAGTAGATGGGCAGGGGAAGAGTGACGTTCTTCCAGATCGTAAGCGCCCGCTTCCGAGGATCACCGTCCATGGGAGAAGCGTCTCATGCGCGGGCGCGGTGTGGGCTGTCCCAGCGACCGGTCCCGACTGTCATGAGGGCTGGGGGTGGGTGGGCGCAGGTCGCAGCGAAGGCGGCTGGCGCCTGCTGGTGCAGGGACCTGTTGCGGTCGGTCGTGGTCGTAGGCGTGCAGCAGCCTATCCATCCCCTCGGGCGAACGCGCTCGTTGAGTGTCCGAGGACGACGCTATCGCTGGTCGGGAATGCTCGATCCGGGAACTCGCTCGACCACCACCGCATGGATCGCCGGCCCCATGGTATGGGTGTTCACGAACGTGGGGGACATATAGGAGAAGTCTTCGTATATCCTCCAATGTAATGGCGAACTACCCCCTGTGTGAAGCCAGGCTCCCTTCTACGTAGTCATGACCTCACGGCCGGTAGTCCCTTACGCTCATTTCAGGGGATTGCTCTCGCGTTTTCGGGACCTTAGGGCAATGCTGCGAGGCCGAAGGACCGTACGGCGTCGTGACATAGGGCTCTCGCCCAAGCGCCGTCTCCGGTGTCCGTTCGCGTAGGGGGTTCCGTGTACCGCTGGTTGGCGCCGGTCGTTGCTGCGTGCGTTCTGGCCGTGGGGAGCCCGGCATTCGCGACGGACCCGGGCGGGGGCGTGCTCGGCGAGCCGGTCCAGTTCCCGAAGCTGAGTGCCCCGGACGCGATGGCGCGCGCGGCGAACGTCGCGCTGCACACCGATCCGCCGGGTGCTGCGTCACCGATGGTGCCTGACGACCCGCCGCAGACGCCCGAGGCGCACCCGACCGCTGTGACGCGGCCGGACTCGACGAGCGCGCTCGCCGAGGCGGCGGCACTCGGCGACCCGGTCGAGATCACCGATCTCCGAGCGGAGTCGACGTCGACCCTGGCGAACCCCGACGGGACGTTGTCACTGGAGGCATACGCCGGCCCGGTCCGGTTGCGCAGCGGCACCGGCTGGGTCGACGTCGACACGACGCTGGTGAACCTCGGCGCGCGCGTTGCGCCGCGGGCGGCGAAGGGCAACGTCTCGTTCTCCGCTGGCGGCACCGGCGAGCTGGCGTCGATCTCCAGCGGCCAGCGCCGTTTCGCCGTGAGCTGGCCGGCGCCGCTGCCCGCACCGGTGCTGTCGGGTAACACCGCGACGTACCGGAGCGTGCTGCCGGGGGTCGATCTGGTCCTGCGCGCGACGCGAATGGGCTACGAGCAGACGTTCGTGGTGCGCGCCAAGCCGGCCGCGCCGCTACGGCTCGTGGAGACAGTCAGCGTGGACGGCTTGGCGGTGGCGCTCGGCGCGCACGACGAGATCGAGCTGACCGACGAGAGCGGCGAACTGGTCGCGGTGGCGGCCGGCGCGACGATGTGGGGCGCTGGGCTGGACGAGCACTCCGGCGACCCGGCGCGTACGACCGCGGTAGAGACCAACCTGATCGCGGGCGGCACGGCGATCGAACTGCTTCCCGGCGCGGACTTCCTGAACGACGAGGGCGTCGACTACCCCGTCACCATTGACCCGAGCCCGAGCCTGACGCTGCAGGGCGACACATGGGTGCAGACCAGCTACGTGAACACGGCGCAGTACGGCTCGACGATGCTGAAGTCCGGGACGTACAACGGCGGGTCGGACATCGCGCGGTCGTTCGTCAAGTTCGACGTCAGCTCGATCCTCGACAAGAACGTGTCGGCGTCGACGCTGAAGCTCTACAACTGGTACTCGTACTCGTGCAACAGCTCGGCGCACAAGCGGACCGACATCTTCCCGCTGACGTCGGGATTCAATCCTTCGACGGTGTGGGGCAACAAGCCGAACTACTCGACTGCCGCGACGGCGTACGCGTCGTTCGACTACGGCTACAGCTCCTCGTGCCCCGGCAACTGGGGTGTCTTCTCGAACATGACGGGGATCGCGCAGCTCTGGGCGAACCGCACCCAGACGAACTACGGCATCGTCGTCAAGGCGAACAGCGAGACCGACAACCTGGCCTGGAAGAAGTTCTACTCGCAGGACAACGGCAGCAACATCCCGTACCTGCAGGTCACCTACACGTCGGACCCGAACGCGCCGACGAGCCTGTCGCCGGCGAACAACGCGCAGCTCACCAGCCTCACGCCGACGATCTCCGCGGTCGTCTCCGACCCGGACGGCGGCACCGTCAAGGCGCAGTTCGGCGTCTACGACAACGCGTCCGGCGCGACGATCTACACGAGCACGTTCGGCACGAGCGTGAACTCTGGCAGCCGGTCCTCGCTCGCCGTCGCCTCCGGCAAGCTCGCCTACGGGCACACGTACCGCTGGCACGTGCGCGCGTACGACGGCGTGAACTACGGCGGGTTCACCCCGTCGACCGGCTGGTACTACTTCACCGTCAACTCGACGGTGCAGAAGCCGAGCTCGCCGCTCGTCACGGCGACGCCGGCAAACGGCACCGCGGTCGTCAACTGGGACCCGCCCGCGGACAACGGCGGCGCGACGATCACGGCGTACAAGCTCTACGTCTACGCTGGCTCGTGCGTGCTGCCGCCGAGCAGCGCGACCGCGTTCAAGTACTACTCGCTGTCGAACGCGACGTTCAGCCAGTCGGTCACCGGCCTCGCGAACGGCACGTCCTACTGCTTCGAGGTGACCGCGACCAACTCCGCGGGTGAGAGCGTCGCGGGCACCGACACGGGCACGCCGCACGGCCTCGCCCAGATCCTCAAGACGGCAGTGGGGAATGCAGGGCAGGCGCAGCCGGTGTACGCGTTCGGCCAGACGGTCACGTACACGATCCGGGTCACCAACCCCGAGACCGCCGGCACCATGAGCGGCGTCACCGTGAGCGACGCGATCCCCGACGTGCTCGACGTCTCGGCCGCGAAGATGTGGCTCGACAGCGCGGCCTGCGACCCGGCGGTCTGCCTGCTCGATGACCACAACCTCAGCGTGACGATGCCGGACATCGCCGCGGGCCAGTACCGGACGCTGACCTACCAGGTGACCATCCCGACGTCCGAGACGCTCGGGTGCCTCGCAGCTCTCGTCAACACCGCGAGCGCTACCGACGTCGCGGGCACCGTGTCCGACAGCGAGACGATCTACGCCTGCAACAACGGTCTCGGCATCGAGCCGTGGTGGTCGTACGTGGGCATGCCGCTGGGCCCGCAGGCGTCCGCGCGGGTGAACGCGGCCAACGGTAACGTCGTCGTCGAGGCGACCGACGCGACACCGGTCACCGACCACGGCCGGCTCGGCCTCATCGTCCGGCGTGTCTACAACTCCGCGGAGGCGACGCTCGCCACCCTGCCTGGGTCTCTGGGCGCGGGTTGGCAGCTCAACGTCGGGCAGAACGACGACCTCGCAGGTACTGGCGTCGGATCGACCACTCTGTATGTCCCGACCGCTGAGTCGATCGCCACGCCGCTCGCGGTGACGCTGATCGACCGAGACGGCACGCGGCACGTCTTCCGCCCGAACAGCGTTGCCGTCGATCCGCTCGGCACTGGTGCGGTCGCGAGTCTGCGTCCCGCGTTGCTCGGCCTGGGCTCCGGGTTCACCGGACTGTGCGTCGACCAGACCTACACCGCGCCGCCCGGAGTACACCTCGGCCTGTGGCGCTACATCGAAACCACGGCGACCGGGTGCAGTGGCCTGACGAACGCGAACAGCCGCCTGCTCGGCTTCGCCGCGGTCCGGCCCGACCGGGTGCGCTACGAGTGGGCCGCGACCGGCCAGCTGCTGTCGCAAAGCGACGGTGCAGGCAACCGGCTCGACTACGTGTACGACAACGCTCCCGACGGCGTTCCGACCGGTGCGCTCGGCGGCATCAGCCTCAACCTCGGCAACCTGCGCGCGGTCTACGACCCGCACGCCTGCACCGCGACGACGAACCCGGTGACGCTGGCCGGCATCCCAGACCCGTGCCGCGCGATCCGCCTGTACTACCCGTCCGCGACCGAGCTCGACGTGTATGACCCCGCGGCCCGCCCGAACAACGCGAACGGCCGCGGCCCGACCCGCTACTACTTCGACACGGCGCAGCCGAAGCACCTGATCGAGGTCATCAACCCTGACGACACGGCGAACCTGCCTGGGCTGACCACCCTGGACCCGGCGTCCGCGGCGACCCGGCCCGACCGGATCTATTACAAGTACGGCGCGCAATGCGCGGGCTCCGGCGCCAACGCCAACCAGCTCTGCTCGGTGTCCAGCCAGCGCGACGCGGCAGTCGTGACGTCGTTCAAGTACGGCACGTCCGCGTCCGGACTGCCCGGCGAGATGCCGCGGGTCGCGAGCATCGTCGACCGGCGGGGCACGACGACGACGTTCACCTACGGTGCGTCCTCGACAGGGAGTGGGACGTCGACGACTGTCGACGCGAACCCCGGCCAGAGCACGGGTACGCACCGCAAGGTCTACGACGACATCGACGGCCAGGGCCGGGTGGGCAAGCTCACCGAGGGCGACGCGGCGACGACTGGCCCGAACACGATCGGGACCACGTACTTCACCTGGGACGGCCGGTCGTACGGCTTCGACGGTGTCCAGTGCCAGTACCCGTCCAATGGCCTCGACAACAACCTCTGCCTGGTGCAGCGGATCGCCGGTGCGACCGGAGGCACGCCGGACGAGGAGACGGCGTACACGTTCAACGACGAGGGCGGCACGCTCACGACGCACAAGTGCCTCAATGCGACCGTCGTGACACCGCACATCGCCGCTTGCGCACCGGCCCCGTCGCCGAACGCGCTCGACGAGACGAACGGGTTCCGCGCGCAGTACTTCACCACCAGCGGCGCCACCCCGCTCGTCTACGACGATGTCGTCGCCGGCAGCGGCACGGTCAGTGCCGCGCCCGGGCGGCCGGTCACAGGTGTGCTGTTCGCCGTGTCCGACCGGACCGCATCGCTGACGGCCCGCGGCAACGAGGCGGCCAACGTTGCCGTTAAGGACCGGTACACCACGACGTACCGCGTCGACAACGTCACGACAGCTGCACCGGGGACGTTCAACGCGGCCGGCTCCTACTGTGACGGCAGCGGCAACGGCACCGCCAACACCGGCCTGCTCTGCGCGGTCGACGCACCGAGCTTCGCGCTGGCCAGCCCGAGCCTGCACAGCACGACCCGGTACGCGTACAACGGGTTCGGCGAGCGCGCCACGATGGCGACACCGAAGGCTGTGGCGGACGGTTCATCCGCGCACTACACGTACACGTACTTCGCGAACCAGGCCGACACCGACCTGTCCGGCACCGTGTACGCGGGCGGCTGGCTCAAGGCGGTCACCGACCCGGCCGGGAACTTCGTCGCGTTCGCCTACGACGCGGCCGGCAACCCCGTGCGGTCGTGGGACCGCGACGCGACCCACGGTCACACGTTGTCGCAGTTCACCGGCGCCGGCTATGTCGGCGGCGGGGCCGCTCCGGCGTACGCCGAGACGAAATACGGCACGTTCGCAGCGCCCTGGCGCTACGTCACCTCGTCGTCTGATCAGCTCGGTAATACGACGCGGTACACGGTCGACCAGCACGGCAACCAGACTGCGATCCAGCCACCGCGCGGCACAGCCGCGAACAACAACCTGTACGACGTCACGCAGGTGTTCGACAACGGTGATCTGCGCACCAGCGTGCAGCAGCCGGAGGAAGCAGCGGCCTCGAAGAAGACGGCGTTCACCTACGACGTGTTCGGCAACCTCACGATCACCACCGACCCGCTCGGCCACGTCCAGTCCTCCGCATACGACGCGAAGAGCCGCAAGACCGACGCCTACGTCTCGCGCATCGCGAACCCGGCGACCATCCCGGCTGGCTGCTCTCGCGCATCCACCGCGCCCGTCGTCGGCTTCCCGGCGACCAGCTCCTCGATGTACTGCCGTACGTCGATCGCGTACGACATGGTCGAAAACCCGGTCTCGACCACCGACGCGTCGGGGCAGACGACGACGCTGGCGTACGACGGCGCCCACCGGCGCACCCGCACGGTCGCCCCACGTAACGACGGCACGTCCAGCACGCTGACGACCCAGGTGATCTACGACAGCGACGGCCACCAGCTCGTCGTCTGCCCGCCGCGGCAGCTCACCGAGGGCGGCGCCGGTACCTGTACGACGACAGGCGGCTACTACTCGGCGCACGCGACCTTCGACTACGCCGGCCGCGTGGCGACGAGCACGGTCTACCGCGACAGTGCCGGGACGCAGCCGATCACGACCACGTTCGACTACGACGCGGACGGCAACCAGACGAGCCTCCGGGACGCCCGCGGCGTGACCGCGACGGCGACGTTCGACCTGCTTGACCGGGTGCAGTTGAACACGGTCCCGCGCACCGTGGACGCGTTCGGGAACACGACGCTGTCGTTCACGACGGCGAAGCGGTACAGCGACGCCGGCGACCTGCTCGGTGTCTTCGCACCCGGCGAGGTGTCCGACAACCCCGCGGTGTCCGGCACGACGCGGACGCGCTACACCGGATATGCGTACGACGCCGCCCACCGGCTCACGGACACAGTCAGTGCGCTGCAGCTCTCGGGTACCGACCCGGGCCTGACCATGAGCGTCGACGCGCTGGTGTCCGCGATCGCGTCGGCGACGACGACGGCGACGACCAACCGCCGATCGAGGAGCCTCTACGACGCCGACGGGCACGTCGTCGCACAGTACGACCCCCGGGCCTTCACCGGATCCGGCACGCCGACGAGCCCGGACAACAAGTACGTCGTGAGAACGGACTTCGACCGCGACGGCCGGCCGGTGCTCCAGCTCGTGCCGAGGTACGACACGTCCGCCGCGTCGGACCAGAACGCCGACGCGAGCATGAGCGCGCAGTGCGGTCCCGGAAGTGTCGCAACGAGCCACGGCTACCCCGCGACGACCGGTGTCTGCCAGACGTCCGTGACGTACGACGCGGCCGGACGGTCGAGTGTCGTCCGCCTGCCCTCGTACACGGCGTCGAAGACGAACCGCACGCTCACCTACGGGTACACCGACGACAACCTCCTCCGGACCACCACTGGTCCGAGTCCGGCGAGCGACGGCACGCAGGCCACGCTCGACACTCGCGAGTACGACGGTGCCGGCCGGCTCGTCACGCAGACGAACGCTGTCGGCCACGCGACGACGACCGTCTATTCCTCCGACGGCCTGGTCCGCGAGATCGACGGCCCGGCGGGTCCCGCCGGTCTCAACCACCAGACGCGGTACACGTACGACGCGAACGGCAACGGCACATCGACGGTGCGCCCGCGCACGGCCGGCGGTGTCGCCGAGAGCGCGATGACGTACATGACGTACACCGCGGACAACCTGCTCGCGCAGATGAGGTCGCCCGGATCGGGCCTCGTCGGCGTCGACTTCGACGTGACGACGTACGCCTACGACAAGATCGGAAACACGACGTCGGTGACGTCGCCGTCGGCGAACGCCGGCGACGCGAACAACACTGCGGGCGTCGGGACCGTCAACACGTTCACCGCCGACAACCTGCTCGTGTCGACGACGCAACCGGTGGGAGCGAACGGCACGGCCCGGCGCCGTACGACGTTCACGTACGACTCCGCCGGCCGGCAGACGTCGGCTGAGGCCGACCTCGTCGACCCGGTCGGCAACGTCACGACTGGTGGTCAGTCCCCGCAGCAGCTCACCTACACGCCGCTCGACCAGGTCGCGACACAGCAGGGCCGCGGCGGGAACGGCTGCCTCCGGACGACCTACGACGTGGCTGGCAATGCGGTGAGCATCGGTGACACTCGCGGTGCCTCGTGCGCGGGTGGCGGGACGACGACGACGTACACCGCGACGTACTACCTCGACGGTCTGCTTCGCACCGCCGCGCAGAACGGCCGCAGCACGGCGCTGTCGTACGACGGCGCGGGCGCGGTCACCGCGCGGACCGACGACACATCCGCGGGCCGGCTGACGACGACCTACGTCAACGATGACGCGGGCCTCGTCACGAGCATGGTGGCGCCGCTGTCGAGTGGGACTGCCGCGACCTTCACGTACACCAACGCCGGTCAGCCGGCGAGCCGACATGACACGAATGGTCAGACCGTCGTCTGGTCGTACGGCAGTGACGACACGCTGACCGACATGGGCGTGACGTCCTCCGGCGGCGCGGCCGAGGACACGGCGCGCAACACGTACACGTACGACGAGCATTACCGGAAGTTGACGCAGACCTACACCGGCAAGGATGCGACCGCGCTGCACCTCACAGGGCTGCCGGTCACGTACTCCTTCGCCTACAACCCGGCGGGGCGGCTTGCGAGCTTCACCAACTCCGGGCTCCTCGTCACCGACCAGACGAAGAACGCGACCTGGGACCACGACGGGAACCGACTGACGTACGGCACCCGCACGTTCACCTACAACGCGGACGACTCGATTGCCACCGGCTCAGCCGGGTCGAGCGACCCGCCGCGCACACACGCCGAGGATCCCGAAGGCCGGACCACGGGCGATGGCTGCACGACGAGCGCCTACGACGGATTTGACCGGCTGACGAGCGTGACGCCGACGGGCGCGAGCAACTGCCCGGCGGGGACCGTGACCTACACCTATGACGGTCTCGACCGGCAGACCGCGCGGACCGAAGGCTCGGCCACGACGTCGTTCTTCTACAGCGGCGCCGGCACCACGGCGATCGCCGAGGCCGGGTCGGGCGCGAACGAGGTCGGCTATGCCCTCGACCCGTCCGAGCTGCCGGTGGTGGCGCGCAAGACGGGCAGTGGCGCGGCGACGCACTACCTCGCCGAGGACGGCACCGGTTCGGTCGCGACCGTTACGGACACCGCGGGCGCGGTCGCGTGCACCGCCCGGTACAACCCGTTCGGCGAGCCGCAGGGCAACACCGTCGCACCGGTCACTGGCTCCTGTAATAGCGGCGCGACGCCGAGCACGATGTTCTACCGGGCTGGCCGCAAGGACGCGGCGACGGGCGCATACCAGCTCGGTTCGCGTACCTACGACCCTGGCAAGAGCGGCTTCCTGACGCCGGACTCGTACCGCACCGGCGGCTCCGGAGCGCAGCTCAGCGTCGGCACCGACCCGCTGACGGCGAACCGCTACACCTATGTCAACGGCGACCCGGTGAACTTCGTCGACCCGAGCGGCCACCGCAGGTTCGAGGACTGGTTCGGCCGTGACGAGGTCGCGTGCGACGCGACGTGCGCGCTGGAGCAGCGGTACGCGTACAACCGCGCGAAGGTCGAGCAGCGGATCGCTGAAGGAAACGCGGTCAACCCGCGACCGCCGGCAGCGCCTAAACCTCCGAACGACGGGCTGCCGCACCCCATGCCCCAGACTCCGCCCTGGACCGACTACTACCACGTCGCGGACTTGCAGAAGATGCTCGACGACGTCGACCAGAACGGTGGTCACATCTACGACATCGACTTCGACAAGAACCATGGCAACGGCGAAATGGTCATCGTGTACGGCGACCTGCTCAACGCGCAGAACATCGGTGTCAGCGTCCCGGGCCTGGACAGCACCATCTACGCCGGTGGTGTTCGAAACAATGCCCGCAGGCTGAGGGACAAGAACGACTCAAGCACCGCGACCATCGCCTGGCTCGGCTACGACGCCCCGGAGAAGAACACCAGCGTCATCACTCAGGGTCGGGCGCGCGATGGCGCTAAGAAGCTCGGGGCGTTCATGAAGGAGCTGAACATCCCGGACGACAAGAACGTCACCCTCGTTGGGCACAGCTACGGCTCGCTCGTCGTCGGCCACGCGCTGAAGACCGGCGCGGTGCACGTCGACAACGTCGTGGTGGTCGGCAGTCCCGGCATGAGCGTCCACAACGCGAGTGGGCTCCACCTTGACGGCACCAACTTCTGGGCCGGCGGCGCTCCGGGCGATTTCGTAGCCGCGACCTACCAGTTCGGCATGGAGCCGCAGGTTCCGGGGTTTGGCTCGATGCCGATGCCGATGGGCGGCAACCACGGCCACTCGAGCTACTTCAACGAGAACACCGACTCGCACGACTTCATGCTTAGAATCGTGCGCGGCGACTACAGAAGGCAGTGCTTCAGTGCGGCTGACTACGACTAGCGCGGTCCTCGGCATCGCCCTCGTTGCCGCGCTCGGTGGGTGCGGACGCGGCGAGGGTCCCGGGGCCGGACCGACGCCGACGGCGTCGTACACGTCGACCGAAGCGCGGCAGAGGGTCGTCGACTTCGTCGACAAGACGATCAAGGCGACGACCACGGGCTTGTCGCTTCGCGACGTCGACGATGCGAAGACGCCCGAGCAATGCAGCCCATCAGAGGACTCGCACAACTGGACCTACAGCAAAGACGTCGTCGTCCAAGGCGATCGGGCGCGCCGGCTCGTCGATGACGTCGTCGCTTACTGGCGTGGGTTGGGCCATACGGTCACGACGCCGGCGAATCTGGACGCGCTCGTCCACCTCGACGGTGGGTTCAACTTCGGCGTGCACGGAGTGGGACCCGACGGCGCGAACGGCATCAGCATCGGCGGCAGCTCGCCCTGCCTGCCTGGACCTGGGTCATCAGTCCCGTAGCAATCGGGTCTTGGCGGGGCCGCAACGCGCCTGCAACTCTGCCACGAACTGTGTCGAGGAGCATTCCTGCGACGCCGGTGACCATTGTGGGCGTCGTATGCCGCGACGACCAGGTTTCATCGGTGCCTCGGCCGTGCAGCTCCCTTGAGCGCCGCGCGATCTGATGGCGATCGCGTGTCGCCGCACCGGCTCGACGACGGTCGTCCTCGTCGACCGACTTGTCGATCGGAGCCATGCGTAGACGTAGGCGCCGACACCGCGCCAACAAGGTGAGCACGAGGCGGCCGCGGGCCGCGCATCCTGCGGGGCCGCCCCTCCAACGTCAAGACGCCCGACGCGCGGGGTTGAGCCGGGCGCGTGGGCTGCTGGCCGCGCAGCGTGCGGCGCCGTTGCTCGCCAGCCGGATGAGATTGTGAACTACGGCTGCGCCAGCCCGGTTAGGATCGATCAGGACCGCAGTCTGTGACCGATGCGGGAGGGGCTGTGCCCGGGGATCTGATCGCCGCTGTTGCACCACTGCTGGTAGCGGCGATCACGGTGCCTACGACGATCTGGGTCACTCGCCATAACCGGCAACTCCGCGGCCGCGCCCGCCTTCTTCGGACCTGGTTTTATCGCGTTCAAGTCGAGTTGGACGAGGCAATCGATTCCGACCGGTGGGCAGCGCTACCGCAGACGTTGGTCTGTCCGCTGTCGGCGGAGGACTGGCGCTACCTCGCCGAGCACGTGGATGAGCCGACCTGGCTGGAGATTTCGACCGCCGAACACTCGGTGCTTCGCTTGGTGCGCTCACTACCGCGTACTCGTGACGACGTCATCGAGGAGCGGATCGCGGGAGTCGTCGGGCGCCTCGACAAGGCCAATCTTTTGCTGGGCAAGGTCGCACATCAGAGATTTTTCCGGCCCCGAAGCAACGATCCACTTCCAGCGTCGGCACTCGACGCGGCGCCACGTCGCAGGCGGGGTGCACGGTGACGGCTGAGCGGCGTGGTGCTCGGACCGCGGCACCGAGTCGCGCAGCGCGTGAAAGCTCGTCCGGTACGTCATCGCCGCCACCGAGATCGTGCTCGCGCTGACCACCTCACCCTCACCGAGCCAGTGGGCTCGCGGTCGTCTCCGCGGATGTCAGGATTCACCTCCTACGTCAGCAGTCGGGAGCGCCTGTGACAATGGTTGACGTGGCCAACGAACAGTGGACGTATGAGCGGATGCTTGAAGCGTTGGAGCGCGGCGAACATCTGCCCGTCGGTCGGAAGGACCCAGAGTGGGAGCACAACGCGCTGATACTGGACGACCTGCTGCACGAAGGCTTCGTACGCGGGCCCGGCCAGGATCTGCACGACGGCGCTGGCGCGTACTTCTCCACGCGCGGCATTCGCGTCACTGACGCCGGGAGGCGACGGCTTCGGGAGTCGCAGGGCGGGCGAGGTGAGTCCCAGGCGACGAGTCGGCTGGTTGGCTTTGAGGCCCGTGTCCTGACGGTGCTGATCGCTTCGCCGGGTGACACCGTCGAAGCACGAGATGTCGTCGAGCAGGCGATCTTGAGCTGGAACCGCGACCGCTCGCACGGCGAGCGCGTGGTGCTCCTCCCGGTTCGGTGGGAGACGGATGCAGTGCCGGAAATGGGCTCCGACGCACAGTCCATCGTCAACCGACAGCTGGCCGACCGCGCAGACATCGTGGTCGCCCTCTTCCACTCCCGAGTAGGCGCTCCGACACCTCGGGCCGAGTCCGGAACTGCCGAGGAGATCGACCGTGCGGTCGAACGTGGCGTTCCGGTTCACGTGTACTTCGCGGAGATGCCGTACCCCTACGGTGTCGATCCGGACGAACTGAAGCGGTTGACCTCGTTCCGCGAGGCGATGCAAGCGAGGGGGCTGCTCGGACGGTACGCGTCGCCCGAGGATCTGAGCGCGAAGGTGCGGACTGCGCTCGAACACGACGTCGGTCTGCTCGTGGAGGCTCCAGCGACCGGTGGGAAAGACGAAGAGAGCGGACGTGTGCCTCGGGCGGTTTTGCGTGCGCGGTTTGAGGCTCGTCGTCCAGCGTCCGACGGTCTGATTATCGAAAATGTCGGCGACGGCTCGGCCGAGAATGTCGAGGTCGAACTCGAGCCGATCGGTGAGGGTGAGGCTCCAGAACTCGTTGGCCACTCACCGATTGAGGCGCTTCTGCCCCGCACCGGGTACACCGTCCCGATAGCGGTCTCGATGGGTTCGGCAGCTCAGTGGCGCGTTCGGATGCGCTGGCAGGAAGCCGGTGCGACATTTGAGGAGACGCAGTCGGTGTCGTCGTTCTGATTCTAGGGACCGTTACGCGGCCGGGAGTGCGGCCGATCGTCAAGGCGGTCTCGACGCTCACCACCGAGAACTGCCCTCCGAGAAGCGCGCCGCGAACGCGCCTTCGCCGTGCTACGCGGCCACGGCGAACGCGGCTACGCCACCCTCAAGGCCCGGCGCATCCTGCGCCACCTGCACTGCCGCCCCTGGCGGGCCGTCCCTATCATCGCCGCCATCCGCACCCACGTTCACCTCTGACGATGGAAAGGCTCATGGCTGCAACTCTGGCATGAGCTGTCGAGAAGAATTCCTGCGACGCAGCTGGCCATTGTGGGCGTCCGTATGCCGCGACGGACCTGGTTTCATCGGGACGCGTCGCGCTGAACCCGACCGGTCTTACGCCTACCCGGTCGGGTTCTTGTCGCTGTTTCGCGCCGAGGCCACTGGCCTCGGGACATCGATCACGACGGCCGCTACCTCCATTTCGCGGGACTGCGATATGGCGCGTGCCGTGTCATCGAGCTCTGCTGCGATCTGATCGCGGTCACGTCTCGCCGCAGCCGCCCGGCGAGGGTCGTCCTCGTCGTCCCACTGCTCGATCGGAAACCACGCGCAGACGTAGACACCGCGGGTCGCACGGGCGGCGGACATGTAGTCGTCGACCAACTGCGCCTCAAGGCCTGTCAGCAGACCCTCATGCCACGAGCCCTTCATCTCGATCGGGCATTGGGGCAGGCGCCGGTCCGTTGCGGCCGAGTCGCCCGACGCACCGGTGGCGAGCACATCGACCGACAGCCCGTGCCCCTTGCTCGTCGTCTGGCGAACAAGGACTTCTCGGTTGACGACGAGCCGGTCACCGAACTCGGTGTCGAGATGATCCTTGAGGGCCGCCGAGATGTCGGGCTCATACTTCGGGTTCCAGACCTTCTTCGTCGTCGCGCCATCGACGGCCGCGGCACGGGTCTCGTTCCACAACATCTGGCCCGTCCGCTCCATGCGGGCAGCGAACCTGGCCAACGAAGCGAGCACGAGGCGGTACAGCGAGTCGTCGTCGTGCACGATCGTCCGTCGTGCGTTCTCCAGGAGCGCCGTGAGTTCCCCCAGCTCGGCGCCCTTCCAGCTCTCGTCCTGGTCGCGCAACTCCGCGCTATGCAGCGCCACGCGCAGTCGGTAGTTGTCCGGGTTGCCCTCGACGAGCCCTGCCAGCACGGCGAGGGCACCGGGCGTCGCGCGCGACTCCAGTTCGGCGATGAGTTCGGTGCGCCACTCACGGACTTGGTCGTCGTCGGAGACGAACCCGTTCTTGAACGTGTCGGACACCGTGCTCCACCGCGCCTCCAGCCAGGACCACAGCGCCCCTAGCTGTTCGTCGGTCAGGTGAGCACGCACGCCGGCGCGGCGGGCGCGGACGAGATGGGGAGCCATGGCACGCCCGAAGTCCTCGTCGGCTTGCATGGTCGCGAAGACGGTGTCCCACTCGGTAGGGCGAGCCGTCAAGAGCGCGGTCGCGGCAACGACGCGGACCTCCACGATGGCGGTTGGGGCGGCCTTGCCGTTGACCAGATCGAGCAGGAACGTCTCGGTGTCGGCGTCGTGATCGACCAGGAACGCGGCGATCACCGTCGCGTTGTTCCGCGCGGTGGCAAGCCTGCCCTGAAGGTCGCTCTCCGTCGGCCGGGGCGGGTCCCCGTCAGCAGCCGGCTCGGCAAGTTCGTAGAGGTCCTGCCGTGCTCTCGTGACGGCATCGAGTGCCGTCCGGAGCAGGGCGGCGAGCCGGCCGCGGACCTCGTCGTCGTACAGCGGTACAGGATGCGAGAGAGCTCCCAGGTGCCAGCCAGCCTGCACCTGCAGCTCTGTGCGGCGGAGAGCCCACTCGCGATACTTGTCGGGCACACGCTCCGCGGCGGTTGACGCCAGCAGTTCGTTGACGCGTTGGTCACCGAAGCCTTCGCCGATCGGGAACCACAAGATCGCCGGGAGCCACCGCTTCCACACATCGTCGGACAGAGCGTCGAGCTGCGCGCCAGCGTCGTCGCGGCGGGCGAGGTAGGCGAGCGCGACGTAGCCGACGAACTCGCGCATCGGGAGGGTACCGACCTTGTCGGACCACCCGTCCGTCGAGACCGCCGCTGTTGCCAGGTAGCACGCCGCGGCCTTGTCGAGGACCGCCGTGTCGGCCGGCACGAGCGAGTAGCTGGGCCACGACGCGAGGTCGTCTTTGTACGTCCCGTCGCCGGTCTGAGGATCGATGCGTAGCCGCATGCACAGGGCGTAGAACGAGTCGGCGTCCGCGGCTTGCTCACATCGATCCCATGCTTCGCGAAGTGCCGACTCGTGGGTTGAGGCACCGCTCCACACCTTCTGCTTGCGCGACGACCACTTGAACTCGTCGCGCATCTGCTTCGCCTCGTCGCCATCGAGTTCGATGGCCTTGAACCAGTGGGCGACGGAGTCGTCGAAGATCGGCTCGCCGTGGTGTCCCCACGCGATCTCCTGCTGCCGGACGCTCGTCGGGTCGAACACCGCGCGGATGAGCCTCGCCGCATGGTCCGCCCATCGTGTAGTGGCGAGCGAGAACAGCCACTCGATGTCATCGCCGGTTACGAGGCCTCGTTGGGTCGATCCCTCCACGTGCCACGCGATGTACGGACTCCGGGACACGGGCGTGTGGTCGAGGGTTGCCAGCACCAGGCGATGACGGAGATCGGTCACGTCGGGTTCTTCGTCATCGGCTTGCACATCGAACCGTGCTGGCAGGCGGACGCCCTGGTGATGCTGGTTCAGCGCGGTGGCGACGAGCCATCCCACCTCGTCGACAGTCTTGCCGAGGTCTGTGCTGTCGAGCGCGCGGGACACGAGCGCCGTCATGACCCGAGCGCCGCGTCGGGTCCCGGTGAGCAGCGACACCGCAGCGGCAGTCGGGTTGCCGTCCTCGTTGACGTCGTCGTCCTCGTCGACCCATTCGTCTTCAGCCGGCGGTGTCGCGGAAGCCTGGGGCGGCGCTACGGCACGGACGAGCTCGCTGAGGAGATCGTCTGAGACGTTGTCGAGGAAGTGGCTGAGGAACATGGCGTAGTTGCCGATGAGGTCGCGGTTCTGTGGCCGCGCCAGTACATGAACGAGCTCCGACGCGCTGAGGTCGGCCGGCCAGTTGAGTTCGAGCGCGAGGCCGCGGAGCTCGTCGTCCGGGTCACGCTCCGGATGTTCGACGACTTCGTCGAGCACCGACCGCATGGTGCGCGACGCCGCATCGCGATCGAGATCAACGAGCGCGTGCGCGGCCGCCGAACGCAGGTACGCGTTCGTCCCAGTGCTGCGGACAAGATCGACGAGATCTTCCACGACGCGGCGATCACCGGCACGACGCGCGATTTCGAGCGCGGTTCGGGCGCGTCGCGACACCGGGTGTCCGAAGTCGGGGCCGGCGTCCTCGGATAGCGGAGCGCAAAGGGCCGGCCGTAGTTGCTCCGCCAACCTGGGGTGTCCGAGACGCCAGCGGCGGCCTCTTGTCCGAAGTTCCGGGTCGGGCGAGTCGAGCAAGTGGGCGACGAGCGCTTCGCGGACGCCCCCGTCGTTGACAAGGCCAGCGTGCGCCTCGATCGAGTCGGGGTCGACCTCCGCCAGCCAGCGGTGCTGGACCGGGTGCAGCGCGACCAGCCAGGCTGCGGTCTCACGTAGGCGGGAGGGGACGCTCGTGTGGCCCAAGTTGTTCGTCCGGGTCAGCAGCGCGCGGAGCTGATGCTCTGGAACCTCGTGCGTCAAGAGGTACCGCGCGGTCAGGTACGCGGCGAAGCTGGCATGGACGACGCCCAACCGTCCCGGGCCGCGGCCCGAGAACAGCGCGGTCGACAGCGTCGCGTCGACCAGACTGGCGGTGACGGGCGCCTCCCCACCTTCGATGGGCTCGGTTCCTCCGGCGAGCGCGCCGGCGAGCAGATCACCCTCGGCGGGTGGGGCCGCGGTCGACACCGCACTACGTCCGCAGAGCATGGTGTACGCGGCGATCTTCGCGGCCGTCGCGAGCCGTTGGGATGCCGTGCCCGTCGGCTTCGAGCCTGACCCACGATCAGGATCAGGATCCTCGGCGAGGACAAGCAGGCCGCGTTCGTAGAGCTCCGTTGCGGACGTGGGGAGCGCGCCCGACGCGGTGTAGATCGTCAACAGGAGATCGAGGGTCAGCGGCAGAGTCGCGAGCGGCACCGCTGACGCATCCACCACTGCACGGACGAAGGTGTCGCCGTCGACCCCACGCTCCGCCGCCAATGCCGCGACGTCTTCGCGTGCAAGGGGGAGCAGCTCGAACGCCTCGAACCCGCCGGGTAACGACTGAAGGCCCTCGCCGAAGCTCACCGGCCAGTCCGCCGTGCGACAGCCGACGACGACCCGGAGCGACGGATGCCCCCTCACTACGTCGTAGACATGGCGGATCAGCGCCTTCGCGGGGATCGGACATTCGTCCAGGCCGTCGAGCACGAGCGTCGCGCTGGCGCCAGGATTGGCGGACGAGCGGACGCGGTTGAGTTGGTCCTCGAGAAGTCGGACGTCCGTCACTTCGTCGAGGTGGATGACGACCACCGGGCTATCTCCATGGACGAGCTCGTCGATCGCCGTTGTCTTGCCGATCCCGGGCTCGCCCAGAACCGCGATCGACGTCTCGGAGGGGATGTCGGCGACGGCGTGCTGCTCTGAGGTACTCCACCAGGCCGAGTTCGAGCGGAAGCCGTCGTCATCGGCTGTGTACTCCGCCCCGAGCCGGACGACGAACCGGCCCACCCTCGTCGAGAACAGCACAGAACCTCCTTGTTTGACCTGCCCGAGGGTACGTGAGGACCGTGCGGCGTCGGCCGGGTCAAGTCGTCCGTAGTAGGCGGGGTGGTGCGGGGGCCGCGGGCCGCGCATCCTGCGGGGTCGCCCCTCCAAGTTCAAGGGCGCGCTTCGCGCGTCGCACGCGACCGCCTTCGGCGGCCCTTGATCTTGGAGCCTCTGCGACCCCTCCGGTCAGGAAGAGCGGGCAGGCAGGAACGGCCTGCCCGCTGGGCGCGCGGCCCGCGGCGGGGGCACGACGTGCGCGGACGTTGCGTGGTGAACCGCCCTGGTTTGTGGTGACTCTTGTACGTACCCTCGTTGGTAGGGGAGGTGCGCCATGCGGGTTCTCGTCGTGGAAGACGAGGACGCGCTGCGCGCCTACCTCGTCCCGTTGCTCGAACGCGAGGGCTACGAGGTCGAGGCTGTCGGCACCGGCGGGGAGGCGCTCGCGTCGGTCCACAACCGGCGGCCGGACTTGGTGCTGCTCGACGTCGGCCTGCCAGACGTGTCGGGGCTGGACGTGTGCCGGGAGATTCGCCGACTGCCGGAGTACGTGCCGGTGGTGATGCTCACCGGGTTCGATTCGCGGGAGGACGAGCTGCGCGGCTTCGACGCGCAGGCCGACGAGTACCTCACGAAGCCTGTCGTCCCCGAGACGCTCGGCGCGCGGCTGCGCGCCGTGCTGCGGCTCGCCGCGGTCGCGCGGGAGGGCACCGTGGTGCAGCTCGGGTCGGTCGAGGTCGACCTGCGGGGGCGCGAGGTGCGCCGCGACGGGACGCCGATCCCGCTGGGCGCGAAGGAGTACGCGCTGCTCGCGTTCCTCGTCGAGCACCCCGGTCAGGTGTTCGGCAAGACCCAGCTGCTCAACCAGGTATGGGGACCGGACTACGACGGCGACACCCACACCGTCGAGACCCGCATGTCGCGCTTGCGCCTGGCGATCGAGGACAACCCGAACCAGCCCGCGCACCTGCACAGCCGCCGCGGCCTCGGCTACTACCTCACGCTGGAACCGAAGCCATGACCCTCACCATGCTCGTCGTCGCGTGGCTGCTGCTCGCCGCCGTGCCGTTCGTGTGGTGGCTCGTTACCCGGCGGCGGGTGGACGTGTGGCGGGCGCTCCCCGTCCCCGCGGCACTGCTCGACGCGACGGGACGCGTCCGCGACCAGGCCGGGCCGGTCAGCGAGATCGCGTTCGATGTGACGGCGGGGCTGCCGGCGCGCGGCCACGTGATCCGCACCCGATCCGCCGAGGGTGCGCCGCTCGCGCTGGCCGGCGTGCGCGGCGGGGCGCTCGCCGTCGCCCTGCCGCGTGACCCGGTCGCGGAACGGCGCGACCACGTCCTCGCCGAACTCGGCAGTCGGCTCGCGCACGACATCAACACCCCGCTCGACGCGTTGCGCGGGCACCTCGACCTCATCGCGCACGAGCCGATCTCCGACGCCGCGCTGACGTCGGTCCGCACCTGCCAGCGCGAGCTATCCCGGCTGCAGAGCACGGCCCAAGACCTGCTCGCCTTCACGCGGCTGCGCGCCGGCGGCGGACGCCGCGCACACCACGCCGCGGGGGCGCTCGCCGAGGAAGCTACCGCCGCGCTGCTCGACCGCGCCGACGACCTCGACGCGACATTGACAGTGGACGTGCCGAGCGAACGTGTCGTGGTCGACGTCGCGGAAGGCGACCTGCTGCGGGCGTTGCGGAACCTCATCGGCAACGCGCTTACCCACGGGCTCGGCGAGCGCCGCGACGTTCACTTCGCGGTTAGCGCCGACGCCGACACCGTGACGTTCTCCGTCGCCGACTCCGGACCCGGCCTTTCAGCCGACGACCTGGCGCGACTCTCGGAGCCTCTCGTCCGTGGCGACGGCGTCATCGGCGCGGGCAGTGGGCTCGGCCTCGCCATCGTCAACGAGGTGCTTGTCGCCCACGGGTCCGCGCTCGACGTCGAGCCGCGCGACGGAGGCGGTGCCGTGCTGTCGTTCACCCTGCCCCGGGTAACGACGTGACACCTGCTGCCCGACGACCCGGCGTTCCGCGCGCGATCGCGATGACGTGGGCGCTGTCCGCGCTGCTCGGCGGCATCGCCGTCGGCGTCGCCGCCGCGCGCCCCGAGCCGCAGCCGCGCACCCTCAGCCCCCGCACCGTGGCGCGCTACCTTGCAGACCTCGTGCCAGCGGAACGCGACGACGTTCGCGTCAACGGCATCTACGGCTCCGGGCACATGGGCGCGTGGCAGTTCGTCGCACACGTCACTTGGCACACAGCCGACGGCACGATCGACGGCGGCGTCACCAACCTCCCTATCCTCGCCAGCGAGCCACCGTGGGCCAGCCCCGTCGATCCGTCCACGTTCCCGCACGAACACGAGGTCGGCTGGACGCTCGATCAGGTCGCTGCCGTCTTCGCGCGCGCCGAGGACACCGACGACTACCTGGCGATGGTCGAGCTCGAAATCACTTCCACGCGCGACTCCGTCATCGCCTGCCACGCCGCCCGAGCCGACCAAGTCGGACACTGCGCGGAGCGCGAACGGAACGGCCACCCGCTTCGGCAGTTCGACGCGACACTCACTGACGACCCCCTCGGCCAGGCCACGGCGGTCCAGCGCGCGTAGACGCGCCCCTGTGGACGGCCCGGTCACGCGCACATCACTATCCACAGATTCGTGTTCGGAAGCCCACTGCCCCCTTGCCGTCCGACACAATGATGAACTATGAGGAAACACTCATTCGTCGCCGAACAGCCGAGTGACCGGGACTTCGAGCGCGTGCGCCAGCGCGGCGATCACGTCGAGCGTCGGGTTGCGATGGCCGTTCTCGACGCCCGACAAGTAGGCGTTGCTGACGCCGGCCCGCGCGGCGACCTCGTGTTGGCGCATTCCCGCGCTCTCACGAAGGTCGCGTACACGGCGCCCGAAACGGATGCGAGGTGGTTCGCCTCGGTGCAGAACCTCACGCGGCACCCGCACACCTTATGGCCGCACCGGCGGCCAACAACCACAGGAGGCAGCATGACTGATCTATCGCCGACGCTCGTCGACGACAGCAACCGCACGTACCTCGTACTGCGTGTCGCCGTCGCGCACGATCACACCGAAGCAGCCGCCGCGACCGGGACGCGCTGGTGCGCCGACGTCGCCGACCCGGCGAGTCCGCTCGCCGGCCTCTACGCCTTCGCTGAGTCGCTGCCCGCGGTCCGCGACGCGATCGCGACGCACGCCTGGGCGGCGATCGCCGCGGGGGAGCTGCGCCCGTACGGCATCGACACACACAGCGTCGCCGGCATCCACGTTGTCACGACCACCTGCGACGTCTACGAGGCGGCGTGGCTGACGACCGCCGTCGCCCACGACGCGGCCTGAAAGGAGAGCACATGACGACCAAGGAAGAGCGGCGCGCCACGATGCGCGCTGAGATTCGTGCGCGCCGGGCCGGACAGTCCGCGCCGGCCGTCCCGGCGGGCACCTGGGTTGTTCGGGGCGCCTGCCACGGAAAGGCGTCGGTGTTCGAGGACCCGGAGCGCCGACGCGAAGCGCTCGCGATCTGCGCGACGTGTCCTGTACTCAGGGAGTGCAGCGTGTGGGCGCTGCACAACGCGGTCGATGGCGTGGCCGGCGGCCTCACTCCCGACGAGCGGACGCTGTGGCGGACCACGAAGGGGATCGCGGAGCCGGTCGTGCACGCCGACGACTTCCTGCCGCCGGAAGTCGTCATGGTCGACGCGGGCAAGTTCCTGATCCGCTCGGACGCCATCCTCACCGCCGTTGCACGCTGGACCGAGGACGGCGAGTCGGCACGGCAGATCGGCAACCGCCTCGGCGTCGCCTCCCGCACCGTCGTTCGGTACCGCAACGTCTGCCGCGACCGGGCTCTGATCGCATAGGCGACACGCTCACAGATTGCTCACACACGAGCCGGCAGAGGACGTGATCTGGCATCATGACCGACATGGCCACACGACACGTGGCCTGCCTGAATGCACTGCGGCGCAGCAGAAATCACGACCTCGGGCAGCCTCATAATCCCTGGGTCGCAGGTTCGAGCCCTGCCTGCCCCACGAAGCGACATCGCAAGTCAGAGGCCCGGCCCGGCGCCCGGCGAGCCGTTCGGCGGCGGGGGACCTGCCAGGTCGCGAGGAGACAGACGACCTGAAGCACGAGCGCGGCCTCTTGCGGTGCGACATCGATGGAGAGACCGTGCAGCAGGCGGTTGCGGATGTTCAGAGCGAGCTGCTCGGTCAAGACGCAACGAAGGAAGCGCCGGTGGTCGTCGGGAACGCGACCCTCGATCTTCGCGAGCAGGTCGCCGAGCGTCACGTGGTGCCCGATGTTCGAGCGGCTGGCGCCGGGTTCGGTGTAGGTGCGGATGGACCGTCTCGATCCGCGGAAGCGCAACGAGCGCCGCCTCGTCATAGTGGCCGTGCCAGAAGTGGTCGAAGGCGTCGGCGAACTTCTCAGCAACGCCTGCGTCGATCAGACCGCCGTGGGTGAGATGGGCGACCAGAACCTGTCGGTCTACACCTCCCTTGCCGTTGATTGCGGAGGACGTCTGTGGCGAACACCGACCTCGTCGGCGGTCAGCGGGAGCGGCGAGTCGCTGGTCACGTATCAACCTTGCGTTGCCGTCCCGCCGTTGTCGAGGCGGTTACCATCCGTCGCGTCACCCCGAGCCGGCTCCAGCCGCAAGGCGTTCGGCGTGGTCACCTCCTCCGCGTACGGCGTCCGCCTTGAGCCCTCCCGGCAACCGCAGTGGCTCGGGCGACGAGGTCCTGCCGTCGCACGCGAGGGAGCCTCCGGCGCGGGGAACGAGTCCCTGCGCCGGAGGCTCCGGGTGGCACGTAACGCCTGGGTCAGACCGTCGTCACGTGCCGTTCGACGCGTGCCGTCTCCGGGAGCGCGAACCCGCGGTCGGCCGGCCTACGGAACGCGTGGACGAAGCCGGCGGCGGACAGCAGCGCGAGAAGCGCCGCCGCGGCGTACGACGCGGTCGCCGCCTGGCCGCCCTTACGCCCGAACTCGCTGAACCCGAACGACGTCAGGAGCAGGCCGCGCAGCGTCTCGCCCTTGAACGCGGTCTCCCGCGTCGCGGTGATGTCGGCGAGCTGCTTGTCGAGGTCGGCGACGTTCGTGGCGTTCGCCGCCTTGGCGTCGGCGAGCTGGGTACGCAGGGCCGCCTGCGGGACGCCGAGCTCCGCGTAGGTGCGGTCCCCGGTGGCCGTTCGGACGTGCAGCGCGATGAACTCGTTCGCGTAGCACTCGGCCTGCTTGCCGGTGGTCAGCGTCTGGCCGGCGTAGGTGGTGAGGCAGGGCGCCTGGCGCTCCTCGTCGGTGAGGGTGGCTGCCGTCTTGAACGTGATCTTCTGCGCGCCCAGCTGGTCGTGGACGTACGTCTTGGCGAAGTTCGCGTTGTTGGTGAGAACGATGCCCATGACGAGCAGGAGCATGGCGAGCATCATCCCCCCGGCGCTGAGCAGGATGTCGAGAGTTCGCCTCTTCATGGTGCTGTCTCCTCGTCTGTGCGGGGTTCTCTGTCGACCCCGGCTCGGGCGGTTGGGCCTGTAACCACACTCGCCGCCGCACCCCCTCTGCTGACAGGGACCTACGTCCCGGCTGCGCAGGGACAAGGCCACCCGTTCCACGGGCCCACGGCTCGACGTTCTACGACGGCGGTAATGCAGGGACGAGCGGCGTCTCCGTCCGGAGGCAGCTCAGCAGCGGCGTCGTCGTCCCGGACCGGAAGGAGCACGAGGGCGACGGGGTCGCCGTCCGTGACCCGCAGGTCGAGCTGGACGGGCGCCCGCACCACCCACGACCGGTCCGGTACGCCGTGCGTGCGCGCTCATCGCCGGCCTTCAACCGGTGACGCAGCGCAGCGTGGTGTCGGGTCCGGCGGGCAGGTCGACCAGGACGCGGGCGAGCCCCGACCCGACGGACGAGGTGCGCATCGGCGCGACCTCCGAGAGCAGCCGGAGCATCCGCGTGTTCGACAGCAGCGTCTCGGCGACGAACCGGCGAACGCCGGAGCGCCGGGCGATCTCGACGAGTCGCGCGAGGAGCAGCGTGCCGACGCCGTGGTGCTGCCAGGCGTCGGTCACGACGCACGCGACCTCCGCGTCGGTCGTCCCGGGCAGCCGGTCGTAGCGCCCGACCGCGACCAGCACGCCGTCGGCGAAGACGCCGAGCGCGACGCGGGAACGCTGGTCGACGTGCGTGAAGTAGGTGACCTCCGCGTCGGTGAGCGGGCCGCGCGCGCAGAAGAACCGGTAGTAGACCGTCTCGATCGACAGGCCCAGGTGGAACGTCCTGAGCGCGCCTCCGTCGCCGGGGTCGAGGCCGCGGAGGGCGAGGCTCGTCCCGTCGGGCAGCACGTGCTCGGTCGTCGCGGTCGAGGACCTGGGGGCGACGAGAGCGGTCATGGGTACTCCCCGCGCACGACGACGACCGGGCAGTGCGCGTGGCAGGCGACGTACTGGCTGGTCGATCCGAGCAGCGCGCCCGCGACGACACCGTGGCCACGGCTGCCGACGACGACGAGGTCGTCCGCTCCCGCCGCGCGGACCAGCGCGGTCGCGGCGTCGCCTTCGACGACGCGCCGGTGGACGTGGACGTCGGAGCCGTCCTCGGCGAGCGCCTTGCCGACCTCGTCGTCGAGGATGGCGACCGCCGGGTCGTGCAGGTCGACGTAGCTCCCGGCAGCGCCGATGCCGGGCAGGGGGCTGTGGTACGCGTGCAGGGTGAGGACGTCGCAGCCCCGCAGGCGCGCCTCCCGGAGAGCCCAGCGAAGCGCCGCGCGAGCGTGCCCTGAGCCGTCGATGCCGACGACGATGGTGGTGGTCATCGCTCCTCCTCGGGAGGGGGGTGAGGTGTGCCGGTGCGGTGCGGGCGAGGCCCGCCGGTCCGGTGGTGTCCACGACGTGCGCGACACGGTGCGCGCGTGTCATGACGGCCTCCGGGAGCCACGCTCGCCTTCCCGGCGTCGCGTTCCCAGGGCCGTCCGGCCCTGCCGGACCGGCCGTTCGGCCCTGTCGGGGAACGGCGCCGAAGCGTGTGCTGGCCCGACACAACTGAGACGGAGAGCCGCCATGCGCGCACTCGTGTACCACGGTCCCGGGCAACGCAGCCTGGACGACGTACCGGAGCCCAAGCTCCAGGAGGACGGCGACGTCCTCGTGAAGATCGACACCACGACGATCTGCGGGACGGACCTGCACATCATGAAGGGCGACGTGCCCGCGGTGACGCCGGGCCGCATCCTCGGCCACGAGGCGGTCGGCACGGTCGTCGAGGCGGGCATCGGCGTCCAGACGTTCAGGGAGGGCGACCGCGTCCTCGTGTCGTGCATCACGTCGTGCGGCCGCTGCGTCTACTGCCGCAAGGGCCAGTACGGGCAGTGCCTCGGCGGCGGCGGCTGGATCTTCGGCCACCTGATCGACGGCCTGCAGGCGGAGTACGCGCGGGTGCCGTTCGCCGACACGTCCGTCTACCACGTCCCGGAAGGGATCACCGACGAGCAGGTCATCTACCTCGCCGACATCCTGCCGACCGGGTACGAGGTCGGTGTCCGCAACGGCGGCGTCTCGCCCGGCGACACCGTGGCTATCGTCGGCGCGGGCCCGATCGGGCTCTCGGCGATCCTCGGCAGCCGGCTCTACTCGCCGGAACGGATCATCGTCGTCGAGCCCACCGAGGCACGGCGGGCGAAGGCGCTGGAGTTCGGCGCCGACCTCGCGTTCTCGCCGGACGAGGCGTTGGACGAGGTCATGCGGCTCACCGGCGGGCTCGGCGCCGACGTCGTCATGGAGGCGGTCGGCCTGCCCGCGACGTTCGAGCTCTGCACCGAGCTGGTCCGCCCCGGCGGCCGGGTCGCGAACATCGGCGTGCACGGCGAGCCTGCCGCGCTGCACCTCGAGAAGCTCTGGATCAGAGACGTCACGATCACGATGGGCCTGGTCGACACGGTGAGCACGCCGACGCTGCTGCGGCTCATCACCGCCGGCAGGCTCGACCCGACGGTGTTCACGACGCACCGGTTCGGGCTCGACGAGGCGATGCTCGCGTACGACACGTTCGCGGCGGCCGGCGAGACCGGCGCGCTGAAGGTGCTGATGACCAGCTGACCGGAACGACGAGGACGCCCGCCGCGTACGAGCGGCGGGCGTCCTCGTCAACGGACCAGCGCGGGGGAGTCCAGGGCGCCGGCACGGACCGCGGCGCCGTACACGGCCGCCTGCGCGCGGCGTTCCAGGCCGAGCTTGGCGAAGATGCTGGAGACGTAGTTCTTGATCGTCTTCTCGGCGAGGAACATCTCGGCGCCGATCTGCCGGTTCGTCAGCCCGTCGGCCACCAGGTCGAGGACGCGCCGCTCCTGCTCGGTCAGGGTCGCGAGCCGGTGGTCCCCCTGCGGGGGGTTGCGCAGCCGGGCGAGCACCTGGCCGGTCACGGCCGGGTCGAGCAACGACGCGCCGCGGCCGACCGCGCGGATGGCGTCGACCAGCTCCGAGCCGCCGATGCGCTTGAGGACGTAGCCGTCGGCGCCGGCCAGGATCGCGTCGTACAACGCGTCGTCGTCGGCGAACGACGTCAGCATCAGGACGTGCAGGCCGGGGAGCGCGGAGCGCAGGTCGCGGCAGAGCGTGACGCCGTCGCCGTCGGGCAGCCGGACGTCGAGGACGGCGACGTCGGGCCGCAACGCGAGGATCCGGGCCATCGCCTCCGCGGCGGTGCCGGCTTCGCCGAGCACCTCCAGGTCCGGCTCGACCGCGAGCAGGTCCCGGACGCCACGACGGACGATCTCGTGGTCGTCCACCAGGACGACGGTGATGCGGTCGGACATGGCGTGCCTCCTCGGCGGGCCGAGCCGCGCGGGGGTGCGGTCAGCACTTCGTGTCGCGTCTCGTCGCCGTGACCGACGTTAGGTGTGCGCCCGCGCCGGCACCCGGGCGCAACGGACCCTCTCCGGGGGACCAAAGGTCCCGTGTTCCGCGGGACCGGCGGAGGCAGGGACCGACGGCGACCCGCGGACGCCAGCCAGCCCTACGCGCCGCCGCGGGCGACGATCCGTACCATGTCCCGGTCGGTCACCATCCCGACGAGCCGCATCGTCGCGTCGACGACGGGGAGCGCCGTCAGGTCCTCGTCCCGCATCACCTCGGCGGCCCGGCGTACCAGCGTGTCCGGGAGGACGCAGCGCACCCGGAGCGGCATCGCGTCGGACACCCGGCGGCGCGGGCCCAGCCGCGGTCGCGCCAGGTCCGCCGCGATCATGCGGTCGTCCAGCAGGCCGACGCAGCGTGCGCCCACGACGACCGGCAGGTGGTGGATGTCGCCGCGCGACATGAGCTCCCAGGCGGAGACCAGCGAGTCGGTCGGCGTGACGGTCACGAGGGTCGTCGTCATGATCTCGCTGACGTTGGTCGTGGTCATGACCGTCGTCGCCTCGACCGCTCGGACGGTTCGAGCGCGGCGAGGGTGTCGAGCAGCCGGTCCCCGGTCGTGCGCACGGTGGCGACGCGGGACCGCGCCGTACCGACGTTGACGATGGGGATGCCCGCGCGGCCGGCGCAGACGACGCCGAGCTCGCGCGTCGTGATGTCGTCCTCGCCGTCGTGGACCTGCACCGTCGCGTCGACCGGCTGGTCCAGCGGGCAGGTCGCGCCGGTGAGGCCGGCGCACGGGTCGACGGCGCTGCCGACGGGCTGGCACCGCACGACGCGATGGCCCGCCTCGACGAGGTCGAGAATGACGTCGGTGGAGCTGCCGATGTCGTCCTCGATCACGAGAATGCGCATGTCAGCTCACCCGCCCTTCGTTGCCGGTCCCTCGACGCTAGGACAGTGCCGGTGCCGTGACTGCGGCCGTACGACCTGTCCGCCCGGGCCGTTCGGCCTGTCGTCAGCGGCTCAGCCCGAGGTTGACGGCGGCGTCCCGCAACGCGTCCCTGGCTCGCGGGTCCGCCGCCCGCTCGATGAGCTGCGCCGCCTGCTCCGCCTGCGTCGAGCCCCAGATGCGGGCCGTCCCGTGCTCGGTCACGATGTCGCTCTGCTGGAAGCTCGTCGCGGGCTGGAGGAGCTGGGGCAGCACGGTGGACGTGCCCGACGGGGCGTGCCACGACGGCAGCGCGACGATGGCCCGGCCACCCGGTGCGTGCAGCGCGCCCACGATGAAGTCGGTCTGACCGCCGAAGCCGGAGTAGATGCGGCCGCGGCGGTACGCCGCGTTCGCCTGCGCGTAGAGGTCGACCTGCATCGCGGTGTTCACCGACGTCATCAGGCGCTGCCGCGCGATCCGCGCGGGGTCGTTCGCGTGCTCGGTCCGCAGCATCCGCACGCGCGGGTTGCGGTCGACCCAGCGGAGCAGGTCCTCCGAGCCGGCGCAGAAGCTCGCCGTGACAACGGCGTCGGGGTCGAGCGCGCCGCGGCGGTTCAGGTCGAGGACGCCGTCGCTGAACATCTCGGACCAGAGGCGCAGGCCGGTCGCGCGCACCGCCGCCAGCACGGCGTCGGGCACCGCGCCGATACCGAGCTGCAGCGTCGCGCCGTCAGGGACGAGCGCAGCGACGCGGTCCGCTATCGCGCGGTGCACGTCGTCCGCCGGCGGCCGGGGCGGCGTCGTCAACGGCTGCTCCACCTCGATCGCCAGGTCGACCGCGTCGACGTCGAGCTCGCCGTCGCCGTACGTGTACGGCATCAGCGGGTTCACCTGCGCGACGACCAGCCCGCCGCGTGCCCGCGCCGCCTCGACGGCCGAGGGCAGGACGTTCACCTCGCAGCCCAGGGACACGCGGCCGTCGTGGGGGACCGACGTGTGTACGACGACGACGTCGGGCGGGAGCGGGCCGCGGAACAGCCACGGCACGAGCGAGAGCCGCGACGGGACGTAGTCCAGGCGCGGGTCGTCGCGCATCCCCGCGCCGACGAACGCCGTCTCCAGCCGGATGCCGGGACCGTCCGGGATGCCGGGCGGCGCGTTGAGCATGTGCAGCCGGTGCCGTGGCGCGGCCGCGGCGACGAGCCGCAACGTGTGCAGGGGCGCCGCCGCGTTGCCACTCGCGACCACCCGCGGCGCGTCACCGAATCGCGCGAGCGCCGCGCCCACCTCGTGGTCGTCCACGTACCGCATCAGCCGATTGTGCGGGCTCGCGGCGTCGGGGACGGTCCAGCGGCCGGGCGGGACAGTCCCGGGGAGCCGGTCACCGCGATGGTCGCGCGGGGCTGAGCGGCACCCGCCAGGTGACGACCGTGCCGCCCGCCTCGACGCGTTGCGCGGTGAAGACGCCCCCGAGCACCTCGGCGCGCTCGGCCAGGTTGCGCAGGCCCGACCCCCCGGCCCGGGGCACGTCGGGAACGCCGACGCCGTCGTCGACGACGCGGAGCTCGACCGTTCCTTCGGTCACCGAGACGGCGACGTCGACGCGGCGCGCGCGGGCGTGCTTCGCGACGTTGGAGAGCGTCTCGCGCAACGTGGCGAGCAGATGGTCGGCGACGCCGTCCGGAACGGTCGTGTCCACGAGGCCGTCGAACGCGAGCCGGGGCGCGAAGCCGAGCGCGTTCTCCGCGCGGCCGACCAGGCGCAGGACGTCGGCCCGGAGACCGGCCGAGCCCTGCTCGGCGGCCTCGAGGGCGAAGATCGTGGAACGGATGCTCCGCATCGTGTGGTCCAGGTCGTCGATGGCCTGCCTGAGCCGGGCGGCCACCTCCGGCTTCTCGGTGATGCGCAGGGTGGCCGTGAGGCTCATCCCGGTGGCGTAGAGCTGCTGGATGACGGTGTCGTGCAGGTCCCGCGCGATGCGCTCGCGGTCCTCGACGACCGCGAGGTCACGGACCCGCGCGTGCAGCCGCGCCTTCTCGATCGCGACGCCGGCCACGGCCGCGAGGCCGACGACGAGCTCCTCGTCCTGCTCGGTGAACCGCGGCGCGCCCTGCTTCTCCGACAGGTAGAGGTTGCCGAACACCTTGTCGCGGACCCGCACGGGGGCGCCGAGGAACGAGTGCATCGGCGGGTGGTTCGGCGGGAAGCCGTAGCTCGACGGGTGCTGCCCGATGTCGTCCATCCGGACCGGCCGCGGGTCCCAGATCAGCAGCCCGAGGACCCCGTGGCCCTGCGGCGGCGGCCCGATCCGCGCGATCGTGTCGGCGTCGATGCCGACCGTGATGAACTCCGCGAGGGTGTTGTCCTCCGCCAGCACGCCGAGCGCGCCGTACCGCGCGCCGACCAGCTCGCAGGCCGACTCGACGATGCGTTCGAGGACGACCGGGAGGCTCAGGTCGGAGGCGACAGGGAGAATGGCGTCCAGCAGGCGACGCGGGTCGCCGGTGTCGTTGATCGCGGTCACCCCACTTCCGAGGTGCAGTCTATGAGCGAGCACGTGGTGCGGGTCGTTCTGGTGGACGACCACGAGGTGGTACGGCGCGGCGTGCGCGACCTGCTGTCGGTGGAGCCCGACATCGAGGTGGTCGGCGAGGCGTCGACCGTGTCCGAGGCGCTGGCCCGGGTGCCGGCCCTGCGCCCGGACGTGGTCGTGCTCGACGTCCGGCTGCCCGACGGCAACGGCGTGCAGCTCTGCCGTGACCTCAAGACGTCGATGCCGGCGCTCAACGTGCTCATGCTCACGTCGTTCTCCGACGACGAGGCGTTGATCGACGCGATCATGGCCGGCGCGTCCGGCTACGTCCTCAAGCACATCGGCGGCCACGACCTCGTCGACGCGGTCCGGCGGGTCGGCACGGGGGGCTCGTTGCTCGACCCGGCGGTCACCGCCCAGGTGCTCCAGCGGCTCCGTACGCCGCCGCAGGAGGACCCGGGGCTGCGCGCGCTCACCGACCAGGAACGTCGCATCCTCGACCTGATCGCCGAAGGGCTCACGAACCGGCAGATCGCCGAGCAGATGTTCCTCGCCGAGAAGACGATCAAGAACTACGTGTCGAGCGTCCTCGCCAAGCTCGGCATGGAGCGGCGCACGCAGGCCGCGGTCTACGGCGCGCGCGTCGCCGAATCGAAGCCGCCGCCTCCGTAGCGCGGCCGGTCCCGGCGGGTCCCGGCTCAGGCGGGACGTTCGCTCCTGGTGGGGAGCCCGCTCGCACGGTCTGCTGGGTGACGTGACCGGCACCGCGAGCATCGACCTCTACTGGCTGCCGCTCGGCGCGGGCGGGCGCTCGGTGCGGTGGAACGGCCGTCTGTTCGAGGCCGTTCTCGCGTGGCGCGAGGGCCGGGCTGCGCAGGACCTCTACCACTCGGCCCTCGCGGTGCGCGTACCCGCGGGCCGGTTCGTGATCGAGATGGCGCCCGTCTGGGCCGACCGCGACGTCGACCGCGGCGTGGTGGGCGAGGGAGCCGTGGGCAGCCGCTCGGCCGGGCGGCTGCGGCTGTTCCGCTACGAGATCCGCTGCTGGCGGGACGGCCGCATCCCGGACGTCGCCGAAGCGGTCGACAGCCCGCAACGCGTCGCCGGCGATCTGCAACGGGCCGAACGCCTGCTGGCGCTCGTGCCCTCCGTGCCGAGACCGGTGTGGGGGCGCGACGAGCTGAAGGCCGGCGAGATGTGGAACTCGAACTCCGTCGTCGCGTGGCTGCTGGCCCGGTCCGGGGTCGACACCGCACCGTTGCGGATGCCGCCCGCCGGCCGCGCACCGGGTTGGCAGGCGGGTCTCGTCGTCGCGGGCCGACGCCACGTGTCGGCGGACGAACGCGCCGGTGCCCGGTAGGCGATCGTCCGACCGGCGCGGAGCCGCCGGAGGTCCCGCGAAGTCGGGACGTTGCGCCCTGCCCGGCCCCGGTAGGGCAGGCGACGCTGGGCACGTCGACCGATCGAGGAGGTGGCTTCCGGTGATGGGCAGCTACGGCGGAGGCATGCATGGCGGTGAATGGCTCACCATGATCCTGATGATGGTCGCGTTCTGGGGTGTCGTCGTCGCGCTGGTCGTGTGGGCGGTTCGCACACTGCGGTCCGACGAGCCCCGGGGGAGCGCGCACGACAGTGGCGCGCCGGAGGGCATCCTCGCCGAGCGGTTCGCGCGCGGTGAGATCGACGACGACGAGTTCCGGCGGCGCAGGGACGCGCTCGTCGGGGCCGGCGCGGCCGGCGACGGAAGGCTGTGACTGATGCGTACCCTGCTGCCCTTCCTGATCCTGCTCGGCTGCCCGTCGATGATGATCTTCATGATGCGGGGCGGGCACGGCTCGGGCCACGGCGACCAGCACGACGAGCACGGTCCGCCGCGGTCGCGCGAGGCGCGTATCGCCGCGCTCGAACGAGAGGTGGCCGAGCTCCGCGAGGAGCCCGGCCGCGAGCCGGTGCCGTTGGACGCGGCCCGGCTCACAGCGCGCCGCGGCGGCGCAGGCCGCGGGCCGCGACCAGGCCGGCGGGCAACGGCGCCCAGAACGTGAGGCCGCGGAAGACCAGCACCGCCGCGAGGGCCGGCCCGGCGGCGAGTCCGCTGGCGACGAGCGCGGCCGTGAGCGCGAGCTCGGTGCCGCCCGCGATGGCGGGGACGTGGGCCGCTGACGCCGCCGCCGCGCCGACGAGGTACGCCACGAGCAGCGCCGCGACCGGCAGCGTCGCGGCGCCGGCGACGGCACGGACGACCACGGCGAACGCCACCGCGAGGACGACGGTCGTGCCCGCGGACGAGAGCATGAGCGCCGAGGTGCGGCGCGGGCGCCGGGCCAGCGCGGCGAGGTGCCGCCACCAGTCGCCCGTCGCGGGACCGGTGGCGTGCCGGCGTCGCCGGACCAGCCGGAACGCCGTGGTCGCGGCGGTCGCGACGACCAGCGCGACGATGGCCGGCCCGGCGATGTGTGCGCCGCCCGACAGGCGCAGGCCGTTGGTCGCCAGCAGGTGCAGCTCGTTCGTCCCGCCGCCGAGTCCCACGAACCCGCCGGCGACGACGATCAACGCGGTGGCGGCGAAGTCGGCGGCCGCGCCGAGGACACCGAGGGTGCCGATGGCGGCGAGCGCGCTGCCGAGCGGCAGGCCGCGGCGGGTGAGGTAGCGGGCGTTGACGGCGGCGCCGCCCATGCCCGACGGCAGGATCCGGTTGAACGCCGACGACGCGAGCTGGGAGGACGTGGCCTCGCCGAGCGGCAGCGGCAGCCCGCTCGCGGCGCGGACCGCGACCGCGGCGAGCGCGAAGTGCGCCCAGGTGAGCGCCAGGGTGAGGGCGACGGCGGACACGCCGAGCCACGGAACGCGGCCGAGCGCGGCGGAGAGCCGTTCGCCCGCCTCCTGGTCGGTCCAGAGGACGAGCGACAGGGCGGTGGCGACGACCGCCGGCACGAGGTACCGGCGGCGGACGAGGCCGTGCGGGTACGCGACGGTGAGATCCATGGCCCACAGTGCAGTACCGCGGGCTGGCCGGCTCCTGACAGAGACCTGGGAGGTCGCTGGACGTCAGAGAGTGCGGCCCTGCGGGCCGACGACCGCGACCCACGCGCGCTGGTGGTGGGTGTCCTCGGGCGGTAGCGAGCCGACGTCGCGGCCGGACAGCCGCATCGACTCGCAGCGGACGACGTAGGTGAACTCGCCGGCCGCGGCGACCTGCATGTAGTCGCCGAGGAACGCCGACGCGCGCGAGAACGCCGCGAACCGCAGGTCGGTCCTGACCCGGTTGACCCGCAGCGGCGCGGTCCACGTCCGCCCGCCGTCGGCCGACTGCTGGAGGACCGTGTCGACGTACGGGCTCGACTCGCCGTTGTCCGCGCCGGCCCGCTGGCGGTACGCGAGCCGCAGCACGCCGTCGGGCCCGGTCGCGATCGCGGGCGTGAAGTGGTCGACGTCGTCGTCGGCGGCGCCGCGGTCGACGCGGACCGGCGTGGACCAGCGGACGCCGTCGGTGGACGTGGTGACGACGACGTCGTTCGCCTTGTCCTTCCGGTACCTGCCGTCCTCCCAGGTCACCGCGATGCGCCCGGTCCTGGCGTCCACCGAGGCGCTCGGCAGGCCGCCGGCGCGCAGGTCCTGGACGCTGTTGCCGCGGTCGTCGCCGACCGTCACGGGCGGCGTGAAGACGAGCGGCGAGCCGGTGGGAACGCTGCCCGCGCCGTGCGCGACGGAGATCACCATCTGGCCGCCGCCGGCGACGAGCTGGTTGTCGGGCGGCGTCTTGTCTCCGACCGGCGGGACCCACGCGCCGGTCGAGTACACGACGGCGAGGTCGCCGTTCGGCATGACGAGCGGGATGGTGCCGATGCCCTGGCCGGGGTGGATGACGCTCGGCGCGCGGAGCCAGGTCCGCCCCTCGTCGTCGGAGTAGCTGGCGAGGACCGGCTGGCCGACGTCCCACACGACGTACACGCGCCCGGTGTGGTGGCCCGCGCCGGTGCCGTTGTCGACGACGACCCAGTTCTTGTCGTTGAAGACCTGGCCGGGGTTGTCGAGGACGTACGTCGGCTCGTCCCAGTGCTTGCCGCCGTCGTGCGAGGTGTGGTTGACGATGGCGCTGGTGGTGGCGTTGAACGCGAGCGAGCTGAAGTAGACGGCGTTCTTCGGCCCGAACGCGATGACCGGGTCGGACGCGCTGGTGAACGGGCCGCCGGTGAGGCCGGTGAGCTTCGGCATCAGGCCGTACGTCCAGTGCCGGCCGGCGTCGAAGGTGTAGCCGTAGCCGTTCGAGGCGGCGCCGTCGCCGCGGCCGGCCTGGAAGCCGATGACGGCGTTGCGCGGGTTGGCCGGGTTGACCGCGATCGACGGCTCGATGGCGGTGTCGGCCTGGAACTCGTCGTTCTTCGGCAGCCGCGTCATGCGGCCCGCCTCGCCGTCGCGGAGGACCTGGAGCCCGGGCTTCGCGGCGCGGGCCGGCGTGAGCAGCACGGGGACGGCGGTGCTCAGCGCGAGGACACCGGCAGCGAGGGCGCGTCGTCTCATGGCGTTGGAGATTCGCGCCCGGCGGCGTGCCACCTGCCCTCGTGGGGTAGCGTGCATTCTGTTGCGGACGCAACGACCTTGACGGCGGGAGCGCGCGATGAAGGCGTTGGCGATGACGGCGAAGGACACGGCGCCGGCCGTGGTGGACGTGCTCCTCCGCGAGCCCGGACCCGGCGAGGTCCGCGTCGACGTGGAGGCGGCGTCGGTCAACGGCTTCGACCTCGCGGTCGCGGCTGGCTACGTCTGGGACTACCTGCCCGCCGAGTTCCCGGTCGTCCTGGGCCGCGACTTCGCGGGGTCGGTGGGCGGCGACCCGGTCGCCGGCGTCGTCACCGCGCCGGGGCTCGGACCGGGGCCGATCGCGGAACGCGTCGTCGTCGACGCCGCGTCGATCGTTCCGCGCCCGGAGGGCGTGAGCGCGGTCCAGGCCGCGGCCGTCGGCCTGGCGGGCGTGACCGCGCTGGACCTGGTCGACGCGCTGGAGGTCGCGGCCGGCGATGTGGTGCTGGTGTCGGGCGCGACCGGCGGGGTGGGCGCGTTCACGGTGCAGCTCGCCGCCGCGCGCGGCGCGCGGGTGGTCGCGACGGCGCGGCCCGGCGAGGCGGCGGAGTTCGTGCGCGGCCTCGGCGCGGACGAGGTGACCGGCTACGACGGCACGCCGGACGGCGTGACCAAGGTCGCGCACGCGGCCGGCGACGTCGCCGTGCTGGCGGCGCTGCTGCCACCGGGCGGGCGGCTCGCGTCGACGCTCGGCGCGACCGCCGAGCAGGCCGGGCGCGACGACGTGACGGTGACGGCCGTCCACGCGCATTACACGCCGGAGAAGCTGGCCGGGCTGCTCGCCGAGGTCGCGGCGGGACGGCTCGCGGTGCCGGTCGCGGCGACGTACCCGCTGGAGAAGGCGGCGGACGCGCTCGCGGCCTTCGGCGGCGGGAAGCTCGGCAAGATCGTGGTGACGCCGTAGTCCGCCGTCGCGGGCCGGGTGCGGTCGGTGGCGGACGTCAGGCCAGCGCGCTGACCACCCGGCGTACGCCGTCCTCGACCGTCGTCGACGCCGTGAACCACCGCGCGAGCAGGTCGGGGGAGCCGACGCGGTGGCCGACGCCGTTGGGCCGGCTGGTGTCGCCGGCGATGCAGGGGTCGTAGCCGACGGCGTCGGCGCAGAGCCGCGCCAGCGTCAGGAAGTCGGTGCCGGCGCCGGTGCAGACGTTGAGCGACTCGACGTCCTCGCGGTGGGTCGCGACGATGGCGGCGATCGCGTCGTCGACGTGGACGAAGTCACGCGTCTGCCGCCCGGAGCCCCACAGCGTCAACGGGTCCTCGCGCGCCAGCGCCCGCGCCGCGATCGCGGGCACCGGGTACTCGCCGCCCTGGTCCGGCCCGTAGACGCTGAACGGCCGGTAGCAGACGACCGGCACGCCGGTGCGCTCGCGGACGACGGCGGCGAGGTGCTCGCCGGTGAGCTTGACCCAGCCGTACGTGCCGTCGGGCAGCCCGAGGCGCGGCGCGCGCGGGTGTACGGACTCCTCGCGATACGGCGTGCCGCCCGGCGCGGGGTAGACCGCCGACGACGAGAGGTACGCCGCGTGCGCGGGCCGGGTGCGGGCGACGTAGTCGAAGAACGCGACGTCGAGCGCGAGGTTCCCCGCGACGCGCAACGGCTCGCCCTCGATGCCCGCGCGACCGCCGACGGCGGCGGCCAGGTGGAAGACGGCGTCGTAACGCGGCAGCGACGGCAGCGCGTCGCGCAGGTCGCCGGAGCCGGCCACGAGGTCGACGGTGTCGACGGTGCCGTAGACCGCCGTGAGGGCGGGCACGAGGTGGCGGCCGAGGAAGCCGGCGGCGCCGGTGACGAGGGCGGTGGTCATGCGTACAACGCCGTGCCGGCGAGCAGCCGCCGGAGGGTCGTGCGGAAGCGTTCGTCGGTGAAGGTGCGGCTGCGTTCGACGGCGGCCGACGCCATGGCCGCGCGCCGCGCGGGGTCGCCGATGAGCGCGAGCGTGGCGGCGCGCAGCTCGTCGAGGGTCTCGAACAGCACGCCCGACCAGCCCTGCTCGATCACCTCGGGCTGGCCGGCGCGGGCGTAGGACAGCGGGACGCAGCCGCTCGCCATCGCCTCGACCGTCGTCATGCCGAAGTGCTCGAACCGGTCCGGCACGGTGTCGGGGTCCTCGCCGTAGCCGGTGGCGTTCCAGTAGAGGGCGCTCCCGGCGTAGAGGTCGACCAGCTCGCGCAACGGCGCGTCCGGGTGCAGCGTGACCGGGTACCCGACCGCGGCGGCGCGGCAGTCGTCGAGGTAGCGCACCGAGCCCGGGTCGTGGTGGGTGCCCCCCGCGAGGTGGTAATCCCAGCCGGAGAGCCCCTCGTCGCAGAGCCGCCGGAACGCGTGGATCATCTCGAGCTGCTTCTTGCCGTGCCCCTCGACGAAGAACCGGCCGACGCTGACGATCCGCTGCCGCTTCTCGCCGACGTGGAACTGACCGACCTGGACGGGCGGGTAGAGCAGCTCGCTGGACCGGCCGTAGCGGCGGGCGATCCAGCGTTGCGTGAAGTGCGAGTTGGCCAGCAGCAGGTCGTACGTCGCCACCGAGTCGACGTAGCGGAAGTGCTGCGTCCAGCGGTCGAGCCCGGTCGCGACGCGAACGCCGAGCGCCGGGCGTACGTCGCCCGCCGGGTCGAACGTGTCGCTGCGCACGTCGACGAACCCCGGCGGCACGACGACCTCGACGTCCTCGTAACCGCTGCGGCGCAACGTCTTCGTGAGCAGGTCGGTGCCGCCGGCGCTGACGGTGACGGTCGCGGGAGGCACGCCGCGCGGGCGGTTGCTCGCGAGCCGCAGCGTGACGCGCCCGCCGGTCACGGCGAACCGGCCCTGCCCGTCGGTCCAGGCGAAGACGCCGTCGCGGTCGCGTTCCAGCGGGTACAGCCCGGCGATGGCGCGCGGGCCGTCGCCGCCGGCCGGGACCGGCGTGACGTCGCCCGCGCTCGGCGGCATCGCCGGCGGGAAGAAGACCTGCATGACGTTGACCCGGGCGTACGCCCTGACGTGGTCGAGGTACGAGCAGTTGACGAACAGGTCGTAGTCGCGGCTCGCGTCCTGCAGCGGCCGGTAGTGGTCCGGGTCGTGCGGGACGACGCGGCTGCGCAGCCCGCCGAGGTCGAAGCCGAGAGTGCCGGCGAACCGGTCCCAGTCCGGCTGCTCGTGGGTGATCAGGTCGACGTCGTGGTGCTCGGCGAAGATCGACGCGAACGCCCCCAGCGTCTGCTCGCCGCCGCCGAGGGTGTCGACCCAGCGGTTGTAGACGCCGACCCTCACGAGACGCGCGAGGTCAGGCGCCGGTGGGCGCGCCACGGCCGGTCGGCCTCGCGAACGAGCGCCAGCACGTCGGCGAGCAACGCGCTCACGACGCGTTCCGCGCCGCCGGCCGGGCCGCGCAGCGTGGTGGCGCCGACGAGAACGCTGTAGTGGTCCGGCGGCGGGCCGTCGGCGCGGGAGACGGTGGGGAAGCGGTCGCCGACGACCGCGCGCCACTGCCCGCCGAGAGCGGGGTCGCCGTCGACGCGGACGTGCGCCCGTGACAGCTCGACACCGAGCAGCCCCGCGACGACGACGGCCTCGTCGATCGGCGCGGTCGGGCCCTCGATCACGACCGGCGTCACCGCATCGCCCGCGTCGAGGTGCCGGGCGAGGACCGACGCGACGGGCAGGCCGGGCAGCAGCGCGCCGCCGACGCCCAGCCTGCGGTCGGAACGCAGCACCGCCAAGTCGACGTGCCGCGCCGCGAGGTCGGCGAGCGACGCGGTCGCCGCCGCGTGGCCGGCCAGGACCGCGCCGACGACGGCGTCGAACGACCCTCCGGTGTCGACGAGCACCGACGGCTCGGGGCCGAGGTCGCCGGCGACGTCCAGCAGGAGGCCCTCGCGCCCGGCCAGGTCGTCGCGCACCAGCGCCAGCCGCGCGGCGAACGCCGCCGCCAGCGGGCCGGCGACGACGACCGGGACGCGTTGCACGTCAGCGCGTCCGGCGGCGGAAGCGGTGGGCCGCAACGGGTCCGGCGTCGCCGCCGTTGAGCCGCGCCTCGGCGGCAAGGCAGCGCTCGCGCCACTCGTGCAGCGACTGTTCGAGCCCGCCGACGACCTCGCCGCGCGCTACGGTGCTCTCGTGCCAGTAGTTGAACTCGTGCAGCGCGCGGATCACCTGGCCACGCTCCTCGGCCAGCGCCCGCCAGAACTCCAGCTCCCCCGTCGCGTCGCTCATCCGGCGGGGCTCCGGTGATCCCCGTCCACGCGCCGGACCTCGGGGCCGCGGAGGCCGCCGCGCTCGCGCGCTGCGTCGAGGCCGGCGACGCGGGCGGTCACAGCCCGACGGTGGCGGCGTTCGAGGAGGCGTTCGCCCGGCGCGTCGGAGCGGCGTACGCCGTCGCGACGGCGAGTGGGAGTGCTGCGCTGCACCTGGCGTTCACCGCCCTCGGGTCGGGGCCTGGAGACGAGGTGATCGTACCGAGTTTCACGTTCGCGCCCTGCGCCGACATGGTCGCGCTGACCGGCGCGACGCCGGTCCTCGTCGACTCCGACCCGGTGACGTTCAACGTCTCGCCGGACGCGGTGCGCGCGGCCCTCACGCCCGCGACCAGGGCGGTGCTGGCGGTCCACCTGTACGGCCGCCCCTGCGACCTCACGGCGCTGCGCGCGCTCTGCGACGAGCGCGGCGTGGCGCTGGTGGAGGACTGCGCGCAGGGCCTCGGCGCGGTCCACGCCGGGCGGCCGGTCGGGTCGTACGGCGTCGCGGCCTGCTACTCGTTCTACGCCAACAAGGTCCTCACCACCGGCGAGGGCGGCATGGTCACGACGGCCGACGGCGCGCTCGCCCAACGGCTCCGCTCGTTCCGCAGCCACGCGCAGGTCGCCGACCCCGACCGGCCGTACCTGCGCACGGCCGTCGGCTTCAACTACCGGATGCCGGCGTTCGGCGCGGCGGTGGGGCTCGCGCAGCTCGGCCGGCTCGACGCGTTCCTCGACCGCAAGGCCGCGAACGCCGCCCGCTACACGTCGTTGCTCGACGGCGTCGTCGGGGTGCCGGCGCCGGTGCCGCCGGGGGACCGGCACGCGCACTGGGCGTACGCCGTCCGCGTCGACGGCGGCGCGGCCGGACTGGCGGCGTTCCTCGGCGACCGCGGCATCGAGACCCGCCGCTTCTACCACCCGCTGCACCGGCACCCGGTCGCGGGGGAGCACCGCGCGCTGCCCCACTGCGAGGCGTTCGCGCGGGACGGCCTGGTCCTCCCGAGCGGCAACGCCCTGGCGCCGCGCGACGTCGAGACCGTCGCCGCCGCGGTGCGGGAGTACCGGTCGTGAGGCCCGGCGGTACGCGGCTGCTGCTGCTCGGCGCGGGTGAGCTCGGCCGCGAGGTGGCCATCGAGGCGATGCGGCTCGGCGTCGAGGTGGTCGCCGTCGACCGGTACGCGGGCGCGCCGGCGATGCAGGTGGCGCACCGCTGGCACGTCGTGGACATGCTCGACGCCGCGGCGTTGCGCGCGGTCGTCGAGGCGGAACGGCCCGACCTCGTGGTGCCGGAGATCGAGGCGATCGCGACGGGCGAGCTGGTCGCGCTGGAGGCGGAGGGGTTCCGCGTGGTCCCGACCGCACGGGCCGCGCGGCTGACGATGGACCGCGCCGGCATCCGCCGCCTCGCGGCCGAGGAGCTCGGGCTGCCATGCTCGCCGTACCGGTTCGCCGACGACGAGGCGTCGTACCTCGCGGCCGTCGAGGCGATCGGCCGGCCGTGCGTCGTGAAGCCGGTGATGAGCTCCTCGGGCAAGGGGCAGTCGACGGTCCGGCCCGGCGAGGACCCGCGCGGCGCGTGGCGGTACGCGCAGAGCGCCGGCCGCGTCCACGGCCAGCAGGTCATCGTCGAGGGGTTCGTGGAGTTCGACTACGAGATCACGTTGCTGACGGTGCGGCACGCGGGCGGGGTGACGTTCTGCCCGCCGGTCGGGCACCGGCAGGAGGCGGGCGACTACCGCGAGAGCTGGCAGCCGCAGGCCATGTCGCCGGCCGCGCTCGACGCCGCGCGCGACGTCGCCGCGACGGTCACCGAGGCGCTGGGCGGCTGGGGGGTCTTCGGCGTCGAGCTGTTCGTGCGCGGCGACGCTGTGCTGTTCTCCGAGGTGTCGCCGCGGCCGCACGACACCGGCCTGGTGACGATGGTGACGCAGCCGCAGTCGGAGTTCGCGCTGCACGTCCGCGCGATCCTCGGCCTGCCGGTCGAGGACGTGCTGCTCGACTCGCCGGGCGCGTCCGCCGTGATCCTCGCGGGCATCGCGTCGACCGCGCCGCGCTACGACGGTGTCGAGGAGGCGCTGGCCGTGCCGACCGTTCAGGTGCGGCTGTTCGGCAAGCCGGACTGCGGGCCCGGCCGCCGCATGGGCGTCGCGCTCGCCCGCGGCGTCGACACCGGCGAGGCGCGCGAGCGCGCCACCCGGGCGGCGGCCGCAGTCCGCGTGGTCTAGCGAACGGCGCGCCGGTCGGCCGGGCACGCGGTCAGGGTCGCGCCCGCCGGCGCCGTTCGGCCAGGCCGGGCGGGAACGTTCCGGGGGGCGGCCCGGCAACGTTGGCGGCGCGCTAACCCGCGGGTTGCCGTCCCTTTGCCCGGGCCCCGGGAGGCTGGCGCGAGCCCGTCCGCCGACCGTGGGAGCCCCATGAGCACCGAGACGTCCCCCAGCCACACGCACGTCGTGCGGATGCTGAACAAGGTGCCCGAGGTCACCATCTACTTCTGGATCATCAAGATCCTCGCGACGACGGTGGGCGAGACGGCCGCGGACTTCCTCAACACCAACCTGCACCTCGGCCTGACCGGCACCACGCTGGCGATGTCGGTGGCGCTGGCCGCCGTGCTGGTCGTGCAGTTCCGGCACCGCCGCTACGTCCCCGGCGTGTACTGGCTCGCGGTCGTGCTGATCAGCGTCGTCGGCACGCTGGTCACGGACAACCTCGTCGACAACCTCGGCGTGACGCTGCGCACGACGACGCTCGTCTTCGCGATCGCGCTCGCGATCACGTTCGTCGCCTGGTACCGCACCGAGGGGACGCTGTCGATCCACTCCATCTACACGACGCGGCGCGAGGCGTTCTACTGGGTCACGGTGCTGTTCACGTTCGCGCTCGGCACCGCGGCCGGCGACCTGCTCGCGGAGGGGCTGAACATCGGCTACTGGCCGTCGGCGCTGCTGTTCGCCGGGGCCATCGCGCTGGTCACCCTCGCGCACTACCGGTTCCGCTTCAACGCCATCGCGGCGTTCTGGATCGCGTACATCCTCACCCGGCCGCTCGGCGCGTCGATCGGCGACTACCTCTCGCAGGCGCGCGCGGACGGCGGCCTCGGCCTCGGCACGGTCTGGACCAGCGCGATCTTCCTGCTCGCGATCCTCGCCGTCGTCGTCTACCTGTCGGTCACCCGCGTGGACGAGGAGGAGGTCGACGTCGTCGTCGCCGACTGACCGTAGGGTCGGGCGCATGACCTGGACCGCGCCGGAGGCAGACCGTTCGCCCGTGCCGTACGACCCGGCCGAGCGCGCCCTGCTCGACCGCTTCCTCGACGTCCAGCGGGCGACGCTGCTCGCGAAGTGCGCGGGCCTCACCGCCGAGCAGCTGAAGCTGCGCAGCGGCGCGCCGTCGACGCTGTCGCTGCTCGGGCTGGTGCGCCACCTCGCGGGCGTCGAGCGCTGGTGGTTCCGCACCAACTTCCGCGGCGAGGACGTGGGGTGGCTGTTCGGGACGGGGGAGGACGACGACGAGTTCGACAAGGTCGACGAGGCCGACGCGGAGGCCGACTTCGCGACGTACGCCGTCGAGGTCGCGGCCGCGCGGGCCGCGGTCGAGGGGCACGGCCTGGACGAGACGTTCCACAACGCGGACCGCCAGGCCGACCTGTCGCTGCGCTGGGTGTACCTGCACGTCATCGAGGAGTACGCGCGGCACAACGGCCACGCCGACATCCTGCGCGAACGCATCGACGGCGCGACCGGCTGGTAACGCTCAACCTCCGGGGCCGCCCTGACGACACGTCTGGGAGCGCCGTCGCGTGACGGCCCCGCGAACGGAGCCCCCGTGACGACGCCGCCCGGTACCAGCCCGCCGATCTCGCCCGACGGCCGGCACTGGTGGGACGGCGCGGAGTGGGTGCCGCTCGCGCCGCCGCCGCCCGCCCCGCAGCCCTACGCCGCTCCGCCCTACGCCGGACAGTCCTACGCCGCCCCGCAGTACGGCGCGCCGGCCGGCTACCCGCCGCCGCCCGGGCCGTACGGCTACGGCTACGTCGGCAGCGCCCCGGCGGCCAAGACCTCGGCCGCGGCCATCGCCTCGCTCGTCCTGAGCATCCTGTGGATCTTCGGCCTCGGCTCGCTGCTGGGGCTGGTCCTCGGCCTGGTCGCCCGCGTGCGGATCCGCGGCAGCGGCGGCAGCCTCGGCGGCGGCGGGGTCGCCACCGCCGGCGCGGCGGTGGGCGCGGCCGGCCTCGCGCTGACCGTCGGGCTCACGGCGCTCGCGCTGCCGACGGTGCACCGCCAGCAGGGGGTCGCCTCCGACGCCGCGCTGCGCTCGACGCTGCGCAACGCGGCCGTTGCCGAGGAGTCGTACCTCACCGAGAACGGCACCTACACCAACGACGTCGCCGCCCTGCGGAACGAGGGGCTGTCGTTCGACGGCGGGATCGTCGCGGTGCTGGTGGCCACCGACAAGCGGTACTGCATCGCCGCGACCAGCACCCGCGGCCGCACGCTCTACTACGACAGCGACGGGTTCGCGATCACGGCGTTCTCCTGCGCGTGACGGAGCGAACCCCGCGACGTTCCCCCGTGCTCTCCGTTCCGGACATCAACGCCGACCAGCCGTGCCGCACGCCGTGAGCGGACCGACCCGGCCGTTCTTCCCCTTGCGGCGCAACGAGATCAGGGCCGAAGGTCCCGGACCTAAGGCACCGGTTTCCGGCTAGCCAAGCGTCACCGCGGCGCTGGACTTGCGCCGACTTCCGACAATCGCCCCCGCTGGCCCTCCCGGCGGGACAGGATGGCGGCAATGCCGTCGGCCATCCCCGTGCCGGCGGTCCTCATGAGGGGGTCCGGCAATGCTGGGTCGCGAGTCGCGCAGCGCAACGTCCACGAGCGGGCGGGGCCTCCCCGTCCGCCGAGCCAGGGCGGCACTGCTCCTCGCCTTCGGCGCGTTCGCCGGCGGCGGCCTGCTGGCCGTCGTCGCCGAGGCGACCGCGCCACCGGCGTTCGCCGCGACCGCGTCCCTCGCGCCCGAGCTGCGCTACATCGGCGACACCGTCGGGACCACGTACACGTTCACGGTGAAGAACACCGGGACGAGCCGCAACATCGGCGCGGTCCAGATCGCCCGGCCGTCGGCCGCGTGGACGATCGTGGCCTGCCCGTCCGGCCCGGCGGGCTGGTCGATCGAGGCGACCGCGACCCGCTGCCGCTACCGCAGCGGCGGCTCGACGGCCGACGACATCAAGCCCGGCCAGACGCGGACCCTCACCCTCAAGGCCAAGACCGCGCCCGGCACCAACGACGTCGTCGGCACCTGGGCCGTCACGGTCAGCATGCGCAACGGCTTCGACGCCGACGACGACGACGACCAGCCGTTCAAGAACGCCACGGCCACCGGCTCCGGCCTGTCCGCGACGCTCTACACGTACGAGGTCACCGACGCCGTCGTCTCTGCGACGTCCAAGCTCCCCGGCACGGCCTGCCCGGCGCCGAACAAGACCGCGATCCTCGGCTCGACCAGGACCATCGTCGTCTGCGGCAAGAACCACGCGAGCTCCGCGCTGACGCCCGCCGCGTCGCGCTCGACCCTCGGCGGCACGTACATCGCGTCGCCCGGCACGTTCCTCTCCGGCCCGATCGCGGCCAACAGCGCGAACGTCGTCCTCGCCGACTGGAACGGCACCACGATCGTCGGCACCTACGGCACGACGTACAAGGTCATCGCCGGCATCGGCTCCGCGGTCAACCGCACCTCGCCGATCCGCACGTTCACCGGCTACACCGCGGACAGCCAGCCGCCGGTCGCCGTCGACGACGTGAACAGCACCAACGAGGACGTCACGCTGAACGTCCCCGCCACCGGCGTGCTCGCGAATGACAGCGACCCTGAGTCCGACCCGATCACCGCGCACCTGGTGACCCAGGCCGTCAACGGCACCGCGACGGTCAACGCGAACGGCTCGTACTCCTACGTCCCCAACGCCGACTTCCACGGCACCGACTCGTTCACCTACAAGGCGAACGACGGCCACAGCGACTCCAACGCCGCGACCGTCACCATCACCGTGAACTCCGTCAACGACGCCCCGGTCGCCGGCGACGTGAGCGCCTCGACGAACGAGGACACCGCGAAGGTCGTCACGCTGACCGCGACCGACGTCGACGCGCAGCCGCTGACCTTCTCGATCGTCGCCGGCCCCGGGAACGGCGGGCTCGGCGCGATCGGCGTGCCGTCCTGCGTCGGCACGACCTGCACCGCGACCGTGACGTACACGCCTGCCGCGAACTACAACGGCCCGGACTCGTTCACCTACAAGGCGAACGACGGCACCGCCGACTCCAACGTCGCCACCGTCACCCTGACGGTCAACGCCGTCAACGACGCGCCGGTCGCCAACCCGGACAGCTACTCGACCAACGAGGACACGTCGCTGAACGTCGCGGCGCCCGGCGTCCTCGGCAACGACACCGACGTCGAGGGCAGCGCGCTGACCGCGATCCTCGTGACCGGCCCGGCGCACGCGTCGTCGTTCACGCTCAACACCGACGGCTCGTTCGACTACACGCCGACCCCCAACTACAACGGCCCCGACTCCTTCTCCTACAAGGCGAACGACGGCACGGCCGACTCGGCGAACGCGCCCGTCGGCGTGACCATCAACCCGGTCAACGACGCGCCCGTCGCGAGCGCCGTGACCGACAGCACCAACGAGGACACCCCGAAGGCGATCACCCTCTCCGGCACCGACGTCGACGGCGACGCGCTGACGTTCAGCATCGCCTCCGGCCCCGCGAAGGGCTCGCTCGGCCTGATCGGCGCGCCGTCCTGCGTGGCGGGGAGCTGCACGGCGACGGTGACGTACACGCCGGACGCGAACTACAACGGTCCCGACTCGTTCACGTACAAGGCCAACGACGGCACCGCCGACTCCGCGCCGGCGACCGTCTCGCTGACCGTCGACGCGGTCAACGACGCGCCGGTCGGCAACACCGACTCGTACTCCACGAACGAGGACGTGCTGCTGAGCGTCGGCGCCCCCGGCGTCCTCGGCAACGACACCGACACCGAGAGCACCCCGCTCACCGCGAGCCTGGTGACCGGCCCGTCGAAGGCGTCGTCGTTCACGCTGAACTCCGACGGCTCGTTCGACTACACGCCGAACGCCAACTACAACGGCCCCGACTCGTTCACCTACCAGGCGAACGACGGCACCGACCTGTCCGCGGTGACGACCGTCAACATCACGGTCAACCCGGTGAACGACGCCCCGGTCGCGTCCAACGTGACCGACTCGACGAACGAGGACACGCCCAAGGTCGTCACGCTGGCCGCCTCGGACGTCGACGGCGACGCGCTGACGTTCGCCATCGCCACCGGCCCCGCCCACGGCTCGCTCGGGGCGATCGACCCGCCGTCCTGCGCCGGCACCGTCTGCACCGCGACGGTGACCTACACGCCGGCCGCCGACTACAACGGCCCCGACTCCTTCACCTACACGGCGAACGACGGCACCACCGGCTCGAACCTCGCGACCGTCTCGCTGACGGTCAACGCGGTCAACGACGCGCCGGTCGCCAACAACGACGCGTACTCCACCAACGAGGACACGCCGCTGTCCGTCGCGCTCCCGGGCGTCCTCGGCAACGACACCGACACCGAGAGCACCCCGCTCACCGCGATCCTGGTGACCGGCCCGTCGAAGGCCTCGTCGTTCACGCTCAACGCCGACGGCTCCTTCTCCTACACGCCGAACGCCAACTACAACGGCTCCGACTCGTTCGCCTACAAGGCGAACGACGGCTCCGCCGACTCGAACGTCGCGACCGTCTTCCTGACGGTCAACGCGGTCAACGACGCGCCCACCGCGGACGCGGTGAGCGCCAGCACCAACGAGGACACGGCGAAGGTCGTCACGCTGAGCGGCACCGACACGGTCGAGGGCTCGGCGCTGACGTTCTCGATCGTCACCGGCCCGTCGAAGGGCTCGCTCGGCGCGATCGGCGCCCCGAGCTGCACCACCGGCTGCACCGCGCCGGTCACCTACACCCCGGCCGCCGACTACAACGGCCTGGACTCGTTCACCTACAAGGTCAACGACGGCACCAGCGACTCCGCGCCGGCGACCGTCAGCCTGACGGTGAACGCCGTCAACGACGCGCCCTCGTTCACCAAGGGCGCCGACTCGCAGGCCGTCACCTCCAGCGGGACGAAGACCGTCCCCGGCTGGGCCACCGCGATCAGCAAGGGCCCGGCGGACGAGTCCGGCCAGACCCTGACGTTCACCGTGCTCGCCAACGACGCGACGCTGTTCACCACGCAGCCCGCCGTCGACCCGGCCACCGGTGACCTCACGTACACGCCCGGCCCGACGGTCGGCTCCACCGCGGTCACCGTGACGCTGTCCGACAACGGCGGCGTCGCGAACGGCGGCGTCGACACCAGCCCGGCGCAGACGTTCACCATCACCCTGAACCCGCCGAACGCCACCCCGACCGCCGCTTCCGGCTCCGCCAACGCCACCGAGGACGGCGGCGCGGTCGTCGTCAGCCTCTCCGGCGACGACGCCGACGGCGACGCGCTCACCTTCGCCATCGCCAACCCGCCGAGCGCCGGCACGCTCGGCACCCCGACGGCGCCGGTCTGCACCAACCCGTCGCCGCCGGCGAGCCACTGCACGTCGACCGTGACGTACACGCCGGCCGCGAACTTCTTCGGCACCGACACGTTCACCTACACGGTCAACGACGGCACCGTCGCCTCGACGCAGGCGACCATCACCATGACGATCGCGAGCGTCAACGACGCCCCGAGCTTCACCAAGGGCCCGGACCGCACCGTCCTCGAGGACTCGGGCCCGGTGACGTTCAACCCGTGGGCCACCGGCATCAGTTTCGGCCCGGCGAACGAGGCCGGCCAGACCGTGTCGTTCGTCGTGTCGAACAACAACAACCCGCTGTTCCTGACGCAGCCGGCCGTCGACGGCGCCGGCGTCCTGACGTTCACCCCCGCGGCGAACGCCAACGGCTCCGCGACCGTCACGCTGCACGCGCACGACGACGGCGGCACCGCCGGCGGCGGCGTCGACGACAGCGCCCCGCAGACGTTCGTCATCAACGTCACCGCGGTCAACGACGTCCCGAGCTTCACCAAGGGCGGCGACCAGGTGGTCGCCGAGGACGCGGGCGCGCAGTCGGTCAGCAACTGGGCCGGCGCGATCAGCCAGGGCCCCGCCAACGAGTCCGCCCAGACCGTGAACTTCGAGATCACCAACATCGCCAACCCCTCGCTGTTCAGCGCAGGCGTGGGCCAGCCGGCGGTCTCGCCGACCGGCACGCTGACCTACACCCCCGCCGCGAACCAGTACGGCTCCTCCGCCGTGACGCTGCGGATCCACGACAACGGCGGCATCGCGAACGGCGGCGTCGACACCAGCGCGACCCAGACGTTCCTCATCACGGTCAACCCGGTGAACGACGCGCCGGTCGCGGCCGCGCACGCCTACACCGTCCAGTCCAACATGAAGATCAGCCTCGGCGGCCTGCTCGTCGGCGCGACCGACCCCAACGACACACCGGTCCCGGCGGGCCAGCCGGCGTACACGCCGAGCTTCACCGTCGGCAGCATCACGGTCGGGGCCGGCTGTGTCGGGTGCACCGTCTCCGCCGTTGACGTCAACGCGGGCACGTTCGACTTCGACCCGCCGGCCGGCGGGACGGGGTCGTTCACCCTGACCTACACGGTCGTCGACAGCGGGTACCCGGGGCCGGGCATCGCCAGCGCGCCGCAGACCATCACGTTCACGGTCAACGGCCCGGTCGTCTGGTTCGTCGACTCGACGCTGGGCGCGGCCGGCACCGGCCGCCTCAGCGCGCCGTTCAACACCCTCGGCGCGGCGACCACCGCGATGGGCTCGACCGCTGGCAGCCGGATCTTCGTCGACAACGGCAACGTCACCGGCAACGTCACGCTGCCGACCACCGGCTGGCTGCTCGGTGACGGCGTCACGGGCGCGTCGTTCGACGCGGTCATGGGCTTCACGCCGCCCGCCGGCACCATCGCGCGGCCCGCGATCAACAGCGGCGCCCGCCGCCAGGTCGCCGGCCACGTCACCACCAACACCGGCTCGGTTCTCCGCTCCGTCGCCGTCGCGCCGCCGAGCGGCACCGCGGGCGTCTCCGGCTCCGGCCTCGGCCAGACCATCAACGACGTCACCGTGGCGGCCACGACCGCGCGGGCGGTCGACCTGTCCAACGCCGACGGCACGCTGTCGTTCGTCAGCGTCGCCGCGACCGGCGCCACCCGCGGCATCTCGCTCACGAACGTCAACGTCGCGAGCGGCACCTTCACCGTCGTCGGCACCGGCAGCGCCGGCTCGGGCGGCACCATCGCCGGCTCCACGGCGGCCGGCACGGCCGCGTTCGGCACCGGTGACGGCGGCATCTACCTCAACAACGCCAAGAACGTGTCACTGGACCGGATGGTCGTCAGCGGCGGCGCCGGCAACGGCGTCTACGGCACCGGCGTCACGGCGTTCACGATGGCCAACTCGTCGGTCACCAACAACGGCAGCAACGTCGCGCTCGACCACGACGGCATCCACTTCGACAACCTGTTCGGCACGTCGGCCCTGACCGGGCTGTCGGTGACCGGGTCGAAGGAGAACAACATCCGGCTGGTCAACAACAGCGGCACCGCGGCCATCACGGTCTCGGGCTCGACGATCGCGAGCAACGACGCGAGCGTCGGCGCCAACGGCCTGTTCGCCGACAGCCAGGGCTCGGCGGCGATGACCGTGACCGTCAACAACAACACGTTCACGAACAACAACACCGACGGCCTCGCGCTGTTCGGCGAGTCCTCGGCGCCCTTCGTCGGCAACGTCGGCGTCAACACGTTCAACGGCAACCAGGTCGGCGTCGACGTCGAGTCGAACGGCACCGGTCCGGCGACGTTCGTGGTCAACGGCGTGACCGTCACCGGCTGCGCCACCTGCGGCGGTCCGATCGTCGCCTACAAGGGCACCGGCGCGACCGGCACCGGCGCGAACGCCATGTCGGTGACCATCGCGAACAGCACCGTCACCAACGGCAACTCCGGCAACGCGCCCGGCATCTGGGTGCACGGCGAGGGCTCCGGCGCGCTGCGGGCGACGATCGACGGCAACAACGTCCGCCAGGTCCAGCAGTGGGGCATCTACGCCGGTGAGGGCAACGGCACCGGCTCGCTCGACGTCAGCATCGTCAACAACGACGTCGACGTCTCCGCCGCCGGAGCCGGTGCGCTCAACGGCATCTACGTCGAGTCCGGCACTCTCTCCGGTGACAACAACGCGGTCTGCGGGAACGTCAAGACGAACAAGTCGATCGGCGGCGCCGGCTTCACCGGAGTCTCCGTGAACAACTTCTTCGCCGGTTCGTTCAGGCTGCCCGGCTACGCGGGCACCACCGACGCCCAGGCCGCGTCGTTCCTCGCCGGCCAGAACACCCCGCCGACCACGGCGGAGGCGAACAGCAGCGCCAACCCGTTCACCGGAGGCGCTGCGTGCAACACCCCCTGACGCATTCGGAACCCATGAGCGAGTAGGTTGCGAAAGCATCGTTCTTCGAGAAGAGGAGAGCCGTGGGAACCCCGTTCATGAGCGAGCTACGCATATTCAGCTTCAACTTCGCCCCGCAGGGCTGGGCCCAGTGCAACGGGCAGTTCCTGCCGATCAACCAGAACCAGGCGCTGTTCTCGCTGCTGGGCACGACGTACGGCGGGAACGGCCAGACGACGTTCGCGCTGCCGGACCTGCGGGACAAGGTCCCGATCCACATCGGGCAGGGGCTGCTCCAGGGGCAGGCCGGCGGCGAGAACACGCACACGCTGACCCAGCAGGAGCTGCCGCAGCACGTCCACTTCGCCCAGGGCACGAACTCCGTCGGCGACCAGCTGGCGCCGACCGGGCAGGCCCTGGCCAACCCGAGCCTCAACGCGTACACGAAGGTCAGCCCGAACGCGGTGAGCCTCGTGCCCGCGACCATCAGCAACGTCGGCGGCTCGCAGGCACACGAGAACAGGTCGCCCTTTCTCGCGCTGAACATCTGCATCGCCCTCCAGGGCATCTTCCCGAGCCGGAACTAGGAGACGCCATGGGACAGCCTTACGTCGGCGAGATCCGCATGTTCGGCGGCAACTTCGCGCCCGCCGGATGGTCGTTCTGCAACGGGGCGTTGCTCCCGATCTCGGAGAACGAGACCCTCTTCCAGCTGATCGGCACCACCTACGGTGGCGACGGCCAGAGCACGTTCGGCCTGCCGAACCTCCAGAGCCGGGTGCCACTGCACGTCGGCGCCAACACCCTCGCCGCGACGGGTGGCGTCGAGAGCGTCACGCTCATCACCAACCAGATCCCGGTCCACACCCACCCGTTCATGGCGACCACCTCGCTGGCCGCCGAGCCCACGCCCGCGGGCAACACCACCGCGCAGTCGGGGACGTTGCAGTGGTATCGCGGCACGCCGCCCACCGCCGCGCTGGTGAACACCTCGCTGCAACAGGCCGGCGGCTCGCAGCCGCACGACAACATGATCCCGTACCTCGCGATCTCCTTCATCATCTCGCTGTTCGGGATCTTCCCCAGTCCCAGTTAGGAGGCTCACGTGACAGACCAATTCGTGGCAGAGATCCGCATGCTCGGCTGTAACTTCGCGCCGACCGGCTGGGCGATGTGCAACGGGCAGCTCCTGCCGATCTCGCAGAACACTGCGCTGTTCTCACTGCTCGGCACGTACTACGGCGGCGACGGCAAGTCGACCTTCGCGCTGCCGAACTTCGAGGGCAACGCGGCGATCGGCCAGGGCCAGGGCAGCGGGCTGAGCGAACGCTTCCTCGGCGAGACCTCGGGGGAGCAGTTCGTGACGCTCCTCCCGACGGAGATGCCGGTGCACAACCACAACCTGATGGCGTCGGTGCTGCCCGCCAACGTGTCGTCGCCGGGGCCCACGGCGTCGCTCGCGCGCGCCACCGGCGGCTCGGGCTATCACGCGATGGACACGCCGGTAACCCTCGACCAGACCGCGGTCGGCGTCACCGGCGGCGGCCAGCCGCACAACAACCTGATGCCGTACCTGGTCATGAACTTCTGCATCGCGTTGCAGGGCATCTTCCCGCCCCGCTCGTAGTGGCGGCGGTCTCGCTGCGCCCGGTCGCGCCGGAGGACGAACCGTTCCTCCGGCGCGTCTATGCCGCCACCCGGGCAGAGGAGCTCGCGGGCGTCCCGTGGACGGACGAGCAGAAGACGTGGTTCTGCGACATGCAGTACGACGCGCAGAAGGCCGACTACGAGTCGCGCTGGGACGACGTGTCGTACGACGTCGTGCTGGTCGACGGCGAGCCCGCGGGCCGGCTCTGGCAGTCGTTCCTGCCCGACGAGGTGCACGTCCTCGACATCGCGATCCTCCCGGAGTTCCGCGGCCGCGGCGCCGGCGAGGCATTGCTGCGCGGCGTGCAGGGCGTCGCGGCCGGCACCGGCCGGCCCGTCACGATCTACGTCGAGAAGACCAACCGGGCCCGGCGCCTGTACGACCGGCTCGGCTTCGTCCTCGTCGCCGAGGGCGAGCTCTACGACCGGATGGCGTGGACCGCCTGACTCGGGACGCTAGTTGAACGCCGCCTCGTACCGGAAACCCTCGGGGGTCTGGGCGACCGGCACCAGGAACAGGCCGAACGCCCCGAGCTCCGCGTGCGTCATCTCGTGGATCCCCTGGTGCAGCAGCAGGTCGGCCGGACCCTGGAAGACCAGCGAGAACGCGCCCCCCGGGCGCGCGCCCGCGCCGCTGCCCTTGTCGTCCACCGCCGCCAGCACCAGCCCGGCGCCCTCGGCGGCCGGCACGGTGAACGTCTCGCCGACGCGGTCGCGGAACGTGCCGGCGGTGAACGACGCGAGCGGGTCCATGGTCCGCGGATGCTAGTGCGGGCGCGGAGGCAGGACAACCGGGCGATCTGCTCCATTCGCCGGACGGGCGGGGCGGACCCGCGTACTGTCCTCCGCGCGGGGCGGATGAGGGGTGGACCGACCAATGGACCAGCCGTCTCGGCGTGCTGTCCTCCGGCTCGCCGTCGTGGGCGCGGCAGGGGCCGCGTTCCCCGTCGTCCTGGCGCAGCCTGCCGGAGCGCTGAGCCGGCTCGGGCCGACGCGGCTGCGCCGGGAGGTGTTCCGCCCGCACGTGGGTTCGACGTTCCGGCTCGGCCTGGGGCTGCGGGCCCCCGCCCTGCGTCTCGTCCGGATCGACGACCTCGGCCCGCGGGACCACGGCGCGGCGACGCGGTTCAGCCTGGTGTTCGAGACCGGCTCGCGGCCGGCGGCGGGCACCTACACCGTGCGGCACCGCTGGCTGCGGCCGTTCCGGCTTTACGTGGGTCCGTCGGGCGGCACGCCCGGCCGCTACGAGGCCGTCGTCAACTCCTGACCTCCGCGCCACCGCCCGCCCCGCCCACGTCGCCGCCCGGGCCCGGCTCGGGCGGGTGCCGGCTAGGCGCGGAGGCGGGTGAGCAGGTCGTCGGCGCTCAACCTGTTGATCACCGACTCGACCGCGACGCCGCACAACGCGGCGCGGGCGCAGCCGTTCATCTGCCACTCGAGCTGCCCCGGCGCGTGCGCGTCGGTGTCGATCGCGAACGAGCACCCGGCCTCGACGGCGAGCATCAGCAGCCGCTTCGGCGGGTCGAGGCGTTCCGGCCGCGAGTTGATCTCGACGGCCGTGCCGAACTCCGCGCACGCCGCGAACACCAGCTCCGGGTCGAACTCCGACTCGGGCCGCCCCTTGCCGACGACGATCCGGCCGGTGCAGTGGCCGAGCACGTCGGTGTGCGGGTGGGCGACGGCGTACGCCATCCGCCTCGTCATGTCCTCGCGCCCCATCCGCAGCTTCGAGTGGACGGAGGCGACGACGACGTCGAGGCGTTCGAGCAGCGCGTCCTCCTGGTCGAGCGACCCGTCGTCGAGGATGTCGCACTCGATCCCGGTGAGGATGCGGAACGGCTGCGTGCCGCCGGAGGCGGCCTCGGCGGCGAAGTCCTCGTTGAGAGCGGCCACGACGTCGAGCTGCGCGCGGAGCCGGTCGGGGGAGAGGCCGTTCGCGATGGTGAGCCGCGGCGAGTGGTCGGTGAGCACGATGTACTCGTGCCCGAGGTCGCGCGCGGCCTCGGCCATCTCGCGGATCGGGCTGCCGCCGTCGGACCAGTCCGAGTGGACGTGCAGGTCGCCGCGCAACGCCGCGTGCAACGCCTCCGCCGCCGCGTCGACCGGCGTGCCCTCGGTCGCTTCGAGCCGGCGCAGGTAGACGGGGACCTCGCCGTTCAACGCCTCCGCCACGACCCGCGCGGTGACGTCGCCGATGCCGGGCAGGTCGGTCAGCGTCCCGGCGGCGACGCGCGCCGCGAGCTCCGGTGCGGCCAGCGCGGCGACGGTGTCCGCTGCGCGGCGGAACGCGCGGACGCGGTACGACGGCTCGCGGGCCCGCTCCAGCAGGTACGCGATCCGCTTCAGCGCCTCGACCGGCTGCACGCCCCAACCCTGGCACACGGCGCGGTTCGCGCGGGACGCGAACGGGCACGGGTGGCGCATGGCCAACGCTCTGCACCGGCTCGACGCCGACGTGTACCGGCGCGTCCACGCGACCCGGACGCCGCCCGCCGTGGACACCGGCCTGACCGCGTTGTCCCGCGCCGCGAACCACTCGAAGCTCTGGCTGGTGGTGGCCGCGCTGCTTGCGACGCGCGGGCGGCCGGGCCGGCGGGCGGCGTTGCGCGGCCTGCTGTCGGTCGGCCTCGCGTCCGCGGTCGCGAACCTCCCCGCCAAGCACCTCTCCCGCCGCCGGCGCCCCGACGCGCTGACGCTGGTCCGCGCGGGCCGGCTGCCGCGGCGCATCCCGTCGAGCGGGTCGTTCCCGAGCGGGCACAGCGCGAGCGCGGCGGCGTTCGCAGTCGGCGCGGCCTCCGAGCTGCCCGGCCTCGCGCTGCCGCTCGGCGCGGCGGCCGCGGCGGTCGGCTACTCGCGGGTCCACACCGGCGTCCACTACCCGGGCGACGTGCTGGCCGGCTGGGCGCTCGGCGCGGCCATCGGCGTCTCGACCCGGTGGTGGTGGCCGCTCGCGCCGGTCGACCCCGACGACGTCCGCGAACGCCTCGCGCCCACCGCGACCACGCCCGCGCCGCAGGGGCGCGGGGTGACCATCGCGGTCAACGCCGCCGCCGGCGCCGAGGACGACGAGGCGGTCCGCGCGCTCCGCGAGGCGCTGCCGGAGGCCGACGTCGTGCCGTTGGACGACCCGGCGCAGCTCGTCAAGACGCTGGAGGCCGCCGCGCCCGGCGCGGTCGCGGTCGGCGTGCGCGGCGGGGACGGCTCGGTCAACGCCGCCGCCGAGGTCGCCTACGACGCCCGCCTGCCGCTGGTCGTCGTCCCCGGCGGCACGCTGAACCACTTCGCCCGCGACCTCGGGCTGACCGGCGTCGCCGACGTCGCGCGGGCCGTCGAGAACGGCGAGACCGTCGACGTCGACGTCGCCGAGATCGACGGGCGGCCGTTCCTCAACACCGCGTCGTTCGGGTCCTACGCCGACCTGGTCGACGCCCGCGAACGGCTGGAGGACCGGATCGGCAAGTGGCCCGCGCTGCTCGTGGCGCTGACCACGGTGCTGCGCCGCGGCGACCCGGTCGAGGCGGAGATCGACGGCGTGCCGCGGCGGCTGTGGGCGATCTTCGTCGGCAACTGCCGGTACGAGCCGGCCGGCTTCGCCCCCGCGTACCGGCCGCGGCTCGACGACGGGCTGCTGGACGTGCGGATCGTCGACGCGAGCCACCCGTTCTCCGCGACCCGGCTCGTCCTCGCGCTGCTCACCGGGACGCTGGCCCGCTGCCGCGTCTACGAGCAGCGGTTCGCGAGCGAGGTCCGCGTCCGGGTCGACGGCCCGGTCCGGCTGGCGCGGGACGGGGAGACGTTCGACGGCTCGCGAGAGTTTGCCGTGCGCAAACGTTCGCGACGGTTGGCGGTGTACACGCCCCGGGCAGACTCGGGCGCATGATCGCCGACTCGCTGCGCCGCCGGCTCGACCCCGCCGAGCGGTACGGCCTGCGCGTCACGCTGTTCGCCGTCGCCGTGCTGCTGGTGGCGGTGCCGTTCGGCCTGCTGCTCGAACAGGTCGTCCACCACGGCCCGCTGCTCCGCGTCGACCGCGGCGTCGCGAACGACGTCCACCTCTGGGTGCTGCGCCGCGGCCCCGGCCTGATCCGGACGGTCAAGGCCCTGAGCGTCCTCGGCGGGCCGCCGTTCCTCACGCTGCTCGTCGTGCTCGCCGGCGGGTACGCGCTGTGGCGCGGCCGGCGGCGGCTCGCGGTGTTCCTGGTCGTGACCGCCGCCGGCGGCAGCGTCATCGACACCGTCGTGAAGAACGTCGTGAACCGCCCGCGCCCGAACCTCCCGCACCCGATCGCGCACGCGTTCGGCAAGAGCTTCCCGTCGGGCCACGCGATGTCCTCGACGGTGGTCTACGGCGCCCTGCTGCTCGCCCTGCTGCCCGCGGTCCCCCGGCCCCGCCGCCGGCTCGCGATCGCCGCCCCGGTGCTGCTGGTGCTCGCGATCGCGGCGTCGCGGATCGCGTTGGGCGTCCACTACCTCTCCGACGTGCTCGGCGGCCTGGTGCTCGGGCTGGCCTGGCTGACGGCGTCGGTGGCGGCGTTCCGGATCTGGCGCACCGACCGCGGGCGGCCGCCCGCGCCGGTCACCGAGGGTGTCGAGCCGGAAGCGGCGGCGGACCTCCGCGCGGGGGCGTAGCGCCGCGGCGCGACGCCGCCAGGACCCGGAAACGCGCGCGTGGCGCGGCCGCGTCGCCGGGATCCGTCCGCTTTGTCCGGTTCTAGGCCCTACGGCCTGTCACCAAACCATCACATGGTGCTAGGGACTTGACCGGTGTTCACGACGAGTATCCCCATGAACACAGACGGAGAGGTCCGTCCACCCCTTGCGGTGGACCCCTCACTCAGAGCGATTGCAACGAAGCGTTGCGTGACGGGAGCACACTCTGATGGGATCTACTCCTCAGCACCACAGGCGGTACCGCCGCTGGCTGGCCCTGTCGGCCGCCGCGGTGACGCTGGCCGGTCCGGCCATCGTCGCGACGCCGGCCACCGCGCTCGCCAAGGGCAACACCTGGGCCGCGGCCCGCCCGGGCGGCGCGGCCACGGGCGTGATCGTCCAGGCGCGCCCCGGTTCGGAGGCCGCCGTCGCCAAGGCGGTCCGCGCGCTGGGCGGCCGGGTCGACAAGGCGCTGCCCATCGTCAACGGCTTCTCCGCCCGCGTGCCCGCCGGCGCGGTCGCGCTGCTGAAGGGCCGCGCCGACGTGCGGGCCGTCAGCCTCAACACCGCCGTGCAGTTCGCGACGGCCGGCTACGAGAGCGGCGTCACGGCGTCGTCGTACGCCAAGTCGACCGGCGCCACGCAGGCGTGGTCGCAGTCCAACTTCGGCGAGGGCGTCGGCGTCGCGGTCATCGACACCGGTATCTCGGAGATGAACGACTTCGCCGGCCGGCTCGTGCACGGCCCCGACCTCTCCGGCGAGGGCACGCTGGTCGACACGTACGGCCACGGCACCGCGATGGCCGGCATCGTGGGCGGCAACGGCACCGACTCGGCGAGCAACGCGAACGGCGCCTACGTCGGCGTCGCGCCGAAGTCCACGCTCGTCGCCGTCAAGGTCGCGGGCCGCAACGGCGCCTCCGACGTCTCGACGATGCTCCAGGCGATGCACTGGGTGTCGGCGTACCGCCAGCAGTTCAACATCCGCGTGCTGAACCTGTCCTGGGGCACCAACTCGACCCAGGACCCGGCGGTCGACCCGATCAACTACGCGGTCGAGCGGCTCTGGCGCGACGGCATCGTCGTCGTCGTCTCGGCCGGCAACGCCGGTCCGGACCAGGGCACCATCACCAAGCCCGGCGACGACCCGGTCGTGCTGACCGTCGGCGCGTACGACGACAAGGGCACCACCAGCGACTCCGACGACACGCTGCCGGCCTGGTCGTCCCGCGGCCCGACGGCCCAGGGGCTGGTCAAGCCCGACGTCGTCGCGCCCGGCCGCACGCTGATCACGACCCGCTCGTACGGCTCGGACGTCGAGAAGAACAACCCGCGCGCCCTCGTCGCCCCGAGCTACATCAAGGGCAGCGGCACCTCCGAGGCCGCGGCCGTCGTCTCCGGCCTGGCCGCGCTGATCGTCAAGGCGCACCCGGACTGGACGCCGGACCAGGTCAAGTCGGCGATCAAGGGCACCGCGTCGTTCATCCCGAACACTCTCGGGAAGTACAAGCAGGGCACCGGCCGGGTCCAGCTCGCGCAGGCGCTGGCCACCAACCCCGGCCCGGCGTCGCAGCAGACGATCCGCGCCACCGGGCTCGGCTCGCTGGAGGCGGCCCGCGGCAGCGCGCACGTCGTCGCGCTCTGCGGCACGCCGCAGGCCGTGACCGAGATCCGCGGTGAGCAGGACGTCTACTGCAACCCGTGGGACGGCTCCTCGTGGAGCGGCTCCTCGTGGAGCGGCGCCGCCTGGACCGGCTCCTCGTGGTCCGGCTCGTCGTGGTCCGGCTCGTCCTGGTCGGGCTCGTCGTGGAGCGGCTCGTCGTGGTCCGGCTCCTCGTGGTCCGGCGGCCTGTGGACCGGCTCCTCGTGGGGCGGCTCCTCCTGGAGCGGCTCGTCGTGGTCGGGCTCGTCGTGGAGCGGCTCCTCGTGGAGCGGCGCCGCGTGGTCGGGCTCGTCCTGGAGCGGCTCCTCGTGGAGCAGCGCCGGGTACGACGACGGCGAGGATCTGTTCCTCAGCGCGTTCTGGGGCGCCCGTCCGAAGTACGGTCGTCACGTGAACGGTGAGAACAGCGAGGCCCGCCAGGCCCGCGACGGGACGGACGCCGAGGGGTGAGCCCGCGACCGGCGACCACGAGCGAGGAGCGGCTGCCCGTACGGCTGCGCCTGCTCGTGGTCGCCGTCGTGCTGCTCGGCTGCGCCGCGGTCGGGTTCGCGATCCCCGTGGCGGTCGGGCACCGGCCCGAGGTGCCGCGGCTGATCGTCACGACGGCGCTGTTCGTGGTCGGCGACATCGCCCTGCTGAAGCTGCGCTTCGGCAGGAACTACTTCAACTTCACCTGGGCCGAGCTGGCCATCGTGTTCAGCCTGGTCATGGTGCCGCGCGGCTGGACCGTCCTCGTCGGGACGGCCGCCGTCGCCGCGGCCCAGGTGATCCAGCGGCGGTCGCCGCTGAAGATGGCGTTCAACGTCGGCGCCATGGCCGTCGGCGCGGCGATGGCCGAGCTGCTGTCCATGGGCCTCGGGTACGACATGGCGGCCACGCGGCACACGCCGCTGTCGTGGGTCGCGCTCGGCGTGGCGGCGCTGACGTTCTGCGTCTGGAACATGGTCGCCGTCGCGATGGCGGTGGCGTTCTCCCAGGGCCTGCGGGTCCGCGACGTGCTCGGCCGGGGCGCGCTGCTCCAGGCGCTGGTCTGGCTCGGCAACACCGCCGCCGGCATCGCGATGGGCGTCGTCGCCCGGCAGAGCCCCAGCGCGCTGATCGTGCTGCCGTTCTTCCTCGCGCTGCTCTACCTCGCCTACCGCGCCTACCTGCGGGCCGGCGAGGACAGGGACACCTGGGAGGTCCTGCAGGACACCTCGCGCGACCTGTCCCGCCTGCGCCGCAGCGAGATCGCGGCGGTCGTCGTCGAGCGGGCGGCGGCGCTGTTCCAGGCCGACTTCGTCGAGCTGATGCTGGTCGACGACGCGACGCCCGCGCGGATGACGACCTGGCGCGGCGGCGACGGCGGCGTCGAGCTGCTGACCGGGCGCACCATCGAGGACGCGACGACGTTCTGGCCGCGCGCCCAGTCGGAGCGGGAGCCCTACGAGCTGCTCCGCCGCGACGCCCCGCAGGCCCAGCGCCGCGAGCTCGAGGCCCTCGGGCTCGAGCAGTGCGTCGTCGTGCCGATCATGTCCGCCGAACGCTGCCTCGGGACGTTGCGCGTCGGGTTCACCGGCATCGTGCGGATGCGGACGCGCAACGTCCAGGTGCTGCGGACGTTCGCCTACCAGCTCGCGACCTCCGTCGAGAACGCCCGCCTCTACGAGGAGATGCGCGAGGAGCGGACCAAGCTCTCCCGGGTCGTCGACAACACCTCCGACGGCATCCTGTCCGTCGACGCGCGCGGCCGGGTCACCTCGTGGAACCCGGGCATGTCGCGGATCTCCGGCTTCGCCGCCGAGGACGTGCTCGGCTGCCCGTTCACCCTCGGCCACGCCGGCGCGGACGTCGACGGCACGCCCGTCTCGACCGACTGGCTCTGGGCCAAGCTCGGCGCCGGCGCGCAGGCCGAGGCGTCGGTGTCCATCGGCTCGGCCGACACGACGCAGCGGTGGCTGCACCTGTCCCTCGCGGCGGTGCGGTCGGCGAACGGCGACGTCGAGACCGTCGTCGTCGTCGTCCGCGACGTCACCGCGGTGCGCGAGGCGGCGCAGGCGAAGGAGGAGTTCCTCGCCACCGTGTCGCACGAGCTGCGGACGCCGTTGACCTCGCTCAAGGGCTGGGTGTCGACGCTGCTGCGGCCGGAGTTCCAGCCGAACGAGGAGGAGCGCCGGGAGGTCCACGAACGCCTCATGCACCAGACCGGCCGGCTCCAGCGGCTGATCGAGGACGTGCTGTCGGTGTCGTCGATGGACCGCGGCCAGTTCGTCGTGCAGACCGTTCCCGTCGGCATCGACGAGGTGATCGAGAAGTCGCTGGCGGAGTTCCGCCGGCAGACCCCCGGCCGTCCGGTCACGCACGTCCGGGCCGGGCTCGCGGGCACCGCGATGGCCGACGCGGGCCGCGTCGAGCAGGTCATCAACAACCTGGTCTCCAACGCCGACAAGTACTCGCCCGCCGACACCCCCGTCGAGGTCCGCGTCGTCCGCGAGGGAGGCAAGGTCGTCGTCACCGTCGCCGACCAGGGCTTCGGCATCCCGGAGGACCAGCGGGAGGCGGTGTTCGAACGGTTCCACCGGCTCGGCCACCACATGACCCGCGAGGCGTCCGGCACCGGGCTCGGCCTGCACATCGCCCGCCGCCTGGTCGAGGCGATGGGCGGCAAGATCTGGGTCGACAGCCGCGTGGGCGAGGGGTCGACGTTCACGTTCACCCTGCCGGCGGCGCCGCTGGTCGCGAAGGGCGCCGACGTCGCCGTCTAGTGGTCGGCCGGCGTCGCCGACGGGACGTGACGCCGACCCGCGCTTCGCCGAGCCCTGCTACGCGTGGGTGAAGGTGTACGGGTCGGCCGGCGGCAGCGCCTCGGCGCTCAGCGCGCTGGCCGTGAGCTGGTAGTCGCCGCCGGGCGGGTTGTCGCCGAAGTCGTCGTAGCCGTTCCAGGTGACGTCCCAGTACACGCAGTACCCCGGGTTGACGCGGACCTGCGACCCGGTGCGCCGCGCCGCCTGGTCGGCCGAGTACGTCCAGACCGTGTCGTGGTGGGCGACGTCGCGCGCCGCGAAGTCCACCTGGTGGTCGGCGTCGTTCGCGAAGTGCAGGATCGCGGCGGCCGCGCGGACCGAGCGGCAGATCGTGTACGTGAACGTGTACGTCTCGGGGGTGGTGTTGTTGGCCACGGCGTACGCCGACGTGCACCAGTCCGCGCTCTGCTGCTGGGACAGGCAGCCCGTGCTGGTGTTCGTCTGGTTGTCGTAGCGCGTGATCGGCGCGCGGGCCACGTAGCGGCGGACCGCCGGGTGGTTCGGCTGCCGGGTCGCGCGGGCCGGGATCGGCACGGACGGCACGGAGGTGGGACCGGTGCCGCGGGGGCCCGAGCCCGCCGGCCGCCCGCCCGGGCCGGCGACGTTGCCGGTCGGGGTGGCGCGGGGGGCGGGGCCGTTGGACGCGCCGGGGCCAGGGCGGGAGTGGTCGATCCTGCTGGGGTTGGTCGGCGTCAGCGAGTTGGTGCTGGGGCCGTGGCCGACGATCGAGTACGCGAGCGCGCCGACGAACACCAGCGCGACGCCCGTCGAGCCGCCGGCCTGCTTGCGGCGGCGGGTGCGGCCGCGCCTGACCGCGTCCTCGAAGCCGCCGGGCGGCGGGACGACGAGCGGGTACGAGCGGCGGGGGAGGTCAGTCACGGTGACCCTCCAGCGCCGTGGCGAGCAGCTGCCTGGCCTCGTGCAGGCGGCGCTTGACGGTGCCGACGGGGCGCTTGGTCAGCAGGGCAACCTCGCTCACGGGCAGGTCGGCGTAGTAGTGCAGCAGCACGGCCTCGCGCAGCCGCTCGGGGAGGCGTTCGACGAGGTCGCGCAGCCACGGGTCGTGGACCGCCGCCTCCGTCGCCGGCCGGTGGCCGATCTCGTCGTAGATCTCCCGCTCGCGCTTGCTGCGGCGCCAGTGGCGGCGGGCCAGGTTGGTGGCGACGTAGTACACGTACGCCTTCGGCTCGCGGACCCCCACCCAGCGGGCGAACAGGCGGGCGAACGCCTCCTGCGTGATGTCCCGCGCCAGCTGCACGTCGCCGGTCAGCGCGGTGCAGTAGCCGGCCAGGCCGGCGTACTCCGCGCGGTACAGGTCCCGGAACCCCTCCTCGCGGGAGGTGGGCACCACGACGGCGCCGGCGACGTCGGCGCGCGCGGCATCCGCGCCACCGAGCACCAGCTCCGCCGTCATCCCTGTCGCCCCATCACCGGTCACGAGTTCTTGGTTCCACGGTGAGAGAGCCCCGGGGCGGGACGGAGGTTCGGTGGGATGTGACAGCTGGGTCATGACGGTCTTTCTCGTTCGACACAGTGCGTGACGAGTCCTGCGGCGACCGTTTGCCTGTCCGATTCGTCGGGGATTTTCGCGATCAGCCGGTGACCGTCGGTCACCATCAGCGAAAGGGTCGCCACGATGAGCCGGACCGTCCAGCGCGCCGTCACCCTCTCCGCCGCCGCCACGCTCGCGTTGGTCAGCGCCGCCGGCCCGGCCCTCGCCTGCGACCACGAGGGTGGGCGCGGGGGCCGTTCCGGGGACCGGCAGGAGCGGTCCGGGCGGCACGACGGCAAGGGCGACCGGGGCGACGAGCGCGGCAGCGGCAAGAGCGGCCGGGGCGGCGAGCGCGGCGACCGGGACAGCGCGGGTGGCGGGGCACGCCGCGACCAGGGCCACAACCCCCCGGGGAACAACGGGACGTTCATCGTCGACGGGCTGCCGTTCGACAGCGGCCGTGGCAACGAGTCGCACGTCGCGTGCGGCTTCCGGCTGGAGTTCTACGGCTTCGACGAGGGCCAGACCGGCAGCGTCACGATCAGCGGCAAGGCGCCCTCCGGGTCCGGCCTGGTCAACGAGCGGGACGGGGTCCTGATCAGCGACGACGCGGCCGGCGGCGGGAAGGACCTCGACGCCGTCCTCACCTACGCCGCCGCCGACCTGAACCTCGCCGGGCTCACCGCCCACCCGAAGCAGGGGTACCACCTGAAGGTGACGCTGCGGACGGCCGCGGGCGCGAAGCAGAAGGTGTTCTGGTACCTGCCGTGCGCGACGGGCGGGACCGGCACGGGCACCGGCGGCGTGGGCACCGGGACCGGGACCGGGACCGGTACGGGCAGGGGCGGCACGGGCACCGGGACCGGCACGGGCACCGGGACCGGCATGGGCACCGGGACCGGGTCCACCGGCACGGGGACGGGCACGAACACCGCCGGCACCGGCACCGGGACGGGCACCGGCACCGCCACGGGCCGAACCCTCCAGATCGCCAGCTCGCCCCCGGGAACCCCGTCGACGACCGCATCCACCGAAACCGGTAGTCCCTCGCCGACGCCGAGCCGCACGACCACGATCACCACACTCAGCCGCACCGGCCTGAGTTCCCTCGTGCGACAACTGCTGCTCCTGACCCCGTTGCTGCTCATTCTCGGCGGCATCCTGATAACTCTCGGCCGACGGCGCGCAGCCGCCCGACACCGCAGCTGACCACTCGATATCGTCGAGGCGTGGAGACGCGCATCCTGGGCCGGACCGGTCGATCGGTTTCCGTGATCGGGCTCGGCACCTGGCAGATCGGCGGCGACTGGGGCGAGGTCGGCGCCGGGGACGCACTGGCCATCCTCCACGCCGCCGCCGAGTCGGGGGTCAGCCTGTTCGACACCGCCGACGTCTATGGGGACGGCCGTAGTGAACAGCTCATCGGCCAGTTCCTCCGCGATCGCCCGGACGCCGACGTCTTCGTGGCCACCAAGATGGGCCGTCGGGTCGAGCAGCTGCCGCAGAACTACGTGCTCGCCAACTTCCGGGAGTGGACCGATCGGTCCCGGCGCAACCTCGGCGTCGACCGGCTGGATCTCGTACAGCTGCATTGCCCGCCCACGCCCGTCTACAGCCGGGACGAGACATACGACGCGCTCGACACGCTGGTCGAAGACGGCCGGATCACGAACTACGGGGTCAGCGTCGAGACCGTGGCCGAGGCGCTAACCGCCATCGCGCGCCCGGGAGTGGCCACGGTGCAGATCATCCTCAACGCGTTCCGGCAGAAGCCGCTCGAGCAGGCGCTGCCGGCGGCCGAGCGCGCTGGCGTCGGGATCCTCGCGCGGGTGCCACTGGCCTCCGGGCTGCTGTCCGGCCGCTACCGCAAGGACACCCGGTTCGCGTCGAACGACCACCGCTCCTACAACCGGCACGGTGAGGCGTTCGACGTCGGCGAGACGTTCGCGGGCGTCGACTTCGAGACCGGAGTGGAGGCTGCGCAGGAATTTGCCGAACTGTCCCCCGAACCCGCGGCCGCCCGCGCGTTGCGTTGGATCATCGACCAGCCCGGCGTGACGTCGGTGATCCCCGGAGCACGCAACGTGGATCAGGTGCGCCGCAACGCCGCCGCGGCCGAACTGGCCCCGACCGACGACGCGGCCCGTCGAGCGGTGCGCGACCTGTACGACCGCCGCATCCGCCCGCTGGTCCACGACCGCTGGTAGCCGCGCGCGAGAACCGCGGTCCTAACCGCTACTTGATCATCGGCGCGACGGCGAGCACGTCCTCGGCCGTCTGCAGATGGCTCAGCGCGAGGAACACCGTGCGCACACCCTTGTCCGCGAGCATCGCGTAGCGCTCTCGCTGCTCCTGGTACGTGCCCGCATGGTGGGTCCGCGCGAACGCCGCCGCCGCTGTCCGGCCGCGGAGGTGCTCCACCCGCGTCCACACCTCCTCGCGGTCGCGGCCAATCACCGGGACGTCGAGGACGGTGACGCGGACGTCCGCCGGATCGCGGCCGACCTCGGCGCAGTGCCGGCGCAGCGCGGCGATCTTGCGATCGAGTGATTCTTCGTTCGACGACACATTGCAGCCGTCCCCCAGCCGGGCCGCGATCCGCAGGGTGCGCTGCTCGCCGCCCCCGCCGACGACGATCGGGACGTCCGACACCGGCCGCGGATAGCACGTCGTCTCGGGCAGCATCACGCGCTCGCCGGCATAAGCCTTCGTGCCGGGAGCCAGCAGCGCGCGGATCGTCTCGATGGAACTTTCGAGACGGTCCAGTCGCTCGGTCGCCGGCGGGAAGGCCAGGCCGAACGCGGCGTGCTCGCGCTCCCACCACCCGGCGCCGATCCCGAGGAAGGCCCGCCCGCCACTGATCGCGTCCAACGTCGCGACCGCTTTCGCGGTGATGCCCGCCGGCCGAAAGGTCACCGGCGAAACGAGCGTCCCCAGCTGCAGCCTCGTGTCGAGGCCGGCGAGCAGGCCGAGCGTCACCCACGGCTCCGGGATCGGCGCCCACGCCCGGTCGACCTGCGGGATCTGGATGAGGTGGTCCATCAGGGCGATTCCCGAGAAGCCCGCCTGGTCAGCGGCCAGCGCAATGCCCTTCAGCCAACCGGCCGGATCCTCGCTCCACGGGAAGCGGGACACCTGCAGGACGAAGGTCATCCCGTCCGCGGCGACCGAGGCCCGCGGCGCCTGATCCACGTCCATCTCGACCGGTGCCTCGGGTCGGACGACGACGACCTGGTCCCATCCCTCGGCCTCGACCTCGGCCATCACGCCGGCGGCGCGCTTGAGCTGGGCGGTCAGCGCCGGCGCCGGCACCGGCCGATCGCGACCCGCGTTACGTTGCCTCGCCAACGCAGGAGGCACGTCGAAGACGACCGCAACGGCGGGCAGCCCGTGCGCCCTGGCCAACGCGAGGTAGGCGCGCCGCCGCCCGGGCTCGAGGCCAAGGGTGTCGACCACGCAGGTCAGACCACGCCGGGCTCGCGCGGACAGGATGTCGTCGGCCAGGCGAAACGCGTCGGCCGAGGCGTCCAAGTCGTGACGACCGCTGCCGACGACACCGCGCAGGTCGTCCGAAGACACGACTTCCTGCGGGCGGTACCGCGCTCGCGCCCATTCGGACTTGCCGGCACCGGACGCGCCGACCAGCACGACGATTGCCGGATCGGGAAGGCCACTCGACACGGTCGGAGTCTGGCACGAACCGGAGGTTGACCTGCGACCGACGAACGGGCTGACTGTCACGGGGCAGGTTGCCCGGCGCGGCGGCCAGGGGGCAGACAGATGACAGCACGTCCGGACGACTACGAAGCAGCGCTCGATGCCGCAGCAACCGAGGCCCGCCGGTGGCTGACGTCGGTTCCCGAGCGACCCGTCCCGCCGCGCCGCAACGCCGACGAACTCCGCGCCGGCTTCGGGGAAGTCATTCCCGACGGTCCGAGTGATCCCCGCACCGTCATCGACACGCTCGCGGCAGCGGCCGACCCGGGACTCATGGCCATCGCCTCCGGCCGGTTCTTCGGCTGGGTCATGGGCGGCACCCTGCCGGCCGCCCTCGCGGCCGACTGGCTGGTCAGCGCCTGGGACCAGAACGCCGGGATGCGGACGGCCACGCCCGGCGTGGTCGCGGCCGAGGAGGCCGCGGCGCGCTGGCTGCTCGACGTGCTCGGGCTGCCCGCGCATTGCGACGTCGGCTTCGTGACCGGCGCGACGATGGCGAACTTCACCTGCCTCGCGGCCGCGCGCGAGCAGGTCCTCACCTCCATCGGGTGGGATCTGCCCCGGCTCGGCCTCAATGGCGCGCCCCGCGTACACGTGATCGTCGGAGCCCAGCGGCATGAGTCGGTCGACCTGGCGCTGCGGTATCTCGGTCTCGGCGCGCCGACCGCGGTCCCGGCCGACGCCCAGGGACGTCTCGATCCCGGTGCTCTCGAGGACGTGCTCGAGGACGGGCCGGCCATCGTCTGCCTGCAGGCCGGAAATCTGCACTCCGGAGCGTTCGACGACTTCGCGTCGGCCGTCCGGATCGCGCACCGGAACCGCGCATGGGTGCACGTCGACGGCGCCTTCGGGTTGTGGGCCGGCGCCTCTCCAACCCATCGACACCTCGTCGAGGGATACGCCGCCGCCGATTCCTGGGCGACCGACGCGCACAAGACGCTGAACGTGCCCTACGACTGCGGCGTCGCGATCGTGGCGCACCCGACTGCGCTGCGAGCCGCCCTGGGCGTCCACGCGAGCTACATCATCGCCGACGCGGCGGGCGATCCGGTCGAGAAGGTCCCGGAGATGTCGCGTCGAGCGCGAGGGGTCACCGTGTGGGCCGCGCTCACCTCGCTCGGACGAACAGGCGTCGCCGCGCTCGTGGATCGTCTGGTCAGCAACGCCCAGGCGATCGCGGCCGGCATCGCGGCGATCGAGGGCGTCGAGGTCCTCAACGCGGTCGACTACACCCAGGTGTGCTTCGCGGCCGGGGACGCGGACCGGACCCGCGCCGTCATGGACCACCTGCTGACCGAGGGTGTGACGTGGATGTCGGGCTCGCAATGGTCCGGACGGCAGGTCATCCGGATCTCGGTCAGCAACTGGGCCACGGATGACGAGGACGTTGCGGTGTCCGTCGAAGCGGTGCGCCGCGCAGTAGCGGCGACCTGAGTCGGCGTCCGCGGCCGCGCGGCCGGCGACCTGGTTCGCGTCGACGCCCCCGCCGACACGCGGAGCGCCGATGAGCACGATCACGCGCGCGGGGCCCCTACGCTCAGGGCGAGCGGGAAGCCTCCTGCGTGCGACGGAGCCTGTGGCGCCCTTGACCGGATTCACATCGACGTTGTCCCGCCTGCACCTCCGGGTGGCGACGGGCGCTGTTGTGCTGCTGATCGCCAGTGCCGTCATCGGGCTGTTCGTCGAGCTGAACGGAGCGTCAGCGCACGACGCCGCCGCGCCCGCGTCGACCCGGGCGGCGGTGTCGCCCGCGAGCGAATCGCCCCTGGCGGCAACAACGACGTTGCGAACGGCGACGCCGCCCAAACCGCCGTCGACGCGGCACTCGTCGACGGCTCCGCCTCCGCGGCACGCCGCCGCACCGCCGAGGCGCGTGACGACACCGGCTCCCCCAACCGTGACCGTGCCGACGCTGCGCGCCAACCGACTGTCGATTCCTGCGCTACACGTGATCGCCCACGTCGACATGTGCGCCACGGGCGACGGAACGCTGCGGCCGCCGGCGAACGTGCAACGAACCTGCTACTGGACGAACGGTGCCCCGGTGTTCGCGGCCACCGGCACGACCGCCATCGTCGGCGAAACTGACTGGATCGGGCTGCCTCCGGCCGCGTTGGGCCGGGTCGACCGGCTGGACCCCGGCGACACGATCGTCACGTCGGGACCGCAAGCCCAGCTCACCCGCTGGCGGGTGGTGTCGGTGGCATATCGGGACAAGCGCTCGGGCGTCGAGCCGGCCGCGTTCGTCGGGCGGCGCGGTGCCCGACGGCTGTACCTGATCACCGGCGGTGGACGTTACGACACGGCTCGGCACGCGTTCCTCGACAATGTCTACGTGCATGCCGAACCCGTCCTCGGCGGGCCTTGAGCAGCCGACGGTTACTTGGAGTAGGTCAGATCGCGGCCGGTCAGATCGATCGTCACGCCGCTTCGATCCGTCCGCAACGACTGCACCCGCACCTTGAACGGGATGCCCTGCAGGGGCACGGCCAGGTCGAACACCTGGTTCAACGCCGCGGAGGCGACCGCCCCGAGCTGTCCGGCGCCGTTGAGCTGCGTGGCAACGAAGGACAAGGCGCCATTGGTCAGGGTCGGCTGAGTGGTCACCGAGGCCGAGACCGTCTGCCCAGCCACCGTGACGCGCTTGGTCGCCTTGATCCGACCGTTGCCGGCATAGCTGACGTCGATGCCCAACGTCTTGCCCAGCTCGGCGTAGCTGATGCGGGCGACGGCGTTCGCCGTGGCGGCTCGGACCGAGGAGAAGTCGCGGGCCACCGTGACCTTGTGCAGCACCACTCGCACCGACGAGATGTCCAGAAGGTGCACGGCCTGGCCGACCGGCACGTCCTTCGCGGTGACCGTGATCTCGTCGAAGTCACCGGCGGCCAACTGGGTTAGGAAGGGGAATCCGGCGATCGTGACGTCGGGTCGCGACTTCAGATCCTGCGATGACTGGATGGTGTCTCCTGCGGTTCGCTCCGCGATGTACAGGCCGACGCGATCGGCGGCGATGAGCAGCCCGACCAGGACGACGAGCCCGATGACCAGGCCGCGCAGTCCGCGCGATCCGGTGGCAGCCATCCACCGATCCTGGCATGCCGAACCTGTGTCACTGGCGGGCGGCAGACTTGCGACCATGACGTCTCAGGCCGCCTTGCTGGGTGAACGAATCGCCAGGCACGGATTCGTGGAACGCCCATGCCTCTCGCCGGCCGAAGCGTGTGCCCTGACCACCGCCCTGCAGGCCCAGGACAGCCCCGCATCACGGCTCGGTGTGCGCGCCCGAGCGGCAGACGTCACCGAGCGCGAGGTCCTCAAGGCCATCGAGGACGACCGCTCGATCACCCGCACGTGGCTCATGCGCGGCACGATCCATCTCGTCGACACTGCCGACCTGCGCTGGCTCGTGCGGTTGATCGGGCCGGCGGTGCAGCGGCAGTACCGCACCCGGTGGCGCCAGATCGGGCTCACCGACGACGTCCTCGACCGCAGCGTCGCAGTGCTGCCCGAGCTGCTCGCCGGCGGCCCGCTGACCCGCCACGAGATCCGGGACGGCCTGGCCGATCGCGGGATCACCCTCGACAGTCCCGACCCCCAGGCGCACACGCACGCCGTCGTCCATGCCAGCACGACCGGCCTGATCTGCCGCGGCCCGGATCGGGGCCGGCACAACACGTTCGCGTTGCTGGACTCCTGGGTGCCGGACGCACCGGTTGGGCCCAGCGGGGACGACGCCCTGGCCGAGATCGCCCGGCGCTATTTTGCGGCCTTTTCCCCCGCGACCGCGGCCGACTTCACGACCTGGTCCGGGCTGCCGTCCACGACAGCCCTCGCGCTGATTTGTGACGAACTCACCCCGGTCGACGTCGACGGACGGTCCGGTTTCCGGCTCGGCGAGGTCGAGCCGCACCGCGGGCTGCGACTGCTGCCGGCCTTCGACAACTACCTGATCGGCTACAAGGACCGCACCGCGATCGTGGACGACGGCGGCTACTCGCGCGTCTACCAGGGCGGCATGATCCGCCCGGTCGTCCTGCTCGACGGCCGGGTCGTGGGCACGTGGGCGCTGACCCGCTCGAAAGGCCGGGTGACGGTGACGCCGTTCACGCGGATCACCGCAGCCGTGCGCGCCGGGGTCGAGGCCGAGGTGGCCGACATCGGTCGCTTCCTCGGCGCCGAACTCGAGGTCGCGGTCGAACAATAGTGAAATCTGTGTTAGATTACGACTCCAAGACGCGCCTGGATCTTGTCCAGACCCCGCAACCCCCTCGCCGCGTACCTGCGTTCCACCCAGAAGGCGGCGAGCCTCATGTTCGATCTGCGCACCCAATCCACCGACGAACCGTCCGCGGTTCTCCCCTACCGCCCCAAGGCTCGACGCCGTTGGCTCTACGTCTCGGTACTCACCGGCCTGTTCGCCCTGATGCAGCCCGTGTCGGCTGCCTTCGCATTCACGAACCCGACTCCGGTCGACCTCGGGGCTGCCGCGAACTACACCGTGTTGGCCGCGACCACGGTCACCAACACCGGCCTCACCGTGGTCAGTGCCGACGCCGGCCTCGGCGGAAACCTCGGCGTGACCCCGGGCACGGCGGTCACCGGCTTCCCGCCCGGCGTGGTCAGTGCGCCCGGCGCGATCCACAGCGCGGACACGTCAGCGGCAACGGCGAAGACCGCTGCGAGCGACGCCTATATTGATGCGGCCGGCCGGACCCCCGATCAGACGTTCCCGGCGATACATGACATCGGTGGGGCGACGTTCACCGCCGGCGTCTACAACGATCCGAGCTCATTCGGGATCACCGGCACGGTCACGCTCGACGGTGCCGGCAACCCTGACGCGGTCTTCATCTTCCAGGCCGGGTCGACGCTGATCACCGCCGTGTCGAGCCAGGTGGTGCTGGTCAACGGCGCACAGGCCGGCAATGTCTTCTGGCAGGTCGGAAGCTCGGCCACGTTGGGCGTCAACTCCACGTTCAAGGGCACCATCCTGGCCCAGACCGCAATTACCGTGAACACCGGCGCAGACGTTCAGGGTCGCGTGCTCGCGGGAACCGCGGCCGTCACGCTTGACTCGGACGCCATCAACGCGCCGAGCGTTGCGCCGTCGTCCGGCGTGCCGCAGGCTCCGCTGTTCGGATCGCTGGGATGGGCAGTCACCATCGCGGCGTTCCTCGCCGGCGGAGCGATGCTCGTGCTCCGTCTACGTTCACCCGCCCGAGTCCGCTGACGACCGGCGGAACCCGGAAAGCGGCCCGAGATGTACGGCAAGACGTCAATCATCAGCGTCGGGTTCGGCACGACAACTCTGAGCGCGACCGGATTTGCCGCTCAAGGTTACGTCTTCGCCGCAGTGAGCCTCATCGTCGCCGGCGCCTTGCTTCTTCATTGGGGGCGTCGGCGTGCCTCGACATCCTGAGGTCCCTGGCGGCGCACCCAGCGATCACCAGCGCTGGGTGCGCGGCCTGGCCGCGACCCTGCTCGTGCTGACGGGCGCCACAGTCCTCGCTCTCGCCAAGGCGTGGCGCGGTGTCGAAGCGACGATGTCCGCCCACGTCATCTCTCAGCTCACTGGGCAGACCACAGTCGCGTCACCCTCGCGCCATCTGCTGATCCTCTATCGGAACTCCTCCGTCCAGTCCGTCTTCGTGCTGACCGGCGAGTGCAGCGTGGCCTACCTGCTCGCAACGTTGTTCATCTGCACCGCCCCGCTGATGCTGCTGCGACAGCTCTCTCCGTGGCGGACCGCCATCGCCGTCACCGTCGCCATGTCCGTCCTGATCATGGTGAACGTCGCTCGGCTGACCGCGATCGGGGCGGCCGTATCGGCCTGGGGACTGCATCCGGGTCTGGAGATCTCCCATACCTATTTCGGGTCGTTGCTGACCGTCGTGGGGACCGCGGCGGCCGGCGTGGCGTTTGTCGTCGTGCTGCTCGGGCGACGCAAGGCCCGCCACCCCGTGATCGGATAGGTCGGTCATGCAGCAGTTCTTCGGCTGGATGTCTGAGGTCATCCTGGCGCTGGCGCTGCCGTACTTCATGCTCTCGATGGTGCTCGGCGTCCGTGTCGCCCGTCGCAACGGTCTGCGCCTGGGGACGCAGGAGGTCGAGCCGGCGCCGGCCGAAAATGCGCGGCCGGATGGGCTGTACTTCCTGGTCCCGTGCCTGAACGAGGAGATCGTCATCGGCGAGACGGTGCGCCGGCTGCTGGCCGAGCCGCACTGCACGCTCATCGTCATCGACGACGGCTCCACCGATCAGACTGCCGACCGAGCCCGGGCTGCGGCCAAGGCGTGCGGCGCGTCCGATCGGCTCATCGTGGTGAGCCGCGGTGGCGCCAATTCGCGGCAGGGAAAGGGCGCGGCGCTCAACGCCGCCTACCCGACGGTCGTCGAAGACGTGCGGGCCCGCGGCCTGGACCCGGACGAAGTCGTCGTCGCGGTGATGGACGCCGACGGCCGGCTCAGCCCGGGTGCGGTCGACGCGGCACTTCGACAGTTCGATGACCCGCGCGTCGCCGGGGTGCAACTCGTCGTCCGAATCCGCGACCGGCGCAAGCTGATGGCCCAGTTCCAAGACATCGAGTTCTGGATGATCTCGGCGTTGTCGCAGTTCGCTCGCTCGATCAGCGGGACGGTCAGCCTCGGCGGCAACGGGCAGTTCACTCGGTTCAGCGCCCTGCAGGAACTCGTCGGCGATCCCTGGAGCCGCTCGCTCACCGAGGACCTCGATCTCGGGCTACGACTGATCGCGGCGGGATGGCGAATCACGACCACCACGCACGGCTATGTCGACCAGCAAGGGGTGGACACGGTGGCGCGTCTGCTGCGGCAGCGCACCCGCTGGTATCAGGGGCACATGGGCTCGATCCGCCGCCTGCCCGAGCTGTGGCGATCGACGAGAGTGGGCGAGATCGCCATCCTGGAGGTCACCTCGTACCTGCTGGTCCCGTGGCTCATCGTGCTGCCCTGGTCGGTCCTGCAGCAGTGGATCATCTTCCGGATGCTCACCGGGTCCGGTCACGGGATCTTCGCGACCTCCCTAGGCGGCCTTCCGTGGCAGGCGAGCTACGCCCTGCTGTGGTACCTGCTGTCCTTCGCGCCCAACCTGTTGATCGGGTTCATCTATGCCCGACGCACACGCGCCGTCACGCTGAGGCGCGCACTCGTGCTGGGGCACTTGATGATCGGCTGGAACTACGTCGGCTACCTCGCGGTGTGGCGGGCGGTGTTCCGGATGGTCCGTGGCCGTACGAACTGGAGCAAGACGACCCGGAGCGACGAAAACGCCCAGCCCGTCCAGGCCGACGGTTCCGAAGTGTGGTCCGCTCGCCGCCCGGCCGTTCAGTGCGGGCACCGACCGCAGCCCCGCCCTCAGCCGGCCGCCAACCGGCGTCCCAGCCCTCGTCCCAGCCCTCGGCCTCGACCGCGACCAGCATCCGATCGGCCGGCATCCGGTCGGCCGGCGCCAACTCGCGCGCGGGCCACAGTCACACAGCTTGCGGGCTGAGCACACCGGCTACGGGGTCGATCTCGCCGCAGATGACGCCGCGCGCGACCTCCGCGAGCTTGTGGTTGCGGTTGCGGGCGTGCCGGCGCAAGGTGGCCAGGGCCGCGTCCATGGACAACGAATGGCGCTCGCCGAGAATGCCCTTGGCCTGTTCGATGACGACGCGACTGTCGACGGCGTGCTGAAGTTGTTCGACCACGACGGTGGTGTGCTCCACGGCGCGCCGCTGCAGGATGCTGATCGTCACGACGTCAGCGAACGCCTGCGCAAGTAGTTGGGTGTTGGCGAGAACGACCACGCCGTCCGAACGGAAGATGCTCAGCGCACCGATGGTCTGCGTACCGACCTGCAACGGCACGGTAAGGACGCAACCGAAGCCGGCCAAGCGGGCCGCAGGGGCGAACAACGGCCAGCGGGCCAGGTCATTGTCAAGGTCCTCGCTGACCACGGCGGCGCCGGTGCGGGTGCAATCCAGCCCCGGGCCCTCGCCGTGCAGCAGTTGGAAATCCTGCAGCACCTGAGCGTTCTCATTCGAGGGCGCGACGACGGCGATTGTGCCCGCCTGGTCGGCGAGCAGTACCGCCGCGGCCGTGGCGCCGAGCAACTGGACGCACGCGGCAACGAGCCGGTCCAGCACATCGACAACGTCCTGGTGGTCGATGAGGCGCTCGGCCAGTCCGACGAACGTCTCGGCGACCGACTGCTCGCGGCTACCGCCCACGACCAGACGTAGAGGGGAACCTCCCGTTGACGGGGGCGACGAAGTGTCCGAGATTTTCATAGCCAGCTCTCTGCCGAACCGGGTTGGCCCGAAAAGTCGGGAACCCGCCGAGTAGACCAGTCCGACTGGCACCGGACTAGATGCAAAGGCATTGCGCGGCACCTGAGCGGTCAGGCGACGTGGAAGTCTTCCGATCGGCTTCCGACGCCGAGCAGTCCTTCGATCGCGTCGACCACTCGTCCGGCCGCACGACCGTCACCGAACGGATTCTGGGTTCTCACCATCGCCTGGTATTCGATGTCGTTGTCGAGCAGCCGGCGCCCGGCCGCCACGATGTCCGCGGGCCGCGTCCCGACGAGAAGCGCCGATCCGGCGTCGATAGCCTCCGTCCGTTCGGTTACGGAACGGAGAACGAGAACCGGCGTGCCCACGCTGGGGGCCTCCTCCTGGATCCCGCCGCTGTCGGAGATCACCAGGTGGGCTCGGCGCAACAGCCGGGCGAAATCGCTGTACGGCAGGGGCTCCAAGATCCGAACGTTGGGGCACTCGAGCAGTGGCGGCAACAGGTCTCGGCGAACCGCCGGATTGCGGTGAACCGGCACCACCATGAGGACATCGGGCCGCTGGGCCAAGTCGGCCAGCGCCCGGCCGACACCGGCCATCGTCTCCCCCCACGATTCCCGACGGTGGGCCGTCACCAAGATCACCCGACGGCCGTCCTCTTCAACTGCTTGCAGACCGTCGGTGGTGTACGGCAGCCGGCGGCGAACGACCTCGAGCAGCGCATCGATCACCGTGTTCCCGGTGACGACGATCTCGCGCGGGTCGACTCCCTCGGCGACCAGGTTGCCTCGGGCCCGCGCCGTCGGAGCCAGGTGAAGCGCGGCCAGCCGCGTGGTGAGGCGTCGGTTCGCCTCCTCGGGGAAGGGGGCAGCCATATTCCCCGTTCTCAGACCGGCTTCCACGTGCACGATGGGGATCCGCTCGTAGAACGCTGCCAGCGCCGCCGAGAATGTGGACGTCGTATCGCCTTGCACCACGATGACGTCGGGCTTCACCTGCTGCATGAGAGCGGTGAGACCGGCAAGCGAGCCCGTCGTGATCTCGGCCAGCGACTGCCCGTGGCGAAAGATATCGAGGTCGTAGTCGGGCGATATGGAGAACAGATCGTTGACCTGGTCCAGCATTTCGCGATGCTGCCCGGTTACCGCCACAACCGGTTCGAGTACCGAGGACGCACGCACCGCGGAGATGACGGGGGCCAGCTTGATGGCCTCCGGCCGCGTCCCGTAGACCACGAGAACCTTGCGCTTCTGAACTGAGCGAAGCATCGGCGTCTCCTGATCCCGGGATCACCAGGGGCCGACTGCCTCGGGCTTGTGTCTTCGATCGTGCTGCCAAACGTACGCGCACCTGAACTCGCTCGCCGAACAGCTGATTTCCGGCGCCTCGGCCGGTTCCTCGACCGCGAGGTCGACCTCGACGTGGACGCGGCGCTCGACTGAGGCGTCAGGGCCGCCCGTCCAGTTCGAGAGTGCGCGCGATCGGTACGCCGGGGCGGTAGGCCAAATGGACGTGGCTGGGGGCGTCCAGCACCGCGAAGTCGGCCCGCTGGCCCACGGCGATCACGCCGACGTCCGCGCGGCGCAGCGACTGCGCCGCACCGGCCGTGGCCGACCACAGCGCCTCGGCCGGGGTCATCCCCATCTCGCGCACCGCAAGGGCGATCACGAAGGGCATCGAGGAGGTGTAGCTCGTCCCCGGGTTGCAGTCGGTGGCCAGCGCGACCGTGACCCCAGCGTCGAGCAGCGCCCGCGCGTCGGGGTACGGCGAGCGGGTCGAGAACTCTGCCGCGGGTAACAGCGTGGCGACGGTGTGCCCTCCCGCAAGGGCGTCGACGTCGGCGCCGCTGAGATGGGTGCAGTGATCGACGCTCGCGGCGCCGAGTTCGACCGCGAGGCGGACGCCCGGACCGGCGGCAAGCTGGTTGCCGTGCACTCGCAGACCGAGACCCGCGTCGCGTCCGGCGATCAGGATCTTCCGGGCCTCGTCCTCGTCGAACGCGTACGGGCTGGCCGGCTCGCAGAACACGTCGATCCACCGGGCGTGCGGCGCGCAGGCATCGAGCATGTCGCCCGTCACCAGGGCGACGTACCCGCCGCGGTCGGCCCCCGGTGGCACGGCGTGCGCACCCAGGAACGTGGTTTCGGGTGTCATGCCCGCCGCGAGGCGCAGGGCCCGCTCCTCGTCGGCGACGGTGAGCCCGTAGCCGCTCTTCACCTCGACGGTGGTGGTGCCCTGCCGTCGCAGCTCGGCGAGACGTCCGGCCAGCAGGCTGCGTAGTTCGGCATCGGTGGCCGCGCGGGTGGCCGCGACCGTGGCCGCGATGCCGCCGCCGTCGTAGGGCATACCGGCCATCCGGGCAGCGAACTCGGCGGCTCGGTCGCCGGCGAAGACGAGGTGGGTGTGCGAGTCGACGAAGCCGGGGATGACCGCCCGACCGCCGGCGTCGTACTGCTCGTCCGCAGCCGGCGCGTCGCGGCGCGCTCCGACCCAGGCGATCACATCACCTTCGACGACCACTGCCGCATCGGTGATCAGCCCGAGTTCGGGATGGTTGGTCACGAGCTCGGCGATGCCGGTGATCACGGTCGCCATGATGCCTCGATCGCGCTCGACAGCAGCAGACCCACATCGCCCAGACGGTGCCCGCCGTCCTGCACGATCGGCACGCCGTCGACGACGACGGTGTGGACATCAGAAGCGCCGGCGGCCAGCACGACCTGCGCGGGATCACACCCGGCCGTCCGTACCGAGTCGAGCCGGATCGCGACCAGATCGGCGCGGGCCCCGGCTTCGAGCCGACCGGCGTCGGGCCACCCGATGCTGGCGTGCCGGGTGAGCGCCGCGAACAATTCCTCGGGGGTGAACCGGCCGCGCCGCTGCGAGCTGAGCCGCTCGTCCATCTCCAGGGCCCGAGCTTCCTCGAACATGTCGATCACTGCGTGCTGGTCCGTGCCGAGCGACAGCCGGCTACCCGCCTCGGCGAGCGCGCGCGCCGGACCGATGCCGTCGGCGAGATCGCGTTCGGTGGTCGGACACAGGCAGGCCGTCGTGGCGCTCGCCCCGAGCCGAGCGAGGTCGTCGGGGGTGAGATGCGTGGCGTGCACCGCCGTCGTCGCCGGACCGAGCACGCCACAGTCGTCGAGCAGGCGCGTCGGGGTCACGCCGTAATAGCGGACGCAGGCGTCGTTCTCGTCCGGTTGTTCGGACAGGTGGACGTGCAGCGGCCGGCGCGCCGCGGCCGCGCGCACCGTCGTCAGCGCCTCGCGCGGTACCGCCCGCACCGAGTGGATCGCCGCCCCGATCCGGGTGCGCGCATCCTCGCCCAGCGCGGTCATGCGAGTCGCCCACATGTCGACGTCGCCGTCACCGAAGCGCCGTTGGACGCCTTCGAGCGGCCCGTGTCCGTCGCCGGCCAAGCCTCCGCTGAGGTAACAGGTGTCGAGCAACGTCAGCCGGATCCCCGCGTCGGCCGCCGCCTGCCGCAGCGCCTCGGCCATGACGTTGGGGTCGTCGTAGCGGCGTCCGCCGGGCGCGTGGTGCAGGTAGTGGAACTCGCCGACCGAGGTGACGCCGGCCAGCGCCATCTCGGCGTAGGTCGCCCGGGCGAGATCGAGGTAGCGGTCCGGGTCGAGGCGACCGGCGAGGGCGTACATCAGCTTGCGCCACGTCCAGAACGTGCCGCCGTGGTCGTGGGTGCGGCCCCGAAGGGCGCGGTGGAAGGCGTGGCTGTGGCAGTTGGCCAGGCCGGGCACGACCACGCCGGCGAGCCTCGTCGCGCCCTGCACGGGCGCGTTGGGCGTCACCGCCGTGAAGCGCCCGTCCGCTGTCTCGAACCGGACGTCACGCGCCAGGCCGGCCGGCAGCAGCGCCGACTCGGCGAACCAGGCTGTCACCGACACAGGTCCTCGAGCACGGTGGCCAGTGCGGCGACGCCGGCCAGGCAGTCGTCGCGATCGGCGTGCTCGGCCGGGGAGTGCGAGATACCGGTGGGGTTGCGCACGAAGATCATTGCCGCGGGGATGCCGGCGGCGGCGATGATGCCGGCGTCGTGGCCCGCTCCGGTGTCGAGCACGGGCGCGTCGTCCAGCAGCCCGCTCAGCCGTCTGGTGAGCTCCGGCGCAAAGGCCGTGGCGTCACTCCAGGATTCTTCGACGATGGTGCCCCGGTGCTGCGCGACGATGCGTTCCAGGTCGGCGAGTACCGCCCGGACCTGGCCCGAGTCCGGCGCGCGGGCATCCAGCCAGGCCGTCACGTGAGACGGGATCGCGTTCACGCCGTTGGGTTGCACCTGCACCTTGCCGCAGGTGGCCAGCGCGCCGTGTTGCTGCGCGGATTCGCGCGCGGCCAGCACGGTGCGCGCGTAGGCGATCATGGCGTCGTCGCGATCGGTCAGCAGGGTGGTGCCCGCGTGGTTCGCCTCGCCGGGCAGGTCGATCCGCCACCGGCCATGCGGACGGATTGAGCTCGCCACCCCGACCGGACGGTCGAGCACGCCCAGCCCGCGGCCCTGTTCGACGTGCAGCTCGACGAAGGTGCCGACCCGGCGCAGCGTCTCGTCATCGCCGCCCAGGTGCTCGGGCGGCCGGCCGGCGCGCGTCATCGCCTCGGCTAACGTCACACCGTCCGCGTCGGTCAATCCCCGCGCGCGGTCGGCCGCGAGGGCACCGGTCAGCAGCCGCGATCCCGCGCAGGCGATGCCGAACCGAGCGCCTTCCTCGTCGCCGAAGTTGACGATCCCGACCGGTCGCTCGGCACGAAAACCCTTCCCACGTAGGACATCGAGCGCGGCGAAGGCCGACACCACCCCGAGCGGTCCGTCGAACGCGCCGCCGTCCGGCACCGAATCGAGGTGCGAGCCGACGACCACACCGGGGCCATCCGCGTCGGGGTCGCCCTGCCACGCCCACTGGTTGCCGGCCCGGTCGACGGTGACGCTCAGCCCGCGGGCATCGGCCGCACCGGCGAACCATTCGCGCAGGGTCGCGTCCTCACGCGTCCAGGCAAATCGCCGGTACCCGCCGGTGCCCGCGTCCCGGCCGATCGGCTCGAGCGCCGCCCACAGCCCGTCGAAGGTGGTCACTCGGCCATCGGGATCCGCACGCCGCGTTCGGCGGCGATCTCCTCGGCCCGCTCGTAGCCCGCGTCCACATGGCGGACGACGCCCATGCCCGGATCGTTGGTCAGCACCCGTTCGATCTTCTGCCCGGCGAGCTCCGTCCCGTCGGCTACGCACACCTGCCCGGCATGGATCGAGCGACCCATCCCGACTCCGCCGCCGTGGTGGATGGATACCCACGACGCCCCGCTGGCCACGTTCACCATCGCGTTGAGCAGCGGCCAAGCGGCGATGGCATCCGAGCCGTCGGCCATCGACTCGGTCTCGCGGTACGGCGAGGCCACCGAACCGCAGTCGAGGTGGTCGCGCCCGATCACGATCGGGGCGCTGATCTCACCGCGGGCGACGAGGTCGTTGAACAGCACTCCGGCCTTGTCCCGCTCGCCGTAGCCGAGCCAGCAGATGCGGGCCGGCAGGCCCTGGAAATGCACCTTGTCCTGCGCCATCTTGATCCAGCGGGCGAGCGACTCGTTCTCGGGGAAGAGGTCGAGGACGGCCTGGTCGGTGCGGGCGATGTCCTTCGGGTCGCCCGACAGCGCCGCCCACCGGAACGGGCCCTTGCCCTCGCAGAACAGCGGGCGAATGTAGGCGGGGACGAAGCCGGGGAAGTCGAAGGCCCGGCTCAGCCCCGCGGTTTTCGCCTCGCCGCGGATCGAGTTGCCGTAGTCGAAGACCTCGGCTCCCTTGTCCTGGAACTTCACCATCGCTTCGACGTGGCGCGCCATCGAGGCCTGCGCGCGTCCGGTGAATTCCTCCGGCTTGCGGGCGGCGTAGTCGTGCCAGTCGTCGAACTCGACGCCGATAGGCAGGTAGGACAGCGGGTCGTGGGCGGAGGTCTGGTCGGTGACGATGTCCATCGGCGCGTCGTTGGCGAGGAACTGCGGCACCAGCGAGGCAGCATTGCCGAGCAGCCCGATCGAGAGCGGCGTGCGGGCATCGCGGGCGTGCTCGGCCAGCTTGAGCGCCTCGTCCGGGGTGGCCGCCTGGACGTCGAGGAAGCCGTGCTCGATGCGCCGCTGGATCCGCGACTGGTCGCACTCGACGCAGATCGCAACACCACCGTTCATGGTCACCGCGAGCGGCTGCGCGCCACCCATCCCGCCCAGACCGGCGGTCAGCGTGATGGTCCCGGCCAGTGTGCCGCCGAAGCGCTTGGCCGCGACCGCGGCGAACGTTTCGTAGGTGCCCTGCAAGATCCCCTGCGTGCCGATGTAGATCCATGAGCCCGCGGTCATCTGCCCGTACATCGTCAGGCCGAGCTGCTCGAGCCGGCGGAACTCGTCCCAGTTGGCCCAGTCCGGGACGAGGTTGGAGTTCGCGATCAGGACTCGCGGCGCCCACTCGTGGGTGCGCATCACGCCGACCGGCTTGCCCGACTGAACGAGCATCGTCTCGTCCTGCTCGAGCGTGGTGAGGGTGCGGACCAGGGCGTCGAAGCTGGCCCAGTTACGCGCCGCCCGTCCGGTGCCGCCGTACACGACGAGGTCGTCGGGTCGCTCGGCGTTTTCGGGATCGAGGTTGTTCATCAGCATCCGCAGCGGCGCTTCGGTCTGCCACGATCGGGCCGTCAACGTCGTGCCGCGTGCCGCGCGGACCGGGCGGGCGCCGTCCATCACTTTCTCCATCCTGTCGGGCCGGTCCATTGCACACCAGTCGCGGGCGGCCCGCCATGACACTGGGCCGCATTCCGTCTGGGATACCAGACGCGGCGGTCTAGGCTCACCGCCGTGCCTCCTGTTCCCGCGGCCAGTCAGGCGCTCGCGATCCTGCGTCTGCTCGGCCGACAGGCCGGACCGGTGCCGGCCGCGGTGCTGATCCGGGAGCTGGAGTTGCCGCGCTCGACCGTCTACCACCTGCTCGCGACGCTGGTCGACGAAGGCTTCGTGACTCACCTGCCCGAGGACCGCCGCTACGCACTCGGGCTGGCGGCCTACGAACTGGGCACCGGCTACAGCCGGCAGGCGCCGCTGCAGCGCCTGGCCCGGGTGCCGCTGGCCGACTTGGTCGACCGCGTCGGGCACACCGCGCACCTGGCCGTGCAGCACGGGCGGGAGGTCGTGTACGTGATCGAGGAGCGGGCCCCTTGGCGTCCACCCCTCGTCACCGACGTCGGGGTACGGCTGCCCGCGCAGCTGACCGCGAGTGGACGGGCGATACTCGCCGCCCTGCCGGCGTCGCAGATCCGGGCGCTGTTCCCGGACCCGTCGGCCTTCGTGCTGCGCACCGGGCTCGGTCCACGGTCGCTGTCCGCCCTGCGCGCGCTGCTGGTGGATGTGCGGCGGCGCGGCTATGCGATCGAGGACGGCGAGGTGACCCCGGGCTGGGCCTCGGTCGCGGCGGCGATCCTGGACCACTCCGGGCACCCGGTCGCCGGCGTCGCGGTCACCTTTCCGGCCGCGACGACGCCGGCCCCGCGGCGGGAGCGGATCGCAGCTGTGGTTGGCCGTATCGCGGACACCCTGACCAGGCGCATCGGCGGCGACGCGACGCCGGGCGCCGTCCGATCGCCCGGCATCGAGCATCGGACCCGCGCCTAGATGGCTTGGTCCGTAAGTCCTTCGACGTCGGGTCCTGGCGGTGAGGTAGAGGCAGCACTCGGGGGTCTTCGGCGCTGCCCCGGCGATCTCGCCGGTGGGTGAGACTGGGCTAGGTCTCGTTTTCGGTTTGCTGTTTCGTTCGGCTTGCGTTTCTGAAGGGCGCGGCGACGAGGAGTTTGGGTTCTTGGCCGGGTCTCGTTTTCGGCGGCCTGTTCCGTTCGGGTTTCTTGTTCTCCTGTGGATAAAGTGACGTATTCTTGCGTTTCTCCGAATTGGTCTGTGGATAACGGCGAAAGTGTCAGACCCGCTCCCTATTCTTGTGTTTATGGCAGCGGGGAACGCGGTTCCGGACGGGGTGGCGGGGATGCTGCCCGGAGCTGCCTTGTGTGCCGTTCTCGCGCCGATTGAGTTGGGTGCGGTCCCGGACGAGCAGCTACTCGAGGTGTTGGCCGCGCAGTGGCGCCAGCTGTCCTATCAGCAGGGGCAGGTGTGGGCGGTGATGGCGCAGATCGCCACCCGCGACCCGATGCTCGGTGCCGCGGGTGGTCCGGTGTGGACGCCGGATCAGATCTTCGAGTCCG
>JAVHVH010000182.1:0-2652 GCA_032160665.1 Pseudonocardiales bacterium
GGACGTGGGTCATCGCCTCGCGCAGCTGATCGAGGGTCGTGTCCCCGGCCAGGATGACGCCGTCGCCTACTTCAGCCGCGAGGTGCAGGGTGCGAGGACCGGCTGCGCCGATCAACAGCGGGGGAACGGTGCTCGGTGGCCAGTCGAGTCTGACGTCATCGAGGCGCACGTAGCGTCCGGAGGTCGACACGGTCTGCCCGTGCAACAGGGCGCGGAGCGCGGTGGCGTATTCGTGCAGCAGGGTCATCGGGGACTGAGCCCGGGCGCCGGCCTGAGCCATCCAATCGAGCACGCCGTGTCCGATCCCGGGCCGCAGGCGGCCGGGGAACAGGCGGGCCAGCGTGGCGAGTTCCATCGCGGTGAGGGTGACGTTGCGCAGCGGTACCGGCAGCAGCCCGATGCCGACGCGCAGCCGCCCAGTCCACGCGAGCACCGCCGCCGCCGCGGCGATCCCGCTCTCCTTGAAGCAGTCCTCCCACAGCCACAGCTCGGCGAGGCCGGACTCTTCGGCCGCAGCCGCCACCTCACGCAGTTCCTCAGGTGGGCGGTCGGGAGGGAAGATCACTCCAATTGTCGCCATAACACGAGTGTGGCCGCCGGGGCTGACATCGCCCGGAGGACACGGCACGGCATCACAACCGCGAGCGCAGAGCGCCCCACAAATCGTCGCCGGGCGTACCGGAGCTTGAGAGTCATCGCCCGACCTGTGCGCCGAACCGGCATGTGACAGCCGGGGACCCGAGTCGGCTGCGACTTCGTCAGTGCTGGGATACCTGGTAGCAAGCATGCGCGCGGCTCACTGGAGGGAATCCGGTCGTGCCCCCGGGCGCCGTGGTTTGCACCCACTTGTGCCGATATCGTGGGGCTCTTCGCTTTCGCCCATCTGGAGCCCCTATGCGCATCCGCCGGACGCTGTCCGTCCTCGTCGGCGTCGCCGCCGTCTCGTTCTCCCTCGTCGTCCCATCCGCGAGTGCCACCGGCGCGTCGAGCGCCACAAACGCTCAGAGCCCGACCGGCTCCCAGTTCGTCGAGCCGTACACGGATAGCCCCGTCACCGCCGCGCCTCCGGTGAGCCGGCCGGCCACCGCGCACTGCACGGTGACCCTCGCCTCGCACTTCCTGTCCAATGCGCCCGACGGCAGCCCGCAGACCTACAGCGGCACCCTGACCCCGCCGGCGCAGTGCCCGGGACCGTGGGCGAAGGTCGTGATGGACAAGACCATCACGGTCAGCGGACGGCAGTATGACCGCATCGACAACCTCATCGTCGGGGGTGCAGACATCTACCGCGGCACGACCGAGGAGCCCGGCGGCGCGAAGCCGATCACCTACACGGTGTCCAAGGACATCACCGCCTACTCGGCGCTGCTGAAGTCACCGCAGCCGTTCCAGGGTGGCATCGGCAACTACGTGTCGTCGGTCTACACCGGCAACTACGACCAGACGGTGACGATCACCTACTACCGCAGCGATCGCACTCACCCGGCGCCCGATGTCGCCGACTTCGTCGAGGGTTTCGCGCCCCAGCAGGTGCACAGCGGTGGCGCCCCTGTGCACTTCGCCCTCACCGGTCTGCCGCGCAACATCGTCCAAGCGTCGCTGCAGACGACCCTCGAGGGCGAGGGCTGCGACGAGCAGTGGTTCGACGACGTCCCCTCAGCCGTCGCCGCGCAGTACCCCGATGCCGGCCTGTGCACGGGAGGCCCATACCGGGAGGCTTCGGTGTCGCTAGACGGCACCCCGGTGGGCGCGACCCACACCTTCCCGCACATCTACTCCGGCGGTCTGGTGCCCACGCTCTGGCGTCCGATCCCGGCGATCAACACCTTCGACCTGCGGCCGGAGTCCATCGATGTCACCCCGTTCGCGGGACGGCTGGTCGACGGGGCCACGCATGACCTGGCCGTCACGGTGAAGAACGCGGACGACACCTTCGATGTGATCCCTACGCTGTTCGCCTGGACCGATCACCACGCGGCGCAGACCCACGGTGCGCTGACGACCGACACCGTGGCGGTGGACGCGCCGGAGACCCTGACCACCAGCCCCACCACCGGCGGCACGCGGGTCACCGACGCGACGTCCCGGCACGACGTGACGGCCGGCTGGATCGACACGTCGGCAGGGCGAATCACCACGCAGGTCGTGCGCACCATGGCCTACCGGAACGTCGACACACTCACCGACGGTGGTGTGACCCAGCACGTCGTGCAGTCCGACACCGGCGGCCAGAGCGTGACGTCCACCTCGGGTGGACGCGTGGTCAGTGGCAGCCAGCACCGCTACGACTACCCGCTCACCATCGACTTCTCAGCGGCGCAGTTCACCGACGACCAGAACTTCTCGCTGACCAGCTCGGTCGACATGATGCAAGGGCTGGCCGACCTCGTCCTGCACGGCATGCGCTGGACGATCGCTCGCGCATCCAGCGAGGCGCTGAGCTCGACGGCCGTCCTCACCCGAGTCGCCGGCCTCAACACCGAATCCGATGGCAGTTCGCATTCGAACTATGTCGGAACCGACGACCAGGGACGCCCCTACATGCACTACCTGGCGAGCAACCACGGCTTGATCACCCAGGACGTCCAACATCCCTGACCACCCTCAGCCGACGGACCGGAATCCGGTCGCGCCCCGCGCCTGAGGGGTTCC
>JAVHVH010000186.1:0-45065 GCA_032160665.1 Pseudonocardiales bacterium
CGGCCGACATCGACATCGCGTATCTGTACGACTGCTTCACGATCACAGTGCTCGTCCTCTTGGAGGAGATGGGCTTCTGTGAGCGCGGTGAGGCCGCAGAGCTCGCCGCGGCGGGCGTCATCGGACCGGGGGGCCGGCTGCCGGTCAACACCCATGGCGGTTTGCTCTCGTACTCCAACGGGGGGCTCCTGCACGTGGTCGAGGCAGTGCGACAACTGCGCGGAGAAGCGGGGGACCGTCAGGTGCCGGGAGCCGAACGCGCGTTGGTGCACCTGCAGGGCGGCGTCCTTTCCACCCACTCGACCTTGATCCTTGGCTCGCGACGATGAGCGCCGAACAGAGCATCGATCAGCATCCACTGCCACTTCGGACTCACGATGCCGAGCCGTTCTGGGCGGGCTGCCGCAACCGGGAGCTGCTCGTCCAGCGGTGCGCCGAGTGCGCGACTTGCCAGTTCTATCCACGCGCGGTCTGCGCGAGCTGCGGCAGCGATCAGCTTCAGTTCCTACCCGTCAGCGGACGTGGTGAGGTTTTCGCTTTCACGGTCTGCCACCGTCCGCTCGCGCCTCGATTCGCCGGCCGAACGCCGTACGTGGTTGCCCTCGTCGACCTCGACGAGGGCCCGCGAATGATGACAAACATTGTGGGTTGCCCTGTGAGCGACGTGCACATCGGTATGACTGTGCAGGTGAGCTTCGAGCAGCTCAACGAGGATGTCTCCTTGCCGGTGTTCGCGTCGACGGGTCCCCATGAGTAGGACGACTGTCCTCACGGATGCGGCGCAGGCCATGTCGTTCGTGCAGGACGGGATGACGGTGGCGATCGGTGGGTTCATCAACGCCGGCCACCCGATGGTTCTGGTCCGCGAACTCATCCGGGGCAACCGGCGCGACCTGACCGTCGTCGGCTCGCCGAGCGCCGGTTTGGAGATCGATTTGCTGATCTCGGCGGGATGCGTCAGCAAAGTCATCTGTCCATATGTGGGCGCCGAGGGATACGCCTCGATCGCTCCCGCATTCAAGGCCGCCGCGGAGTCCGGTGCTGTCGCGGTCTGGGAGTGCGACGAGTGGATGTACTACGCGGGCCTGCGCGCAGGCGCGCAGGACCTGCCGTACCTGCCCTGCCGCGGCCTGGTCGGCACCTCCTACCCCGACGTGAACTCCGAGCTCAAGCTCTACGAGAGCCCTGTCGGCGGCGAGACGTTGATAGCGGTTCCGGCCATCCGTCCCGATGTCGCGCTACTACATGCGGCCCGCGCCGACCCGTTCGGCAACGTCCGTTATGTCGACACCGGTTTCGGCGACCGCGCGCTGCACAACGCCGCTGCGCGCACGATCGTGCAGGTGGAGCAGGTCGTACCCGTCGAGCAGACCCGCGCGCACCCAGAGCAGACCGCCCTCGCCTATGTCGACGCGGTCGTACGAGCGCCGTTCGGTGCGCATCCCTTTGCCAGCGCGGGTTTCTACACCGAAGACGGCGCCCACCTGCGCAGCTATCTGGCGGCCGCCCGAGCCGCGGCCGGCGGCAACGACGCAGCGATAGCTGCCTACGTCGAGCAGTACGTCGTGTCGCCGAAGGATCACATCGGCTACCTCGAGCAGGTCGGCCTGCGCGACCTGCTCAACCTCAATGAGTACTGAGCCCATGACCCGGAGGATCCCGTGAAGAATGCTTTGTGCGACCGGCTGGGTATCGATTTCCCAGTCTTCGCGTTCACCCACTGTCGCGACGTTGCGGCCGCGGTCACGCTCGCCGGCGGCGTCGGAGTGCTCGGTACGACGCGACAGACGCCCGAGCTGCTCGAACTGGATCTGCTGTGGATGGACGCGCACTGCGGCGGGAAGGCCTACGGCGTCGACCTGTTGTTCCCGGCGACGTCCGCGGGTGAAGACGAGGAGCAACTGCGCCTGGCGATACCGCAGGAGCACAAGAATTTCGTCGAGGATCTCAACTCCCGGTTTCAGATCGGCGAGCCGAAGGACAGGGCGCACTACTCGACGTCGGGCGACAACCTCATCGTCACCCATCGCCGGGCGCTCGAGAAATGGGACGTGGCCCGGGCGCACCGCCCTGCCGTGGTGGCCAGCGCGCTCGGCCCCGTCCCGGCTGACGTCGCCGAGGAAAGCCACAGTTCCGGCGGCACCGTCGTCGGCATGGTGGGCGCCCCCGGCCAGGCACGCGAACACGTCGAGGCGGGCGCGGACGTGATCGTGGCGCAGGGAGGCGAGGCAGGCGGCCACAGCGGGCGCGTGTCAACGCTGGTCCTCGTCCCGCAGGTCATCGACGAGGTCCCCGACGTCCCGGTTCTCGCCGCCGGCGGTATCGCCGACGGCAGGCAGATCGCCGCGGCCATCGCGCTCGGTGCGCAGGGCGTGTGGACCGGGTCGATCTGGCTGACGACGCTCGAGAGCGATCTCGAAGAGCCGGTGAAGCGCAAGCTGCTGCAGGCGTCCTCACGAGATGCGATCCAGTCCCGATGCCTCACCGGCAAACCCATCCGGATGTTGCGCACGCCGTGGGTGGACGCCTGGGAGACTCCCGGCGCCCCGACGCCGCTGCCCTCGCCGCTGCAAGCCCTTCTCGTGCGCGACACGATGACGGCGATGTTCGATCACGAAGTCGAAGAGGTCATGGGCACGGCGGTCGGCCAGGTCGTCGGGATGATGGATCGGGTGAAGTCCGCCAAGGATCAGATGTACGAACTCATGGAGCAGTTCGGGAAGGCGGTTGCCGATTTCGAGCTCGTCGTGGGAGACGGCCCCTAGCCCGGCTGCCAGTGCAGATCCACACCGATCCGAGTCACGGAGGAACCGAATGAACGTCGAGGACCTGGAAGACATCACGCTGACCGTTGATCGCGGGCTCGCCTGCATCACCATGAACCGGCCGGGGCGATACAACGCCCTTCGCGGCCGCAGCTGGGACGAGCTGATCTGGTGCTTCAAGAAGGTATGGGGCGACCCTGAAGTCGGTGTCGTCGCGCTCACCGGTGCAGGTGAGAAGGCGTTCTGCGTCGGAGGCGACCTCAAGCAGTTCGAAGAGACGGGTGATTACGGACCCTCTGAGTTCGGCTTCATGGAGTCCGAATATCTGTTCCGGGTGATCCGGCAGATACCCAAGCCGGTGATCGCCGCGGTTAACGGCTTCGCGATCGGGTACGGCAACGTGCTTGCCCTGGTCTGTGATCTGACGATCGCGGCGAGCGGCGCGAAGTTCGGCCAGACCGGTCCGCGCGTGGGCTCGTGGGACGCAGGATGGGGGACCGCCTATCTTGCGCGGGTGATCGGTGAGAAGCGCGCTCGAGAACTCTGGTACCTGTGCCGCCAGTACGACAGCGAGACCATGCAGGACTGGGGGCTCGTGAACGCGGTGGTTCCGTCAACGGAACTGATGGACGAGGTCCGGCGGTGGGCCGACGAGATGTTGGCGCTCAGCCCGACGGCGCTGCGGTTCGTCAAGCATTCCTTCAACGCGGCGTCGGAGGATCTCGCCGGCATCGCGACGCTCTCGTTCGACGGTCTCGGGCTGTTCACCGGGAGTGCCGAGGCGGCTGAGGGCTCGAGTGCGTTCAGCGAGAAGCGGCCGCCTGACTTCGCGAGCTACCGGTGACCGGCGCTGTGATGCGGCCGAAGGTTGGGGGGCGCCGCTCATGAGTGGACGGGTGGCCGGCAAGGTCGCGTTCATCACCGGCGCAGCGCGGGGCCAGGGGCGCAGTCACGCGATCCGGCTCGCCGAGGAGGGGGCCGACGTCATCCTGGTCGACATCTGTGCGCAGGTCGACAGCGTTCCCTACCCCATGAGCACACCGGCGGATCTGGCCGAGACCGTGCGTTTGGTGGAGAAGGCCGGTGGCCGTGCCGTGCCGGTCGAGGCAGATGTTCGGGATCACGACGAGCTGAGAGCTGCCTTCGAGGCGGGTGTGGCGCAGCTGGGCGCGGTGGAGATCGTGGTCGCGAATGCCGGGATCGCGCCGCTGTCGAGACCGGAGAAATTCGGTGCGTGGCAGGACGTCATCGACATCAACCTGACGGGCGTGTTCAACACCGTCGAGGTCGCGATCCCGTCCATGATCGAACGCGATGCCGGGGGAGCGATCGTGCTGATCAGCTCCACGGCCGGGCTCACCGGCATCACCGGCCCGTCGCGCGGCGGGTTGGGTTACGCAGCCTCGAAGCACGGCTTGGTCGGGCTGATGCGCAACTACGCGAACAACCTCGCACAGCACTCGATCCGGGTGAACACAGTGCATCCAACCGGCGTGAACACGCCCATGGTGGTCAATGCCGCGGTCGAACAGTTCCTCGCCGAGGACCCGAGCCTGTCCAACGACATGTCGAATGCGCTGCCCGTTGAGATGCTCGAACCGAGCGACATCTCGAACGCGGTGCTCTGGTTGGTCTCGGACGAGGCCCGATTTGTGACCGGCGTGGCTCTGCCGGTCGATGCCGGGTTCACCAACAGGCATTGACTTGCGACAAGAGCGGGGTTACGCGATCGGGGTGACGATGCTGCCTGTCGTGTCATAGATCATGTGCCCGAGGCTGTCGCGCAGGTGGGCGCCGGCGTAGCGCAGCACGCCGTCGGCGTCGCCGGCTTCGATCCGATTGATGAGCTTCTCGTGCACCCGGATGCCCTTGAGTCGCTGCGACCGGTCGGGGAAGCGGCCCTGTTCGTGCGCTTGGGTCGCCCAATCGCGTTCTGACGGCGACCACAGCGCTTCCAGCGATCCGACCATGAGGATCAGCGTCTCGTTGCCGCACTGCGTGACGATCGTCTGGTGGAACTCGCGCGTGCTGTGGGTGAAGCTGATCGGATCGTCAGCAGTGACGATGGTCTGTTCGTGGACCTTTCGCAGCGCGGGCAGCACTGTCGTAGCTCGGTCGGGTCGTGCCGCGCACATGCTCGCGCAGACCGGCTCGATGGCCTGCAACGCACTGCCCACGTCGGCGAGCTGGACGCCGCGGTACTGCAGCGTCAACCCGATCATGAACGCGGCGTTGCGTGCTTTGGGCACATGCACGATCGCGCCGCCACGATTACCGCGGCGTACCGACGTGAGCCCCTCGGCTTCGAGGATGCGCAGCGCTTCCCGCAGGGACGGCTTGCTGACACCGAATTCAGCGAGCAGATCCTCCTGCCGCGGCAGCTCGTCGCCGTCCTTCAACTCGCCGCTGAGGATGCGATCGCGCAGGCGCGCAGCCACGACATCTGCCAGCTTCGGTTGCCGCGCCTGCATCCTGTGCTCCCTCCTGGACCGGTGTATTGACAATCGTATAGAAGATGCGATCCACTCACGAGAAGTCATGGAATAGCCGAGTTCGGAAGGCGAGGCGAAGGTCATCATCAGGTCGAGGGTGAGCGCTTCTGCCGACGCGACCATAACGCAGCATCGCGATCCTGTCCCGTGCGTCAGACGATCGCATCACGGCTTCGCAATTCTCGACCGGCACCCTCGTCCGCGCCGCCGGCAGGTACGTCTCGTCCGGCAGCGGATTGACCTCGAGGCTGCGGCAGCAGATCCGGATACCCCGATCGAGCGAGGACATCCGCGTCCTGCTGGCTGGTTCACGCGCTAGCACTAGAACGACCGGTCGCTCACGGGCGCTGGTCATTGGAGGAAACGATGTTCGACGACATGCCAACCGGTTTGTCAGAAGATCAGCGAACGATGCGCGCCGTCGTGCGGGACATGGCCCGCGAGCAGCTGCAGCCGATGGTCGCCGAGATCGATCGCAGCGATGCCTTCCCGAAGGATGCGGTAGAAGAGATCCGCAAGCTCGGATTGTTCGAGCTCTCGGTGCCCGAAGCCTTCGGTGGCATCGGTGCCGACGTCGTGACCGAGTGCCTCGTGGTCGAGGAGCTGGCGTATGCCTTCCCGGCCGCCGCGCTGACCATCTGCCCCGGCATCGTGCTCGCGCACGTTTTCGACGCGGCCGGCGACTGCCCGGCGAGGGACAAATACTCCCGTCGCCAGGCCGAGTCGAGCGCCCTCGTCGGCATCTGCCTCACCGAGCCGGGAGCCGGCTCGGACAGCGCGTCCATCCGGATGACGGCGCGGCAAGTGTCCGGCGGCTGGGTGCTCGACGGCACCAAGTTGTATGTGACCAACGGCAGCGTGGCCGACTTCTACTGCGTGTTCGCCCGGACCGGAACGACCGAGCAGCGAGCTCGCGGCATATCCGGGTTCATGGTCGACGCCGACAGTCCTGGCCTGACCGTGGGCCGGATCGAGGAGAAGATGGGCATCCGCGGCAGCAAGACCGCCGAGCTCGCCTTCGACTCGGTCTTCGTCCCGGACGAGAATCTCATCGGCGAGGTCGATGCGGGGTTCAAGTACGTCATGCATTCCTTCGACGCATCGCGGCCGGTCATCGGCGTGCTGGCGCTGGGCATTGCAAGGAGCGCGCTCGACACCAGCTCGCAGTACGCGAGCTCGCGCGAACAGTTCGGCCAGCCGGTCAGCGAATTCCAAGGCGTGCAGTTCATGCTGGCCGACATGGCGATCGGTATCCAGTCGGCGCGGGCGCTCGTGTACGAGGTGGCGCGGCTGGCGAGCGCGGGCACGAAGAACCTGAACTCGTTGGCCGCCATGGCGAAGTGCTACGCCACGGATGTCGCGATGAGCGTCACCGTGGACGCGGTACAGGTGATGGGCGGTGCGGGCTACATGAAGGACTTCCCGGTCGAGCGGATGATGCGCGACGCGAAGATCTTCCAGATCTTCGAAGGGACAAACCAGATCCAACGGCTCATCGTGGGCAAGCACCTCAACGCCCTCGCCGCAGCGGCCGGTTAGGCCGGACGCTGACGTGCCCGACCGGTATCGCGACGCCATCACCGTCAGCTGGGACGGCCCGGTGGTCGATGTCGTGCTGAATCGTCCTGAGAAGTTCAACGCGCTCAACCGGGACGTCCTCGAAGCGCTCCTCGCGGTGCAGGCCGAGGTCCGCGCAAATCCCGAGGTCCGGGTACTGAAACTCAGCGGAGCCGGAAGGGTCTTTTGTGCCGGCGCCGACCTGGAGTACATCCGCGGCATCTACACCGACGCGGCGGCATCACGCAGCTACCTGTACACCCTGCGCGATGCCATCATCGGAATGGAGCGGCTGCCGATTCCGGTGGTGACCGCGGTGCACGGAGTCGTGCTCGCGGGCGGCTTGGAACTCATGCTCGGGTGTGACATCGTCGTTGCCGCCGAGTCCACGCGCATCGGCGATCAGCACATGAATTATGGCTTCATACCTGGGGGAGGAAGCACCCAGCGGTTGCCGCGGCACGTCGGCCCGGCCCGCGCACGCGACCTGCTGTTCACCGGTCGGTGGCTCAGCGCCCAGGACGCGTGGCACATGGGATTGGTCTCCCGCGTTGTGCCCGACGCGGAGTTGGGGACGGCGACCTCGGAGCTGGCCGACGAACTGGCAACGCGCAGTCCGCACGCGATGTCGCGCACGAAGGAACTCGTCCGCCGCGCCGGTGACGCCGGCTTCAGTAACGGCTTGGATCTGGAGATCGAGAGCGTTCTCGGCTTCTACCGCGCGCCGGAGTTCGCCGCGTCGCTCGAGGCGTTTCGGACCCGGAAATCGGCGGGCAGCTGATGGCGGTCGACATCGACCTCGCCGGACGCATCGCCCTGGTCACCGGGGCAGGCTCCGGCATCGGCCGGGCCTGCGCGCTGCTGCTCGCCGAGGCAGGCGCCGAGGTCGTCATCGCCGATCTCGATGCTGACTCAGCCCGCCGCACGGCAGACGAGATCACGGCAGCCGGCGGTTCGGCGCGGTATGAGCAGCTCGACATCACCTCGGTCGGACAATGCGCTGAGATCGCCGCGCGGCATAGCGGTGCGCTGGCCCCGGCGGTGTTGGTGAACTGCGCGGCGATCTGGACGATCGGTGCCTTCGCGGCGATGGACGCGGCCCGGTGGCAGCGCGACATGACGGTGACGCTGCACGGGCCGATGATCCTGACCGCTGCCCTGGTGCCGGCGATGTGTTCCGTGGGTGGCGCGAGCGTGATCAACATCGGTTCGGACGCCGGCCGGGTGGGCGAGCGGGCGCAGGTGGCGTATTCGGCGGCCAAGGCCGGACTGGCCGGCTTCACGAAGTCGCTCGCCCGCGAGGTCGGTCAACACGGCGTTCGGGTCAATTGCGTCTCACCGGGACTCACCCGCACGGCAGGCTCGGCGGAGTTCGTCGATGCCGTCCCGGCCGAGGTCGTCAGGCGCAACTATCCACTGGGCAGGCTCGGCGAGCCCGCCGACATCGCGAACCTGGTCGTGTTCCTCGCCTCAGACCGGGCCAGCTGGATCACCGGTCAGATCATCTCGGTCAGCGGCGGCTACACCATGGCCGGTTGATGTGTCTGCCCGTGAATACCTCGGCCGGATGGCGGTGACTGCGTGCCGGTGGTGACCTCGGTGGACGATGCGATCGCCACGCTGCGCATCGAGAACGGCAGGATGAATGCCGTCGACCCCGCGCTGATCACGGATCTGCGTGCGGCACTGGAACAGGCGTCCCCATGCCGGGCGGTCGTGCTCACCGGGCAGCCGGGGATCTTCACGGCCGGGCTGGACGTCAAAGCGTTGGCCCGCATGACCGCGCAGCAGCGGCTCGACTTCTTCGTCGACTTCGGCCGACTGATACTGGAGCTGTGGGTCCTGCCCGTACCCGTGGTCTGCGCGGCGACCGGCCATGCAATCGCTGCGGGCACGCTGCTCGCGCTGGCCAGCGATCACGTGGTTGCGGCGCGGGGCGACTACCGCTGGGGCATGACCGAGACCCGTATCGGGCTCGAACTGTCGGACTACGCGATCATGCTCGTCCGCCGGCGGGTCGGCTCACAGCACGCGGACAAGCTGTTGCTGGAAGGTTTTTCCGTCGACCCGGATGCCGCCGTCCGGCTCGGCATCGTCGACGAGAGCGCCGATCCCGATGCGGTGGTCGCCAGGGCCACGTGCGTCGTCGGCGAGCTCGCTGCACTGCCCCCGGATGCCTATGCCCGAAACAAGGCCCGGCTGCGTTCGGCCGCCGCGCGTTCGGCGCTGGCCGATCTACCCGCCGACATCGCTCGGCTGATCTCGTCCGATCCTGCCGATGGCGCCTCCGATGGCTGAGGGCGTGCAATACCGGGTGGAATCACAGGTCGCGACGATCACCATCGATCGACCGGACCGGCTCAACGCGCTCGATACCCGCGCGATCGACTTGCTGAGCTCGTTGTTCGAGCGCGCGGGCGCCGACAGTGGCGTGCGCGTCGTCGTGCTTACGGCCACCGGTACCCGAGCATTCTGCGTCGGTGCCGACCTGAAGGAGATGAATCACTCCGAATCGCTGCCGGACGCGAGCGCTCCCAGAGCGCGCGGCATGCGGCTCTTCGACTCGATCCAGCACACCTACAAACCGACGATCGCCGCTCTGAATGGTGTGGCGCTCGGCGTCGGCTGTGAGATCGCGCTGGCTTGTGATCTGCGCATTGCGGCGAGCGCGGCGACGCTCGGCTTGCCCGAGGCGAAGCTCGGCCTCGGCTCAATGTTCGGTTCGGTCATCTTGCCGAGGCTCATCCCACGGGCAGTGGCGTTGCAGATGCTCTACACCGGCGAGTCGATTACCGCAGCGCAGGCCCAGCACTGGGGGTTGGTCAACTCCGTGGTCGATGGCGTCGAACTGCAGGCGCACGTGCGGGAGCTGGCGCGATCGATCGTCGCCAACGCGCCGCTGAGCGTGAGTCGGTTCAAGCACCTCGCGGTCAAGTGCGCCGAGCTGCCGCTCGCCGTAGCGCTGCGGATGGATGTGGGGCCTGATCCGTACACGAGTCAGGACCGAGCCGAAGGGGTTCGCGCGTTCGTCGAGAAGCGGCCCCCCCGGTGGCGCGGAGAATGAGCGCGGGCACTCGGGTGAGGCTCGAGCCGGTGCAGACCACCGCTGAGGACGAGGCGTTGCGCGCCGAGGTCCGCGGCTTCCTCGCCGACTGGAGTACGCAGCCGGATCACCGGGTCGGCCTCGGCATGGCCGCCGGGCACGATCCGCAGTTCAGCCGCCGACTCGCTGCCCGCGGCTGGGTAGGGATGGGAATCCCTGTGGAGCAGGGAGGTCACGGGCTCGGCAACGTCCAGCGCTTCGTCGTCAGCGAGGAGTTACTGGCGGCCGGGGTTCCGCTGAGCGCGCACTGGATCGCCGATCGCCAGACCGCACCGGCGATCAGCCGTTACGGGACGCCCGAGCAGCAGCGTCGGTTCCTGCCGGCGATCGCCGCGGGCGAATGCTTCTTCTCGATCGGGATGAGCGAGCCCGACGCCGGTTCGGACCTCGCCGCCGTGCGCACGACAGCGCGTCGTGACGGCGCCGGCTGGCGGGTCAGCGGAACCAAGATCTGGACGTCGTTCGCACATCTGAACCACTACATACTGCTGCTCGCACGGGTGCACGGCACCGACCGGGCACAGCGATCGCTAATCCAGCTCATCGTCGATCCGCGCGCGCCCGGCGTCGAGCTGCGCCCGATCCGGCTGCTGACGGGCGAGCATCACTTCAACACGCTGACCTTGGACGATGTGTTCGTACCGGACGAGTTGGTACTGGGCCGTCCGGGGGACGGCTGGGAACAGGTCACCAACGAATTGGTGAGCGAGCGGGCGGGCCCGGATCGATTCCTCAGCGTGCTTCCGCTGCTCGTCATGTTCCTCGAGCACATCAAGCACTCGGACGATCCGCGCATCGCCGAGGACATCGGACGGCTGGTAGCCCGGTACTGGTCGGTGCGGCAGCTGTCCTTGTCGGTCGCCCGCCTGATCGACGAGGGCGGGGCGCCGAGCGTGTACGCGTCGATGGCGAAGGACATGGGCAGCGTGCTCGAGCAGGACACCGTCGCGATGATCAGCCGGCGTTGCCCGGCGGACATCGTGAATGGCAGTGGCAGCGAGTTCCTCGACCTGCTGTACGAGGCGGTCCTGATGGCGCCGAGCTTCACCATCCGCGGCGGCACCACCGAGATCATCCGCTCCGTCATCCAGCGTGGCCTGGTGCAGCGGTGACGAGCCCGGGGTCGATCGCAGCCGTACTGGGCGGTTTGTTCAGCCACGTCGAGGCCCTACCCGGAAGCGCTGAAGGCCTCGGCTGGGACAGCGCGGCGTGGGCGGCGCTCGCCGAACTCGGCTACCCGTTGGTCTCGGTGCCGGTCGAATGCGGCGGCAGCGGGGGAACGCTCGCCGACGCCGTCGAGGTGCTGATCGAGACGGGGCGCTTCGGTGTCGCCGCGCCGGTCCTCGAGACCGGGCTGCTGGGCGGTTGGCTGCTCGCCTCGGCTGGTCTGGCGATCCCGACTGGTCCGCTCGGCGCTGCACTGGCCAAGCCGACGGAGGTGTCGATGCGCAGATCGGCGTCGGGCTGGGTGCTGGACGGGCGGCTGAACTCCTGTGGCTGGGCGACGATCGCCGATCGGGTCGTCGTGCTCGTGCCTGGCTCGGACGCCACTGCCGGTGGGCAGAACATCGTGGCGTCGCTGCCCGCAGACCAGCTCACTTTGCAGCCGACGACCAGCCTCGCGGGGGAGGCATTCTCGACGGTGCATCTCGACGGCGTCGTCCTCGAAGACGCGGATGTCGCACCCGTCGACGCAGACATCGACGCCGAGTCGTTCCGATGCCGTGGCGCCCTGGGGCGGGCCGCCATGATGGCCGGGGCTGGACTGCGGATCCGTGAGATGACGCTCGAGTACACCGGCGTGCGGACCCAATTCGGGCGTCCGCTGCGTGATTTTCAAGCCGTGTCCCAATCGCTCGCGGTGCTGGCCGAGCAGGCGGACTGCTGTGTGCTTGCCGTCCGAGCGGCCGTTGCCCTCTTCGCTACCGATCGGGTTCGAGCGGCAGGTCTGGCCAAGATCACCGCAGGCCTCGCGGCCGAGCAGATCACCGCACGTGCCCATCAGATCCACGGCGCGATCGGCATGACGATGGAGTATCCGTTGCAGCGCTTCACCCGGCGGTTGCAAGCCTGGTCCGGTGAGTACGGGCACGAGAGCAGCTGGAGCGAGCGCATCGGCCACGACACGCTTCGGGCCGGACCGGGCCGATTATGGCCGGCGCTGTCCGCCAATCCCTGCTAGTGACGACGATGGTGCGATCCATCGTGGACCGGAGATGAGATCAACGTGACCGACTTCAAGACAATTCGATACGAGGTGTTGCCTGAGGGCGTCGGCCGGATCACGTTGGCTCGCCCCGAGGTACGCAATGCCCAGAACAAGCGGATGACCTACGAGCTCAATGACGCGTTCAATCTCGCTGCACACGAACCGGCGGTGAAGGTCATCGTGCTGGCCGCGGACGGGCCAGACTTCAGCTCCGGCCACGACCTGCGCGACCCGGAATCCGTCAGCGACTTCCATCCGGTAGGGACCTGGTCGGGATTCGACCTGCCCGGTGGCGAGGGCATCATGGGTCTCGAACACGAGATCTTCCTGGACATGTGCTGGCGCTGGCGCAACATCCCGAAGCCGGTGATCGCCCAGGCTCAGGGCCGCACGATCGCCGGCGGACTGATGCTGCTGTGGGTCTGCGACCTCATCATCGCCGCCGACGATGCGTCCTTCGCCGACCCGGTCGTGGGGTTCGGGGTCAACGGCGTCGAATACTTCGGTCATCCGTGGGAGCTCGGGCCGCGCAAGGCCAAGGAGCTGCTGTTCACCGGCGACTACATCCCGGCTGAGCAGGCGCTGCAACTCGGGATGGTGAACCGCGTTGTCCCGGCGGCCGAGCTGTCGGCCGAGACGCTGAAGCTTGCGGCGCACATTGCGACGAAGCCGACCTTCGGACTGAAGCTCGCCAAGGAGTCGGTGAACCAGGCGCAGGACGCGCAGGGCATGTGGTCGGCGCTGAAGGCCGCGTTCTCGCTGCACGAACTGGGGCATACGCACAACCGCGCGGTGTACGACTCCTGGGTCGACCCCGCGGGCCTCGGCACCAATTACAAGAAGGTGCGGTAGCCGCCGATGGCCGATGCGAATCCGCTCCTGCTCAGCCAGCACGGACCCGTCGTGACCGTGACACTCAACCGGCCTGCGGTCCTCAACGCCGTGGATTACGACCTGCACGAAGCGCTCGCGGGAGTATGGGGCGAGCTGGCGCGACGCGACGACGTCCGGTCCGTCGTCCTCACGGGTGCAGGGCGGGCCTTCTGCGCGGGCGGTGACGTGCAGGCGTTCGCGAAGATCATGCAGGGCGCGCAAGCGCGTCGAAACGTCGCGGCCGCGGGGCGGGCGATCGTCACCGAGATGCTGCGCTTCCCGCTACCCATCGTGGCTGCGGTGAACGGCCCGGCGGTGGGTCTCGGTTGCAGCCTGGCCCTGCTCAGCGACGTCGTCGTCATGGCCGACACCGCGTTCCTTGCCGACAATCATGTCCAGCACGGCCTCGTACCCGGGGACGGCGGCTTCATCTGGCCCATGCTCACCGGGATGATGCAGGCCAAGTTGCCCCTCTTTCTGGGCGATCGGATCGATGCGGCGGAGGCGTACCGGCTCGGCCTGGCCACCCGCACGTGTGCCGCGGACGAGCTGATCTCCACCGCCGAGGAGATCGCGTCGCGCATCGCGGCACTGTCCACCACAGCGATCCGGGCGACCAAGCGGATGCTCAACCTGCAGCTGGAGGGCGCCATACACGGCGTCATGGACTTCGCCATGGCGGCCGAGGCCGCGAGCTTCGCCGCCGGGGCGGCGGCCTCCGACGGGATGGAGGGCGAGCAATGACCGCCATGGACATCGAGTTCGGACCGGCGCTGGACGAGTTCCGGGCCGAGATGCGCGGCTGGATCGAGCGCAACCGTCAACCTGCGCTGCTGGGCCTGGACGCGCACGCGCTGTGGGCCGGTGATCACGCGACCGACGGGGCCGTGACCGATGCCTACCGGGCGTGGGAGGCGGCCTCGCTGCAGGCCAACCTGGTCTGCCCGCGGTGGGACAGCGAGTATGGCGGCCGAGGGCTCAGCGAGCTCGAACTCGCGATCTTCGAAGAGGAGCTCGACCGGGCCGCCATGCCTCGGGTCATCCGGTACATGAGCGAGTACCTCGTGGGGCCGACGGTCATCGCGCACGGGACCGCAGAGCAGAAGGCGTACTTCCTGCCGCGGATCATCGATGGCACCGACCGCTACTGCCAAGGGTTCTCCGAGCCCGATCACGGCTCCGATCTCGCCGCCGTCCAGACGCGGGCGGTCGTCGCCGGCGACGAGATCGTGATCAGCGGACACAAGCTGTGGACGTCGGACGCCGCGAACTCGAACATGATCTTCATCCTGTGCCGGACGAATCCGGATGTGCCCAAGCACAAGGGGCTGTCGTTCGTGCTGACGCCGCTTACGGACAACAACATCACCGTCCGGCCGTTGGTGCAGATGTCCGGGCTGAGCGGATTCTGCGAAGAGTTCATCGACGACGCTCGTGCCCCGCTGTTCAACGTCATCGGTGGCATCGACAACGGCTGGGCCGTCGCGATGACGACGTTGTCGTCCGAACGCGGCGGGCTGGCGATCTCGTTGCACCTCACCTTCCACGCCGAGCTGATGGAGCTGGTCGCCGCGCTGCGCGATGCGGGCAAGCTCGAGGATCCGGTCGTGCGCCAGCACGTCGCCTGGATGTACACGCACGTGCAGCTGATGCGCTACGGCGGGGTGCGCATCCTCGGCTCGATGCTGCGGCCCACGCAGGACGCGCCGCACCCGAGTGTGAGCAAGCTGTTCTGGTCGGAATACCACAAACGTTTCGGCGAGCTCGCGATGACGCTGCTCGGCCCTACCGCGATGCTGCGGCCGAATGGTGATGGGTACCCGATCACCCGTTGGCAGTCGGTCTTCCTGTCGTCCCGGTCGGAAACGATCCTCTCCGGAACCAGCGAGATCCAACGCCGGATCATCGGTGATCGCGTGCTGGGACTTCCGCGCGATGCCTGAGCACCCGCAGCCGGGCAGCGGTCAGCCGCCTGAGGACGACCCGGGTCCGGCACCGGATCACGTAGCGGCGGGGTGCCTGAACGGCATTCGTGTCCTGGAGCTCGGTCAACTGATCTCCGGGACGTACGGCGGCATGCTGCTGGCCGACTTCGGTGCCGACGTGATTAAGGTCGAGCCACCCGCCGGAGACATCGGCCGCAATCCCAACGTTTCGCCGATCGAGTCGCACAGCGCGCTGTTCCTCACGATGAACCGCGGGAAGCGCAGCGTCGTGCTGGATCTGAAGACCGATGCGGGCCGCGCGGTCTTCTACCGGCTGGTCGCTGCGACCGATGTCGTCATCGCCAACTTCAGACCGGGCGTGCTGCATCGGCTGGGCATCGACTACGACCGGCTCAGGGCCGTCAATCCGGGCGTGATCCTGTGCGACATCAGCGGATTCGGCCGGGACGCTCCGCTACCTCATCCGCCGTCCTTCGACCTGACCCACCAGGCGCTCAGCGGTCTGATGGGGGTCACCGGCGAGCCGGGCCGGGGGCCGGTGCGCGTCGGCATTCCGATCGCGGATCTCGCCACCGCGCTGTTCGCGGCGCTCGGGGTGCTGGCGGCCCTCGTCCAGCAGGGACGGACCGCGGTGGGCAGCGACATCCACCTCTCGATGCTGCACACCGCGTCGTTCCTGCTCAACTATGACGCGACGATGTACCTCAACACCGGCGTCGAGGCTCACTCACACGGCACCGCACACGCCTATAGCGTCCCGTGGCAGGCCTTCGAGTGCGCCGACGACTGGATCGTCGTCGCGGTTCGCGAGGAGAAGTTCTGGCACAACCTGTGCCGCGCGATGGACCTGCCCGAGTTGCTGAACGATCCGCGCTTCGGTTCGAACCTGGAACGCGTTCGCAATCGGGACGTGCTCATCGACATTCTGAGCCGCAGGATGCGTGCGCACGATCGTGCGCATTGGCTGGCGGTGTTCGCGGCCGCAATGGTCCCGTCGGCACCGGTGCTCGGGGTGGCCGAGGCGCTCGACGCCGATCCGGGCATGGTGGCCGAGGTACCCTACCCGCCGCTCGGGTCGGTGCGGATGTTGAAGAACCCGGTTCGATTCGGCGCGGATGAGGCCGACTACCGACCTCCGCCTGCGCTCGGTGAGCACACCGAAGAGGTTCTCGTCGAGGTGCTCGGCTTGGCTCCGGCCGAGGTCGCGGCGCTGGTGGGCAACGGTTCGGCGGCGGGTCCGGTGACCGGGCAGTGACCGGCCCGCAGGGCACGTCGCTCAAGATCGGGGTCTGGCTGTCCCGCGCTCGTCCGGAGATGTTCCTGCCGCTGGCCCTCGAGGCCGAGCGGCTCGGCTTCGAGAGCGTGTGGATCTCCGAACACCTGATCTTGCCCATGCCGCCGGCCGGTGCGCCCGAGGGATCTGAGGAGCACGCGACGATATCGGGCGCGACGCCGACCTTCGACGCGCTGTCGTTGCTCAACTTCCTCGCCGGGGCGACCACGCGGCTCCGCCTGGGTACCTGGGTGTACCTGCTGGGCCTACGGCACCCGTTCGTCTCGGCCCGGGCGGTTCAGACGCTCGACGTGACCTCCGCCGGCCGACTGGAACTGGGGGTCGGCGCCGGCTGGCTGGCCGGTGAATGGGAAGCGGCCCAGCTTCCGTTCGCCAGCCGCGGGCGGCGCTTGGACGAGGCGATCGAGGTCTGCCGGCGGTTGTGGAGCGAGCCGTCGGTGGAGCACCACGGCGAGTTCTACGATTTCGCGCCGGTCGGTTTCGAGCCCAAGCCGGTGCAGCGACCCTGGCCACGGGTGCACGTCGGGGGCGAGTCGCAGATCGCGTTGCAGCGGGCCGCTCGGCTGGGTGACGGCTGGATCGGTGCTCAGCACACCCCGAGTTCCGCCGCCGCGATTGTCGCCCGGCTGCGCGAGCTGAGAACGACGTATCGCCAAGGCCCCGACGAGAGGCCGTTCGAGGTGACCGTCGGCGCGACGATCGAGTCGGCCGAGGACCTCGCGCCCTGGGAAGCAAGCGGGGTGACCCGCGTCATCGTGGCTCCCTGGCGACGCTCCGCCGATGCTGTGGCTTCCTTGTCCCGATTCGCCATTGCAATCGGCCGAGAATGATCCAATTCTGTTGACTATTTTCGCAATGTGGATAAGACTGCCACAAGAATTTCACGACCCGATCCGCAGCCGAAAGCGAGCGACGCGTGTCTGATCCACTCGGTGTGGGTAGCAACGTCGCGGCCACGCCACCACTCGCCGCCACTACGCGCGCGTCGCTGCGCGTCTCGAACGTGAGTGTCCATTTCGGCGGGATTCGAGCCCTTGAGAACGTCTCGATCGACTTCCGCGCAGGCGAGATCACCGGGCTGATCGGGCCGAACGGCGCCGGGAAGACAACGTTGTTCGACGTCATCTCCGGGCTGCGTGCGCCGAGCACGGGCACCATCGAGATGGACGGCCGCGACATCACTCGCCGATCCGCGGTGTGGCGCTCGCGCAACGGCCTGCGCCGCACCTACCAGCGGCAACAGGTGTTCGGCCAGCTCAGCGTCGAGGACAACGTGCTCGTCGCGCACGAATGGCACGGCGGTGGCGGCGGACTGCTGGCCGACCTTGTCCGACTCCCCACCCGCAAGCGACTGGAAACCTCCCGACGGGCCGATGTCGCCCGCGCGCTCGAGGTCTGCGGCCTGACCGATGTTCGGCAGCGCCCGGCGAGCCAGCTGACGATCGGCGCGGCCCGGATGGTCGAGTTAGCGCGCGCCATCGTTGACGAGCCGGCTGTGCTGCTGCTCGACGAGCCCACGTCGGGGCTCGGGCAGGACGAGGTCGCCAGCCTGGGCCAGGTACTTCAGACGATCCGCGGCCGGGGCTGCTGCGTCGTTCTCGTCGAACACGACATGGCGTTCGTCATGGAACACAGCGACCACGTCGCCGTCCTTCAACTGGGCCGTGTCATCGCGACCGACACCCCCGGCAACGTCCGAAACAGCCGACTCGTGAAAGAGGTCTACCTCGATTAGCGCTGGGTTTGGTCACCACGGTCACCACGGTGACCTTCATAACTGAGCTAGAAGGGTCTCGAATGGCGACACGATGGGTGCAAGTCGGATCAGCCCTGGCGGCGTGCGCGTTCCTCGCAACGGCGTGTAGTTCCAGTAGTAAGAACTCGACCTCGGGTGCAACGGGGGGGAACGGTGGCGGCTCGGTTCGTGGGGTGACCTCGACGTCCATCACGATCGGGGGCATCGCTTCGCTGACCAACGCCTCCGGCGCTGTGTTCCCGGGAGCCGACATCGGCGCCAAAGCGCTGTTCGAGCATGTCAATCGCGCCGGCGGGATCAATGGCCGCAAGATCAACTACGTCGGTGTGGTCGACGACGGAACTGACCCGACGAAGAACATGACCGCGGTCAAGCAGCTGGTGCTGCAGAAGAAGGTCTTCGCAATCGCGCCCATCATGAGCATCGCCTTGCAGCCGCAGGCGTCGGACTACCTCGCCGCGCAGAAGGTGCCGTTCGTCGGCTGGGGTGTTCAGCCCGGGTTCTGCGGGAACGATTACGGGTTCGGCTTCAACGGCTGCCTCATCGGAACGAAGTTCGACAACACGAGCGTCCTCGGCCCGACCGCGGCGCTGCTCAAGCCCGGAGCCACCGTCGCGATCGTCGAAGGCGACTCCTCGGCGGGCAAGGCGGCACTGCGCCAGCTGCCCGCGGTGGCGGCCGACCTCGGGCTGAAGATCGTCTACCTGAAGGCCGAGATCCCGGACGCGACAACGACGACGGACTGGACGCCATACGCGCGCAAGCTCATGACGAGCAATGCCGGTGGGCCGCCGGACGCGATCCACGCAGACGGGTTGTTGCCACAGGCAGCGGGACTCTCAGCGGCACTCAAGGAGCTCGGCTTCAAGGGCCCGATCATCAACTACAGCACGTACGCGCCCGGCCTGCTCAGCAGCAGCCCGGACATCGCCAAAGCCGTCGACGGTGTCTACACCAACATCGGGTTCGGGCCGAAGGAGCAGGGCGGTCCAGCCATCGCGCAGATGGAGAGTGATCTGAAGGCGATCGGCGCCCCGAGCGACATCACGCTCGGTGTCGCCAACGCCTACTGGTCCGCGGACATGTTGGTGCAGATGATCAAGAAGGCGGGGCCGGATCTCACGCCCGACAAGCTCGATCAGGCGGTCAACGCCGGGTTCACCTACACGCCGTCCGTCGCGGGCGCGATGGGGCCGACGACGTTCCCGGCCGGGCACGAACAGCCATCGCCGTGCGCGGCGCTCGTCCAGGCGAAGGGAACGTCGTACATCTCGGCGGTTCCGTTCAAGTGTTACAAGGCCATACCCGCTAGCTGACGTACGCGCGCCGCCCACGGTGTCTCACCGTGGGCGGCGGCTGCGCGTCAGCCCCTAGGACAGGAATGACATGGCCGGATGAATGAATTCCTCGCGCTTGCACTGACCGGCGCGGTCTCCGGCGCCGTCTATTCGCTGATCGCCGCCGGCTTGGTGCTCACTCATTCGACGTCGGGCACCTTCAACTTCGCCTTCGGGGCGATCGCGTTCTGCGTCGCCTTCACGTTCTTCGAACTGCACTCCGGGCTGCACTACCCGGTTTGGGTCTCGGCCCTCATCTGCTTGCTCGGCGTCGGCCCCTTGCTCGGCCTCGCATTGGATCTGCTCGTCTTCAGAGGGCTCGCGGCGGCTGACGACACGGCCAAGGTCGTGGCGACGATCGGATTGTCCATCGCGCTGCCCGCCCTGGCCGTTTGGCTGTCCGAGCGGCTGAACTCTTGGTTCGACCTCAAGCTGCCGAGCGCGGACAACGTGGTATTTCCGGTGGGGATCGGGCCGTCGCCCAAGAAGACCTGGCATCTGAGCAACAGCATCATCGTGGATTCCACCCAGATCCTCATTCTCGCCTGCGCCGCCGGCGTTGCACTGTTGCTCTGGGTGCTGCAGAAGCACACCGCACTCGGGCTGCGGATGCGGGCGACCGTCGACCGCCGGGGCCTGGCCGAGATGCGCGGGATCGACATCGGGCGCACCTCGACGATCGCGTGGATGCTCGGTGTCACCGTGGCCGGATTCACCGGCATCCTGGCCGCGCCGATCCTGGCGCTGGCGCCTGGGTCGTATACCTCGATCTTCTTCGTGGCGGCTGCGGCCGCGGTGATCGCCCGGCTGCGGTCACTCCCCATCGCGTTGCTGGCCGGTCTCGCGATCGGAATCGGGCAGAACCTCGCCGTCGGCTACGCGACGTTCACCCAGAATGTCGTCGGTCTCGGCACGGCCGTTCCGTTCATCTTCCTGTTCGCCGGCCTGCTCGCGATGTCCAGAGATCGGTCGCGGATAGCCGGCGTCGCGGCCGCGAGCCCGTCGCCCCCGTCGTTCGTCGACGACCTGCCGATGTGGCGTCGCCGGCTGCCCTGGGCGGTGGCTGCGGTACTCCTGGCCGGCTACACGATGTTCCTCGCCGACGCGCTGTGGCTCGGTCTCGTCGTGGCTGGTCTTGCGCTCGGCGTCGTGTTCCTGTCGCTGGTCGTGGTCTGCGGGATCGGCGGCATGGTGAGCCTCGCCCAGGCTGCCCTGGTCACCGTCTCCGGTCTCACCGCGGGTCTGCTCATCAGCCATGGCGCGCCGTTCCTGGTCGCGGCGGTAGGCGGCATCCTCGCCGCGGTGACGCTCGGGCTGCTGCTGGCCCTGCCGGCGATGCGCCTAGGCGGACTGGCGCTGGCGCTGGCGACGTTGGCGCTCGCGCTTGTCTCGGACTCGATACTGTTCCAGTGGACCCGCCTGAGCAACGGTCCGCTCGGCTGGACGTACACCCGGCCCAAGATCGGTTTCATCGACCTCGCCGACGATCGCTCCATGGCTGTCGCGCTGGCCGTCGTCCTCGTCGTGGTCAGCTGGCTGATGCACAACCTGCAGCACTCGGCGTCCGGCCGGGCGATGCTGGCCGTGCGATCGTCCGCGGTCGCTGCGTCTACTGCCGGCGTCTCGTCGGTGCGCACGAAGCTCGTCGTGTTCGGGGTCTCCTCGGCAATTGCCGGACTCGGGGGCGTCCTGCTGTCCACGGTGAACCTGGGGCTGACCTTCCAGAGCTATCAGGCACCGCTCGGCCTGACCTGGCTCGCTGCTGTCGTGCTCTTCGGGATCCGGCGCGTCGAAGGCGCGATCCTCGCCGGGCTCGTCGTGTCGTTGGCGCCCCAGTTGCTCAGCATGGTCACCTCGTCCACCCGGGTCCCGGACATCCTCTTCGGTCTCGGTGCCGTCGCGCTGGCGCGCAATCCGGACGGAGCGATCGCGGACATGTCGGAGAAGCTCGCCCGTGGGCGATCCCGCCGGCGCGCCGCTCGCCGGCCAGGCCCGGTGCCGTCGCCGTCAGCCACCGTTGTGCGCGAACGCGTTGCACCGGCCGGCGTGGCCGGGCCCATCCACGATTCGGCGGCCTTGTCGGTTCGATCGCTGAGCGCTCGGTACGGTCTGGTGCCGGTGCTGCACGACATCGACCTCACCGTGCGGCCCGGATCCATCTTCGCGCTGCTCGGTTCGAACGGCGCTGGCAAGTCGACGCTGTGCTCGGTGCTGTCCGGGTTGCACCGCCAAACCACCGGCACCATCCACGTCGAGGATGCCGACGTCAGCGGATGGGGTGCCGACGAGCGGTCTCGGCAGGGGCTGGTGATCGCACCGGAATCGCGGGGCATCTTCCCTCGGCTCACCGTCGAGGAGAACGTCGCGGTGTGGGTGCACAACGGGGCGCAGCGACGCGAGGTGTACGACCGGTTCCCCTCTCTGGCGGCGCGCAAGAAGGTGGCGGCCGGCTCCTTGTCCGGAGGTGAACAACAGATGCTCGCCCTCGCCCCCGTCGTCGTGCGTAAGCCGGTGGTGCTCGTGGCCGACGAACCCTCACTGGGGCTGGCGCCGCGCATCGCGGGCGAAGTCATGCAGACACTGATCTCGCTGCGGGACGCGGGCGTCGGCATCCTCATCGTCGAGGAACGCCCACGACGGGTGCTGGAGGTCGCCGACGAGGTCGCGTTCCTCGAGCTCGGCCGGATCACCTGGCACGGTCATCCCTCCGACGTCTCCGACGACATGCTCACCGCAAACGTCTTGGGCGCGAGCATCAGCCGATGATGAACTCAGCGGCTGTCGATGGGTGCGAATCTTGAGAGAGGACGTGTGACGTGACGAAGACACTGGAACCGACCGGCACGGAGGTGCTGGGGTACTTCGAGACGCTGTCGAACTGGGGGCGATGGGGGGCCGACGACCAGCGCGGCACGCTGAATCTCATCACCGAGCAGAAGGTGCAGGCAGCGGCAGCCACGGTACGGCAGGGGCTGGCCATCTCGTGTTCGCGTCGCCTCGACCTGGACGCGATGGACCCCATCAGCAAGCCGCACAGGTATTTCACGACCTCCGGTGAGGGTCTTGCCGACGAGGATCGGATCCCGCATTACGCCGGCGCGCCGGCGCGGGCGCGATGGAATTGCGCCCAGGAGTACATCGGCTTGATTTATCACGGTGCCGCTCCCACGCACCTGGACGCGCTCTCGCACATGTTCTGGGACGGCCGGATGTACAACAACCGCCCGGCCGCACTGGTGAGTTCGACGATGGGTGCAACGAGCAACGACGTCGAGGCGTGCGCAGACGGGATCAGCACCCGGGGCGTACTGCTCGACATCCCGGCGGTGCACGGAGTCGAATGGCTCGAGCCGGGCACCGGCGTCGGCCCGGGCGACCTCGAAGCGGCCGAGCGGCGCCAGGGCGTCCGGGTGGAATCCGGTGACGCGGTGCTGCTCCGTACCGGCCACATCCGCCGGGCACGGGCGATGTTCCCCGACCGCTGCGCCGAGGGTGACTGGTCGCTGACCCAAGCGGGCTGGAGCGCCAGCTGCCTTCCGTGGCTGCACGAGCGGGGGGCCGCCCTCATCGGCGCGGACAACATGCAGGACCAGAAACCGTCCGGGTACGAGGAGCAAGATCTTCCGGTGCCAGTGCACGCCGTCGGCCTCGTGGCCATGGGGCTGTGGCTGCTGGACAACTGCGACCTCGAGCAGCTGGCGCAGGCGTGCGAGAGCGCGTCCAGGTGGGAGTTCTTCCTGAGCATCACGCCGCTTCGCATGCCGGGCGGCACGGGGAGTCCGGTCAACCCCATCGCGATTCTCTGACGTGCGGTGATCGTCGCCGTGCTTGATGAGATCTCGCAACTGGACGAGGTGGTACAGCGCTTGGCCGTCTCCGGCGTGATGGCGTCCTATGCCGCTGGCGTCGATCTGCGCGACTGGGAGCTGGTCGAGTCGTGTTTCGCGCCCGATGCGTACGTGGACGGCACCAAGATGTCCGCGGACTTCGGGACGTACTTTCCGTTCTTGTGTGCCGAACTGGAGAAGTTCGAGAGAACGGTCCACTTCTTGGGCACCCAGCGGTGTCGGCTCGCTGCGGACACCGCGTGGCTGGAGACCTACGCGGTCGCCAGGCATTTCTGGACCGACGCCGGCTCGCCACAACAGCTGACGCTGAGCGTCCGCTACCGCGACGACCTCCGCCGCGAGGCGCACGGCTGGGTGATCGCCCGTCGCCTCGTCGAACTCGACTGGATCGACACTTCGCCGCCCGGTCCCGGGCTGCGATGGACCGTCCCGAATCCCACCGGTATCGCTGGATCGGAGCGCCCGGAGTGATTCCCTACCTCACAGACGAGCAGTCGCAACTGCGCACCGCAGTCCGCACCATGCTTGCGGCGCGCGCGCCGATCGCCATGACCCGCGCCGCCATGTCCGGCGCGACGGGCTACGACGTCGGAGTTTGGCACCAGCTCAGCCAGGACATGGGGTTAGTCGGTCTGGCACTCGACGAGTCGCGCGGTGGATTCGGACCGGCCTACGTCGAGCTGGCACTGGTGATGGAAGAGCTCGGCTATCTGTGCGTGGGTGGTCCGATGCTACCGACGGTCACCGCGGCCGCTGCCCTATCCTGCGGCAACGGGCCGACGAGCGACGCCGTGCTGCGGCGACTCGCGGCCGGCGAGGCGACTGCGACGCTCTGCGTTGCCGGCGACGACGGGGAGTGGTCGGGCGACCCGCCCGTGGCGGCCGAGCGCGATGAGGCTGGGGACTGGGTCCTGACCGGATCTTCGGCCTTCGTGGTCGAGGGTGAGACGGCGGACCTGCTGGCAGTAGCGGCACGAGCTGCCGACGGTGTCGGGCTGTTCGTCGTCGAAGCGACGGCGCCCGGCCTGGACCGGCGCCCTGCACCCACGCTCGACCAGACCCGCCGACTGGCGCGGATCACCTTCGACCACGTCGCCGCGCGTTCGGTCGTTGACGCCGGCGCCGGCGCGGCCGCGGTCGAACGAGCGCTCACCGTCGCCGCCGTCCTGCTCGCCGCGGAGCAGCTGGGTGGCGCGCGCGCCTGCCTCGCCATGGCGGTGCAGTACGCCAAGGTACGCGAGCAGTTCGGCCGGCCGATCGGTTCGTTCCAGGCGATCAAGCACAGGTGCGCGGACATGCTGGTCAAGACTGACTCGGCCTCGTCAGCGGTCTTCTACGCAAGCAGACTGCTGGACAGCGAAGATCAGACGGAGCTCGCCGCCGTGGCGAGCCTGGCGAAGGCCTATTGCTCCGACGCATTCTTCGACGTCGCGGCGGACAACATCCAGATTCACGGTGGCATCGGCTTCACGTGGGAACACGATGCGCACCTGTACTTCAAGCGGGCAACGTGCTCGCGACTGCTCTTCGGCGATCCGGTCCGGCATCGCGAGCAGCTGTTGCAGCGGATCGGGATCTAGTGGTGAGCAACCTGGTGGACACGGCCCCGGCGTTGATCGTTCCGGCGTCCGGAGACATGGACGAGATCGCGATCCGGGATTCGCGCGGGCAGCTGACGTGGCGGCAGCTGCAGCGCCTGCTCGATCGGATCGTCGGCACGCTGCAGGAAGCAGGCGTCGAGCCCGGCTCGGCCGTGGCCGTATTCGCCGAGAATTCTCTCGAGGCTGTGCTCGCGCACCTGGCCGGGGCGGTGGCCGGCATGAGGACGGTGCCGATCAACTTCCACCTGACTGCGGGCGAGGTCACGACGATCATGTCCGATTCGGGGGCGAGGGTCATCTTCGTCGGGCCGGAGAATGCCGACGTAGGAGTGGCCTCGGCCGGTTCGATCGCCGGTTGCACGGTGCTGGGCTGGAGGTGTCCGCCCGGCGTCGGCGTGGCCGACTGGGCGTCCTCCGAGCTGACCGGCGCGCAGCTGCGCTCGCCCGCGGAGCTGGTGCCGTTGCCGAACCTGCTCTACACCTCAGGCACGACGGGAACGCAGAAGGCCACCGAACTGCCGCCTACGATGTTCGTCGGGGGAGCGTCGATCCTCGAGCACCTCGAGCGGCTGCGCAGCAGCGCCTCGATGGCCTCCGGTACCGCGTCGTTGCCCGGTGTCCACCTGGTTGTCGGGCCGCTGTATCACACCGGTCCACTGTGCGCGTACCGCCTGCTCGCGGGCGGCACGCCGGTCGTCGTCATGGGGCGGTTTGATCCTGAGCGCACCCTCGCCGCGATCGAGGAGTTCCGCGTCGCGAGCACGTCTCTGGTCCCGACTCATTTCCGTCGGTTGCTTGCGCTGCCGGAACTGGTCCGCCGCCGTTACGACGTGTCGAGCATCGGCCATATCTGGACCACCGGGGCCGCCTGCCCCGCTGCAGTCAAGCGGGCGATCATCGAGTGGTTCGGTCCGGTGGTCAGCGAGGCCTACGGCGCCACGGAGGTCGGTACGGTCACCGCGATATCCGCGCCGGAATGGTTGGAGCATCCGGACTCGGTCGGCAAATGCATCGAACCGTTCTCCGTCGTCGTCATCGACGACGACGGCAAGGAATGCGCGGTTGGGGAGGTCGGCCGGCTGTACTTCCGGGACGCGACCGGCCGCGGTGTGAATTACGTGCACGACCCGGTGAAGAGTGCCGCGGCGCACATCTCGCCCGGCGTCTTCACCCTCGGCGAGGTCGGTCGCGTCGACCGCGAGGGCTACGTCTACATCACCGATCGGGCTTCGGACATGGTCATCTCCGGCGGGGTCAACATCTATCCGGCCGAGGTCGAGAACGTGTTCTCCGCCCATCCCGGGGTCAGCGATGTGGCCGTGATCGGCGTGCCCGACCGGGACATGGGCGAGGCGATCATGGCGCTGGTCGTCGCGGCGCCGGGCGCGACCCCGAGCGAGGCGGAACTGATCGGGTACTGCCGAACCCAGCTCGCGCACTACAAGTGCCCGCGCAGCGTCACCTTCGTGGATTCGCTGCATCGCACCGAGGTCGGCAAACTCGACAAGCGCAGGCTGCGAGCACCGTTCTGGCCCACTGATCGCACAATCGGATGACAGACCGATCAGCGCCCGGGACCGAGGGGCGGCGTTGATGCTCAGCGAGCGGGTCGTCATCGTCACCGGCGCGGGGCAGGGTCTCGGCCGGGCGGAGGCGCTCGCGCTGGCCGCCGAGGGTGCGAGTGTCATCGTCGGCGACGCGGATGTCGAAGCGGGCACCGCAGTCGTCACGCTGCTCGCCGCACTGGGTGCACGCGCCGTGTTCGTCGCCGGCGACATCGCTCTGGAAGAGACCGCGGCTGACCTGGTCGCCGCCGCGCTCGACACCTTCGGCCGGCTCGACGCGCTGGTCAACAATGCCGGCTTCGTGCGCGATCGCAGCCTGCTGAAGATGAGCGCGCACGAGTGGGACGAGGTAACCCGAGTGCATCTGCGCGGTCACTTCGTCGCGACGCAGGCAGCCTGCCGGCATTGGCGCGCGTCCGGGTCGCCCGGACGCATCGTGTGCACGTCCTCGACCGCCGGGCTGTGGGGCAACTTCGGGCAGGCCAACTATGCCGCGGCCAAGGGCGGCATCGCGACGTTCTCGGCGACGGTGGCCTGGGAGATGGCCCGGTACGGCGTTACCTGCAACGCGATAGCCCCGTCGGCGCGGACCCGGATGACCGCCGGCCTGTTCGCCGAGCCCGTGGAGGGGCAGTTCGACTACTGGGCGGCGGAGAACGTGACGCCGCTGGTGGGCTACCTCTGCTCGCAGGAGTCGGCGGGGGTCAGTGGAAAGCTGTTCGGCGTCCAGGGCGACAGCGTCGAGCTGTTCCAGCCTGCGACGGTGGTTGCGGAGATCCGCAACGACGGCCGCCGTTGGGCGGTCGGGCAACTGCCCGATCGGGTAGCGGACCTGTTCCGCGTGAGCGGGACGACCGCACTCGCGACCGATCCCATGGCGCGGCTGGCGCACCTACCCTCGGCGACCTCGGGCTGAGCCTCAACCGTTCGAGTAGGACCGTGACACGACGTGCTGGTTGACCCACTCGGTGATCTCGCGTAGCGGGGCGCCCGGGGTGAATATGGCCGCCACGCCGAGCCGCCGGAGCTCGGTGACATCCTCGTCGGGGATGATGCCGCCGCCGAAAACGACGACGTCGTCCACGCCGTGTGCCGCGAGCCCGTCGATCACGCTGGCGAACAACCGCAGATGCGCGCCGGACAGCACCGAGAGGCCTATCGCGTCCGCGTCCTCTTGGATCACCGTACGAACGACCTGTTCCGGGGTCTGGTGCAGCCCCGTGTAAATGACCTCCATGCCCGCGTCCTGCAGTGCGCGCGCGATGACCTTCGCGCCGCGGTCGTGGCCGTCGAGACCAGGTTTCGCGACGACGATGCGAAGGCGATTCGTCAAGGGCCGGCTCCAAGTTCGATGCGATGCATGGCTTAGTCCATGCGGGTCAAGGCCAGCAGGTTCGCGACGTCGCGGCGGGACACCTTGCCGTTGTGGTTCACGGGGAATTCGGGGACGTGCCGGATCACGCGCGGCAACTTGTACCCGGAAAGCAGGCCGCGGCAGTGCTCGCGGATCGTCGCCTCGAGTGCGCGCTCACCGGTGTACACGCAGGTGACCACCTGCCCCCACTCGGGATCGGCGACGCCGAAGACGACCGCTTCCAGCACCCCGGACACCGAACGAACCGCCGTCTCGACCTCGCTGGGGTACACGTTGTAGCCGCCGGAGATGATCATGTCGCCCCGGCGGTCGACGAGATAAAGCCGGCCTGCGTTGAGGTATCCGATGTCGCCGGTGCGCAACCAGCCGTCGCGCACTCCCTTGACGTCGCTCGCGTCGTCGTCTCCCCAGTAACCGCTCATGACGTTGTCGCCCGATACGAAGATTTCGCCGAGCTCCCCGTCGGGCTGGATCGCGCCGTCCTCCCCGCGAACCGCTATCGCGACCCCGGTGCAGACGGTGCCGGCTGAGGACATCCAGTCTGCGCCGGATTCCATCGCCCTCCGGTGCTCGTCCTGGTTGAGGATGCTCACGGGTGGAACCGCCTCGACCATTCCGTACATATTGATCAGCTGCGGCGTCAATCTCTCGTAGGCGGCGCGGATCTGCTCCTGCGCCATCGGTGCGCCGGCGTAGACCAGCCGGCGCAGACCAGAGAGCGCGCCCGGTGGAACGTCATGTGCGAGCAGACGCGCGACCATGGTCGGAACCAGAACGGTCCCGGTCACCGCGAAGCGAGCGACGGTGTCCAGGAACTCGTCCGGATCGAACCCGCTGAGGACTACCTGCTGAGCTCCGAAGGCGTATGTGGGTAACACCAGCAGGCCCGAGGCGTGCGTCATCGGCCCCGCATGGCACCACACGTCGTCCGCCTGTGGCGGGCCTTGATACAGGTCCGCGATGACGTTGAACATGCTTGCCAGCCGGTTGCGGTGCGTCCGACGCGAACCCTTCGGTACACCGGACGTGCCGGAGGAGTAGTTGAGCGATACCAGCTGATCAGCGTTGAAGTCGAGCATCGGCCGCGCCGAGGTGGCGCGCGCGGCGAATGCGGCGACGCTGATGTCGTCGCCACCGTCCTCGGTGCACACCACGAGCTCGACCCGCTCGCGTAACGCCTGAGCGGCCGATCGGAACTCGGGAGCGTAGATCAAGGCTCGCGGGGCGCAGTCCTCGAGGACCTTCAGCCAATCGGGTGGGCTCTGACGGTAGTTCAGGGCAACCCGGCACAGACCAGCCGATGCCAGCGCCAGATCCGTCTGCACGTAAGTGATCGAGTTGCGCTGCAGGTCGAGGACGCGGTCGCCCGGTTCGAGACCGGCTTCCTGCAGCGCTCGCGCCAGCCGCCCCACCCGGTCGCCGACCTCGCCGTAGCTCAGCGGACCCGCGTCACTGAGCAATGCAGTTCGCTCGGCGAAGCGTCTACTGGCCCGCTCGATGACATGCCCGACGTTCAAGTGGTCACCCGTCCGCGTTCCTCAGCCCAGCCAGACCTGCGAGGCGCGCATGCGGTCCTCGTCGAACACCCAGGCGATGTCACAACCGCCGTCACCTTTCCAGCAGCAGGTGGTCACGACGATCTCGGCGATGTTCTCGTCGGCCGCCTTGTACCCCTCGAAGCAGCCGCGCTCGAATTCCCCGGTGTACTTGCCGTTGCCCGGTCGGGTCTCGTCGAAGTAGATGCACGCGCCGCGCCGGACGACACATCGCAAGGAGTCGTATTCGGCGAACAGTGCCGCCGTGTGCTTTGGGCCGCGGATGGCGTGCACGAGATCCTGGTAGCGGGCCATCGTCTCGGGATTGCCGCGATTGCCGTAGCCGTGTTCGGACAGCCAGGTCGCGTAACCCGTACCGCCGTACCGGCGGCCGATCTCGAACGCCAACTCGAGGGCCGGGGTCTCGCCGATCACGTCCTCGGCAACGCTGTAGAACGTCTGGAAATTGTTCTCCACCTGACGGCTGAGGCTGTAGATGATGTGATCGGAGGTGAGTTCGGAGAGCTCAGTCGCGTAACTCTCCAGACGTGCCTTCTCGGCCGCACTGAGGTTGCGGCCAGGATAGAACAGCGTCGCGTCACCAGCAGATTTGTCCCGCATCGCGGTGGATTCCCTTCAGTGGTCGAGGCTCATTGCCGGCGCTGATACGTACCCCATCGCGCTCGCAGCACGTCGCAGATCTCGCCTAGCGTCGCATAGCAGCGGACCGCGTCGAGGATGGCGGGCATGGTGTTTGCGGTGCCGGCCGCCACCTCGTCGAGACGCCGCAACGCCGACATGGCGGCCGGCTCGTCCCGCGCGGCCCGAACCTCGATCAAGGACCTCAATGCATCGCTCGTGCCGTCCCGTTGCTTGGCGGGTGATATCGGCGCGCCGGAACCACTCGATCGGACGAATCTGTTCACCGCGACCCGCGGATTGGCGCCGGACTCCAGTGCCAGGATGGACTCGTAGGAGACGTCGGCGATCATGTCGTGCAGGAGACCGGATTCGATCGATCGGACCGAGCCGCCATGCGCGTCGATGGTCGCGAGTACCTGCTCAGCGCGGCGCTCGATGTCAGACGTGAGCAGCTCGACGCTGTAGGAGCCGCCGAGCGGATCGACCGAGTCGAGTGCGTCGGTCTCGTAGGCGAGGATCTGCTGCGTGCGCAGCGCAAGCAGCACAGCATCCTCGCTCGGCAGGCCGAGGGCCTCGTCGTAGGACGACGTCGCGAGAGTCTGTACGCCGCCGAGCGCGGCCGCCAGCGCCTGATATGACACCCGGACCACGTTGTTGAGCGGCTCTTGAGCGGTGAGCGTGCCGCCGAGGGTGTAACAGAAGATGGTCACCCACGAACGCTCGGCGCTGACACCGAAACGCTCTTGGACCAGCCGGGACCACATCCGGCGGGCGGCTCGGAACTTCGCGGCCTCCTCGAAGATTCGCACGTCGGCGCTGAGGAAGAGCACGCTCTGGGCACATGCCAGATCGAGGTCGACTCCGCGTCGTTCCAGCTCGCCGAGGTAGGCGCTCGCATTGGCCAGGGTGATGCCGACCTCGTGGTGGGCGTGCGCACCGGAGTCCCGGATGTGATAGCCGCAGTACTCGATGGGCTCCCACCGCGGCAGGTGTTCGACGGCGTACTCGACGAGGTCGCAGGCGAAGCGCAGCGCATTGATGGGGGAGAAGATGTAAGTGCCCCGGGCGATGTACTCCTTCAGCGGATCGTTCTGCACCATCACCCTGATCGTGTTCGGGTCGATGCCACGTTTCTCCGCCGCCACGATCATCATCGCCGCGAAGATGGGTCCGACCGCGTTGGCCGTCGTCCGGATCTGACGGACGGCGGCGAGGTCGATCCCTTCCAGCAGCGTCTCCATGTCGCTGAGCGAGTTCAAGGGGACGCCGACCTTGCCGACCTCGGACACGGCGAGCACGTCGTCGGAGGACATGCCCATCTGGGTCGGCAGGTCGAGGGCTATGGAGAAGCCGGTCTGGCCATCGGCGAGCAGCTGCTTGAACCTGAGGTTGGTCGCGTGCGCCGAGGTGAATCCGGAGTACTGGCCCATGATCCACGGCTGCTCGCCGTAGAGGTCACGATCGATGCCGCGAGTGAATGGCGGTTCGCCGGGGTCGCCGAGGTCGCGCTCGTAGTCGAAACCTGAGGCGGCGAGGTCGGCCGGGCCGTGCACCCGCTTGGCCGGGGCGGGCGCGTCCGGGGCCGGCTCGATACGCGGCGGGTCCTGGAGCGGTGGCATGCCCTCAGCTCCGCGGCTCATGCGCTCTTCAAGATCATCGGTACCCCTTGCCGTGGACGCATATCCCCAAGAAGGAGCCCTGGCGCATGACGAAACTCATTGATCAGGACTGGTCACCACGAGGTCGCGATGTGGTTCATATCCACAACGTAGAAGTTGGTTCCATGTCTGTCAACAGGTTCCACTCGGCGCTCGGGAGCAAGATCATGCCGCCCGGACACTGGTTGACGCGGTGTGCAAGTGGCATCTACATTATGGAACCGCCTACTACAACTGCTGCGTGAGGGGACTGAGGGATGGCTTCATCTCCGGCCGAAATCGTCAGAGAGTTCATCGGCAAGGTGGGGACACCGGACGCTGACCCGTTCTGGTCAGAGTCGGCGGTTCTGGAGGTCCCGTTCGCACCCGACCCGTGGCCGACGCGCATTTCCGGTAACTCCGCGGTGCTGGAGTACATGGGAGGCGTGCACACCGTGCTGAGCGGATGGCGGATGGGCATCGACGAGCTCTATGACACCGGCACCGAGACGATCATCGTCGAAATGCACGGCGCCGGCACCGTGGTCGCCACCGGCAAGCCGTACAAGCAGAACTACATCGCGGTCCTGAAGGTCGTCGACGGCAAGGTCGATCTGTGGCGCGAGTACTCCAATCCGCTTCCGGTGTTCGAGGCGTTCGGCGACAGCGAAACGGTGGGCGCGTGACTCGACGCGTGTCACTGTCATGACCGAGTCGACGTCGCTGATCGCCGCCGCGTCTGCCCGCGATCAGATCACCGATCTCGTCTATGGCTACGCCGAACTGATGGATGCCGGAGACTTCGCCGGCATCGGACGGCTGCTCGGTCATGGATCGATCAGTGTCGAGGGTTCCGACGACGTCGTCATGGGAGCCGAAGCCATCGAGGAGAAGTACACCCGGTGGTCGACGCGGTATCCGGACACCGGCACTCCCAAGACCAAGCACGTCATCACGAATGTGATCGTGGGCTTCGGTGCGGACGACCGGACGGCGCTGGTGCGCGCGTACTTCACCGTCTTGCAGGCGGTCGCCGGCCTGCTGCCGCTTCAACCGATCCTGGCCGGCCGCTATCGGCTGAGCTTCGAGTCGGTCGACGATGTATGGCGGTTCACGAACCTGCATGTGCTCTGGGACCTCTCCGGCGATCTGAGCGCGCACATCAACGCGGGCGTCGAGTAACTCCCGCATCTCCCGGCAGATCACCGTGCTGTCCAATTCGAAAGAGAGCGTCCGCGTTATGAGAACGAGACTCGCCCTATCGGTAACGGTCATCGCCGCCGCCGCTGTGACTCTCGCGGCATGTTCGAGCAGCGGAGGGTCGACGTCGGCCACGAGCAGCCCGGCGGCAGCTCCCGGCGGTGGTGGCTCGACGTCGGCCGTCACCAAGCCGTCCGGCACGCCGATCGTGCTGGGCAACATCGGCAGCTATACGGGCCCGAGTGCCTCGGCCAACGGTGGGTACCAGAAGGGGCTTCAGCTGTGGGAGTCCTACATCAACGACAACGGCGGCATCAACGGGCACCCGGTCCAGATTAAGATCGTCGACGACACGGGCGACCCGACCAAGGCGCTGACCCTCGCCCACCAGCTGGTCGAGACCGACAAGATCGACGCGATGCTGGTCCCGGCCTCGAGCGCAACCGGCTGGCAGCAGTACGTCAGTGACGCGGGCATCCCGACGATCACGGCCAGCGGGTTCTACGGAGTCGTTCCCGGCCTGACCTTCATCGCATCGACGACGCTGGACACGAACAACCAGACTCAGGCATTCATGGCCAAGCAGGCCGGCGCGAAGTCCTTCGCGTTCATCTACTGCACCGAGATCGCCGCTTGCCAGCAGGGCAAGATCGACAACCAGAAGTACGCGTCCGAGGCCGGCCTCGCCTACTCCTCCTACGGCGTGTCCGGCTCAGCCCCGGACTACACGGCAGTGTGCCTCAAGCTCAAGCAGGCGAACGTCGAAGCAGTCGCCCTGGACGCCTTCCCGGCCACGAGTGCGCGCCTGGTCGCCGACTGCGCTCGGCAGAACTACAAGCCGCAGTACGTGACCGTCGGTGTGGCGATCACGGCAGCGATGCCGACGACGAAGGCCTTCGACGGAATCCTGGTCTCGCTCATCGACTTCCCGTGGTTCCAGGACAACACTCCGGCGTCCAAGATCTTCCAGGGCGCGATCGCCAAGTACATGCCAGACCTCGTCAACGACAAGGCGAACTACAACGCAAACCTGTCGGCGACATGGGCGGGAGGGATGACCTTCGCCGCAGCGGCCGCGAAGGCGACTGATCCGACCAAGTCGGCGGACCTCGTCACGGCGCTGGCCACGGTCGAGAACGACGACATGGCCGGCCTCACCCCGCCGCTCACCTTCAAGACCGCAGACCTGCCAGGCAACCCGAAGGCCTACCAGCAGCCAGCGACCAAGTGCTACTTCGTCATCCAGCTCAAGAACGGCCAGTGGGTCAAGCCGAGCTTCGTCGGCGACAACTTCCAGGCCTGCATCAGCTGACTTGAAGTCCACGCACCACCCCGAGCACGGACGCCGCCCGTTGACCACGAAGGGATCGTGAAATGAACTTCTTGCCCTTCGTGGTCATCGGGCTGGTCAGCGGCTCGGTCTACGGCCTGGCTGCCATTGGACTCGTGCTGACCTACAAGACGTCCGGGGTGTTCAACTTCGCGCACGGCGCGATAGCCGCCGGGGGCGCGCTCGTCTTCTACTCGTTGCGAACCGATCACCACGTTCCGTGGCCGCTCGCGGCGCTGGTCAGCGTGCTGATCTTCGGCCCGGTCGTCGGGCTGATCTTCGAGTTGATCGCGCGGCGCATCTCGCGGGTCACCGCAGCCTGGCAGATCCTCGCCACGGTCGGCGTAGTGATCATCGTCGAGGCGGTGGCGAACATCGCATACGGCCAGCAGGTGAAGACCTTCGAACCGTTCCTGCCGTCCGGCACGTTCCAACTCGGTGACGTGAGCATCGGCTACGACCAGACCATCACGTTCGCGGTAGGCCTGGTCGCCGTCACGGCGCTGTTCCTCCTGCTTCGCTACACCCAGCTCGGGTTGTCGATGCGCGCGGTGGTCGACAGCCCCGATCTGCTCGATCTGCGCGGTGTCAACCCGACCTACGTGCGCCGTTCGGCGTGGATGCTCGGCTGCACGCTCGCGTCGCTGTCGGGGATCCTGCTGGCGCCGTCGGTGAACCTCGACGCAAAGGCCCTCGTCCTGCTCGTCGTCCAGGCGTTCGGCGCGGCGGCTATCGGGTATTTCTCCAACCTGCCGCTCGCGTACGCGGGAGGCCTCATGCTCGGGGTCGCCGGTTCGTTGATGACGGAGTTCATCGACGGCACATCGTGGCTGGCCGGCTTACCCTCCAGCCTGCCGTTCGTGGTGCTGCTCATCGTGCTGATCGTGACGCCGAAGCGGCGCCTGGCGCGGGTCTCGCTCGTCCCGCTCCGCGTCATCAAGCCGCCCTGGCAAGCGCCGGGCCGGGTGCGACTGGTCTTCTGCCTGCTGCTTGGGGTCCTACTGGTCTTCGTGCCGAAGCTCGTCGGGACGAGGCTCGACGCCTACACGGCCTTCCTCATCTACACGATCCTGTTCCTGTCACTCGGTCTGCTCGTCAAGCTGTCGGGTCAGGTATCGCTCGGCCACCTCGCGTTCGCCGCCGTGGGGGCCGTATCTTTCGCCCACCTCGCCGGGCACGGGGTGCCGTGGGGATTGGCGATCGTCCTGGGTGGACTGATCACGATCCCGGTCGGGGCGGCCGTCGCCATACCCGCGATCCGGCTCTCCGGAGTTTTCCTCGCGCTGGCCACTCTGGGCTTTGCGGTGCTGCTGGAACAGATGGTCTACCCGACCACGCTGATGTTCGGCCAGACGACCAACGGAGTGGCCGCACGGCAACCGGATGTGAGCTTCCTCGACTCGTCGCGGGGCTTCTATTTCCTGGTCCTCGGCTGCGTCGCGCTCGTCGTGATCACCTTGACCCTCGTCCAGCAGGGTCGCATGGGGCGGCTGCTGCGAGCGCTCGCGGACTCGCGTACCGCGCTGGAGACGCACGGGCTCACCAGTAGCGTGACGCTCGTCGCCGTGTTCTGCATCTCCGCCTTTGTCGCCGGGATCGCCGGTGGCCTGCTCGCCAGCTTCTACCGCTTCGCGACGGCAGCCACTTTCGGCAGCCCGGGCTCGCTCATCCTCTTCGCGGTACTGCTCATCGTTGCTGCCGGCGCGCCCTGGTACGGGTTCCTCGCAGCGGCTGCGTTCGTCCTGGTGCCGACCTACATCACCGTCAGCGGCATTACGGACTACCTGAATCTCGCATTCGGCATCAGCGCCGTTCTGGTGGCGCTCACGGTCGACCTCGCACCGGGCACGCCACAAATCATCAGGCGCCTGTTGGGTGGCAAGTCTCGTCCGGTGGCCACGGTGGAGGCGGACAGCCAAGTTGTGGCGCCGGTCGCGCCGGTAGCGCCGGTAGCGCCGGTAGCGGTGGTGCCCGCGGCGGCCCCGATCCCCGCCGCCCGCGCCACCCCCGCGGCGAGCACCCCTGCGAACTCGGTCGAGGTGCGCGACGTCGTCGTTCGCTTCGGTGGCGTCGTCGCCTTGGACGGGATCACGCTCCGCGCCCCCGGAGGGCGGATCACCGGCCTGATCGGACCGAACGGCGCGGGCAAGACCACCTTGCTCAATGTAGCTTCCGGCCTGCAGCGGCCAGATCGAGGTGCCGTCATGATCGGCGGGGACGTCGTGTCCCGGCGCGGCCCGGCGTGGCGAGCGCGACACGGGCTGGGTCGCACCTTCCAGCGGGTGCAGCTGTGGGAGACCCTGAGCGTGGAGGAGAACGTCCGCATGGGACGGGAGGCTTACCTCGCCGGCGGGCGGATCGGCACGCAGCTCTTTGCGCGCCCAGGCGAGTCCCGCACCATCACCGAAGCCGCGAACGACGCGATGGAACTGGCGGGCATCATCGAGCTACGCGAGCAGCCGGTTCGCAATCTGTCCGCGGGCCAACGCCGACTCGTCGAGCTCGCCCGCAGCCTCGCCTGCCCCTTCGGCATGCTGCTGCTCGATGAGCCGTCATCGGGCCTCGACCCTGGTGAGACGCGGATCTTCGGTCAGACCCTGCAGAAGGTCGTCGCCGAACGCGGGGTGGGCATCCTGCTCGTCGAGCACGACATGTCGCTCGTCATGAGCGTCTGCGAGTATGTCTACGTCATCGACTTCGGCAAGCCGCTGTTCGAGGGCACCCCGCGCGAGGTGGGCGCCGCCGAGTCGGTGCAAGCGGCCTACCTGGGCGTCGAGGCATCGGATGACCTGTTCGCCGAGCTGGTGTCCGAAGATGCCTGACGCGCCTGCCCTCGAACTGGCCGACCTCGTCGGGGGTTACCAGGACTCCGAGGTCGTGCACGAGGTGTCGGTCACGGTGCCGCGCGGATCGGTCGTGGTGCTGCTCGGACCCAATGGTGCCGGCAAGACCACCTCGCTGCGCTTGGCGTCCGGGCTGCTCAGGCCCAGGTCCGGCCGCATCCTGATGGACGGTATCGACGTGACTCGGATGTCGCCGCACGCTCGAGCCGAGCTTGGGCTGTGCCACATCCCCGAGGGGCGGGCGATCTTCCCCTCGCTGACGGTGCGCGAGAACATCCTGCTGCACGCACCGCGCGGTTCGGAACGGCGGATCCTCGACGCCGCGGTAGACGCCTTCCCGGCGATGCGCGAGAAACTACGGGCACGCGCGTCCACGCTCAGCGGCGGCCAGCAGCAGATGCTCGCGCTGGTGCCCGCCTTCGTCACCTCGCCGAGCGTCGTGCTCGTCGACGAGCCGTCACTGGGCTTGGCCCCGGTCCTGGTGGACGCGATATTCGAGTTGCTCGGGCGCCTCGCCGCGCGCGGTGTGGCGATGCTCGTCGTCGAGCAGTACGTCAAGCGGGCCCTGGCGATGGCGGACACCGCGTACGTCCTTAACCGGGGCCGGGTCGAACTCAGCGGCAGCCCGTCACAGCTGGCGGGTAGCTCATTGCTCGCCTCGTATCTCGGCGGCGGTCAGTCGGTCTGATCGCGCACAGCCCTCCCAGTCGGTTGGTTCCGATCGAGCATTAGGACGTCATGGACATCGCGATCACCAAGAACGTCCAGACGCCGATGCGGGACGGTGTCTCGCTTGCGGCAGACGTCTATACCGTTCCCGCTAGTGGCGCGTGCCCGACGGTGCTGCTACGCGTCCCCTACGACAAAGAGATGGTCGCTGCCACTCCCGAGGTCGGGCGCTATCTCGCCGCGGGTTACACGGTGCTCGTGCAGGACACGCGTGGTCGATTCGCCTCGGGCGGTGAGTTCGTGCCGTTTGCCTGCGAGAAGCAGGACGGCGAGGACACGCTGGCTTGGCTCGAGCAGCAGCCGTTCTGCGACGGTGTGGTCGTCATGGCGGGCGCGTCATACTTCGGTGCCACGCAATGGCTCGCTGCGGCCGGGAACAGCCCCGCCTTGGCGGCGATCGCGCCGATGACCACCGCGAGTAGCTATTACGAAGGCTGGAGCTACCGCGGGGGAGCGCTCGAGCTGGGGTTCCTGCTCTACTGGTCTCTCGGCATCCTCGGCCTCGGCGGCGTGGGCCGCGCCATCGCCACCCAACGCTGCGAACCAGGAATCTTCCCGGCCCTTGTCGCAGCCATCGATGCGATGCCAGCCGCCTACCGGCGCACACCGCTCACCGACGTCGGTGAGCTCGCCGACCTCGTCCCGTACTACCTCGAGTGGCTAGCGCATCCCACCGATGACGAGTACTGGCGATCGACGGCCCCCCGGGAGCATTACGACGCAGTGACGGTGCCGAGCCTGAACATCGGTGGCTGGTACGACTGCTTCCTCGCCGGGACGCTGGCGAACTACCGGGGGATGAAGCTGGCAGGTGGCTCGGCCGCGGCCCGCCGTCCCCGTTTGGTGATCGGGCCCTGGTCGCACGGCATGTCACTGGGCGAGTTCCCGTCGGGCTCGTATGGCCTGATGGCGAACTCGCTCGTCGCCGACACAACCGGGCGGCAGATCCGGTTCTTCGACCGGTACGCCCGCGGCGTCGACAACGGTTTGGACGACGAGCCGCCGGTGAGCATCTTCGTGATGGGCGCCAACGTCTGGCGCGACGAGCTGGACTGGCCGCCACCGAGCGCGCGACCGGTCTCGTACTACCTCCACAGTGCGGGCGGGGCGAACACCGCGGCCGGCAACGGCGAACTGGACACCAGTCCGCCCGGCGACGAGCCGGCCGATGTGTACGACTACGACCCGCGCGACCCGGTGCCGACCGTCGGTGGCCCGACCTTCCTGCCGGGATTCCAGCTGGCAGCGAACGCTGGGCCCTGCGACCGGCACGGAGTCGAGGAACGGCCGGACGTGCTCTGCTTCACGACCGCCCCACTGGCAGCGGACACCGAGGTCATCGGCCCGGTCTCGCTCGTGCTGTTCGTCCGGTCCAGCGCCCTCGACACCGACTTCACCGGCGCACTCGTCGATGTCCATCCGGACGGGCGGGCCGTGATCCTGACGGACGGGATCCTCCGCGCCCGCTACCGCAACTCCGTCGAGCACCCTGAGCTGCTCGAACCGGAGCAGATCGTCGAACTCACCCTCGACCTGTGCGCGACGGCCAACCGGTTCGCCACAGGCCACCGGATCCGGTTGGAGGTCTCGAGCAGCAACTTCCCCCGCTTCGATCGCAACTCCAACACCGGAGGCGTCCTGGCCGACGAGGTTGAATCCGACTATCTCGTGGCGACCAACCGCGTCCTGCACGACCGGGCCCACCCGTCCCGGCTCATCCTGTCGGTCATCGATGGCTTGTGATCGAACCAGTCCACGGCCCGTTCCCAGAGAGCAGAAGCAGCCATGTCCGATATCGCGACCCTCGACAACGAACTCATGCGGCTGTTCTCCAGTGCCCCGGACCTCGTCGCCGACCCCTTTCCACTGTTCCGCCTGCTGCGCGAGGAGCATCCCGTTCACGATGCGGGGGCGTTCGTCCTGATCAGCCGGTACGCGCTCATCAAAGACGCGTTCCTGGACCCGGAGAATCTGAGTAGCCAGACCCAGCGGGCCGGCACCAGCCGGGTAGAGGCAGCACGCGCGGCTCTGGACACCGACGAGCACCGGCGGATGTTCGACTACATCGTCGGCATCGAGCGCACGATGCTGACCTTCTCCGATGGCGCCGAGCACGCTCGGTTGCGTGACGTCGCCGCGAAGCTGTTCACGCCGCGGCGGATCGCGCAGCTGGAGGACTCGACTCAGGAGCTGACCGACAGCCTGCTCGACCAGCTCGCGGCTGAGGGGGACGTGGCTGACTTCGACGCCTTCGCCAGCCAGCTGCCCGCCCTGGTCATCGGCAACCTGCTCGGTGTACCGGCCGCGGACGCTCCGTTGCTGATCGACTGGGGCGCGAAGATCATGGCCAACCTCTTCGGCGGGCAGGGCCCGACGGTGCTCGAGGAAGGGTACGAGGGGCACCGCGCCTTCGGCGACTACATCGGCACGGTGATGACCCGCTATCGCGAGACGGGCGAGGCTCAGGCCGAAGCCGCCGAGGCGCTGCTGCACGCCGCGTCGATCGGGCTTATCGGTGACGAGCAGCTCTCGGCGATGTTCCGGGAGATGCTGCTCGGTGGCTTTGAGACCACCCGGATCTCGCTGCTGGGAACCGTGTTCGAGCTGATGCGTAACCGTGACCAGTGGCGCGCGCTCTGCGCTGATCCGTCGCTGGCGACGAGTGCGTTCGAGGAGGGGTTGCGCGTCTTCGGGTCGGCCCAATGGTCTGCTCGCATACCTGTGGTCGACATGGAGCTGGAGGGCGTGCACATCCCAGCCGACAAGACCTGCATCCTCATGCTGGGCGCGGCGAACCGTGACCCGGCGGTGTTCGAGGATCCGGACCGGTTCGACATCGGCCGTGCCAACGTTCGTCAGCACCTCGCCTTCGCGGTCGGCAAGCACTACTGCCTCGGGCAGGCGCTGGCCCGGCTCGAGGGCCGGATTGCCCTGCATGCGCTGGCCACCCGGTTCCCGGACGCCGAGCTCGCGATTCCTGCCGATGAGGTTCGCTACGCGGGCAACGCGCTGTTCCGGCGGGTGGCGGCGCTGCCGATTCGCCTCGGTGGCGACCGGCGCGCGTCCTAAGGCCCTGACCGCGCCGCCAGGACGGGCGCCGCGACCGGCGCGCGTCCTGGCGGTCCCGCCGCGCTAGACCCTCGCGGGCGACTCGGCGGCCGGTTCCTCCAGTGGGATGCCGTTCGGGTCGGCTTCCCAGGCACCCAGCAGCCCCAGTTCCCGGCCGATCTCGCGCACGGCGGGCAGGAACCTCTCGCCCATCAGCTTGAGGCCGCGCATCGTGTCCTCGTGCGTGAAGTCACCGTCGCCGTGCCAGAAGATGATGTTGCCGGGCCGGAGGGTCTCCAGAACATGGCGCACTTGCTTCAAGGCGGACTCGGGTGTCCCGACGATGACGGCGTGCCGTTCGAGCAGGCCGTCGAAGATCTGCTTGCGACGGAAGTCGTGCTCTTCTGGCGTCTCGGCGGCTTGTGCGGTGAAGTCGATCGCCTCGCCTTTGAGGTTCAGCCCCCGGGATTCGATGTTGTGCACGTACTGCGCGGTAGGCAGATACCCGGATGCCTTCCGCGTGTTGAGCCCGGGCAGGTTCTGCGCCCACGGGTTCGCGTGCCCCTGGCTGCCGTCGAGGAAGAGGTTGCCGGCCCCCTCGATCAGCTTTCGACCCGTCTCGTAGGCCTTCTCCTCGGTCTCTTCGATGCAGATCTTGAACATGTAGCCGAGGTTCTGCGAGCCGGACTGGTAACCGTGTTCGCGGGCCTTCTCGCGGTAATAGTCGAAGACCTGCGCGGTGAGCTCCAACTTGCTGTCGAGCATGACGTACGGGTAGCGGTTCTCGACGGCGAAGTCGATGGTTGCGCGGCTCATGATGCCGGCGAGCCAGATCCGCGGATGCGGTTTGGTGTACGGACGCACCCACGGATTGACGTAGCGGTACTGGTAGTGCTCGCCCTCGAAGCGGAACGGGCCGTCCTGAGTCCATGCTTTCTTGATGAACTCGTGGGCCTCGAGGAAGCGCTCCCAGTTGTAGGGCGGCTGTGCGTTGTGCGCCACGCTCTCGCGACCAGTGCCGCGTACCCAACCCGAGACCAGGCGACCGCGGGAGAGCACGTCGATCATCGCCAGTTCCTCGACGAGGTACATCGGGTCGTCCCAGATCGGCAGGACGTTACCGAGCAGGATGATCTTGAGTTTCTTGGTGATGCGGGCGAGCACCGCGGCCTCGAGGTTCATCGGGCCGCCGCCCATGCAGAACGGTGTCGAGTGATGCGAGTTGAGCATCACCCCGTCGAAGCCCATCTCCTCGATGTAGAGCTTCTCGTCGAAGTAGCGGTGATAGAGGTCGGCTTGGACGTCGGCGTCGATCACACCGTTGGACAGGGTGAGGTCCAGCAGCCCTACGCCACTCGCCTTGTACCAGTCCGCGGTGCGGTCCTGATACGGCCGTTCGGTGAAGTACCCGACGAACATGCGGCTCCCGTCAGAGTGTTCTAGTGATGGCGTCGCCGACGAAGGCGGCGACGGCGTGCGGTTGCTCGAATTCGACAAGGTGGCCCGCACCCTCGACGATCTCCAAGCGGGCGTTGGGCAGGTTGGCGAGATACTGCTCCGCACAATCGCGCGGTACGACTCGGTCCTCGCTACCCCACACGAGGGTGGTGGGCGTCCCGACACCGCGTAGCAGGTCCGGCAGGATCAGGTTCCACATCCATTGCTTCCAGGTGAGGCGTGCCGTCATCTCGCGGCTGTAGTCCCACAGGTCCAGCAAGTCCTTCGACGGTTCGACACCGAACATCTCGTCGAAGACCTCGTCGCTGCTGAAGCCGGCCTTCATGTACTCGATGTAGCCGTTCAGCATCGGGTCGTGGATGAAGCCTGCACGCGGCTTGATGCCGGCCGCTCCAACGAGGGTCAGGGTCGCCAGGCTGTCCTGGTTCATCGTGGCGACCTCGGCGGCGACCCATCCACCGAAGCCGAAGCCGACGAGATGGGCCCGGCCGACCTCCAGCGCGCTCAGCAGCTGGCTGACGTAGATCGCGAGATCTCGGGGGCTGCGGGCCCGGACCGGACGCATCGACTGCCCGTAGCCGGGTAGATCCACACAGATCAGCCGATGCGAGAGCGCAAGGCGGTCGTGGAACGCGCCGAGCAGCGGTCCGGTCGAGTGGTGCAGCACTACGACCGGTTCGCCGGCGCCCAACTCGTGGAGATGAATGTTGAGGCCGGATACCTCGACATCACGGCTGGCCGCGTGCAGTACTGCAGTCACGATCGCGCTCCTTGTCAGTGCCAGATGACCGGCGAAGTTCGTCGGGTAGGACGTCACTGCACCGCCGAAACCTGGGCTTCGTCAGATCGTGTGCGCCTGCGGCTCGAGGCCCCAGCGCAGCTGTGAGTACGCCATCGCCGGCTCGTCCCACGTCGCCATGAACTGCAGGCCACCCATATGGATGTCGCGGCCCCAGCGTTGGATGAGCTGGCTGTCTGCCATCCCGCTCGAGTCGCCCGATTCAAGCAGCCGGTCCGCCGCCTGGATGCAGAGCTTCACGGCGTACACGACGTCGCGTCTGATCCGAGCCCGATCCAACATCGTCGGCGCCTCGCCGGAGCTACCCAGGCGTTTCAGCGACTCGTTGACGGTTCGGAAGAGCAGCGTGGCCGTGTCGACCTCGGCTGTCGCCTCGGCGTATCGAAGTTGCGTCGCCGGCCGTTCGCAGGCCCGCAGTCCGGTGTGCAGATCGATTCGCTTGACCACGCGCTCGTCGAACAGGTCGACGAGTCCGCGCGCCATGCCGACGATCGGCCCCAATAGCAGCGGAGCGAGTTGAATGCTCGGCCCGAGGCGGTAGAAGGGATTGTCCGGGTGCTGTGCGGTTCCGGGTGTGTCGCCGGCCAAGATCGAGGCCATCGGCACCTGCCGGTGTTTCGGGACGAGCACGTCCTCGACGATGACGGCCTTGCTCCCTGTGCCGCGCAGTCCCGCGACGTACCAGTCGTCCTCGATCCGGAAGTCCTGGCGCGGGATCAGGCACATGCCGGCCGGGATGAAAAGGATCAACCAGTCCGCGTAGTCGCAGCCACTGGAATACCGGAACTTGCCGGAGATGCGCAGGCCGCCCGCCTCCTCCTCCGTGTCGAGCTTCACGACAGCCGACGCGGTCGACGTCAGGGTGTCGAACGAGTCGGCCCAGTACTCCTCCTGTGCGGCCCGCTCGAACATGCTGACCATGAAGTTGTGGCCGGACCACAGCGCCGAGACCCAGGCCGTCGAGCAGCAGCCCCGCCCGATCTCCAACGCCACCTCGGCCGCGTCGTCGATGCGCAGGCCCAGGCCGCCGAACTCCGTCGGTTGCGCGATACGCGGGAATCCGGCCGCGCGGATGTCGGCGACGGTCTCCGGTGGCAGCTTGCGCAGTTCCTCGCAGTGGGCGCTGCGTTCGCGCAACGTCGGAACCATCGCGGTTGCCTGCGCCACCAGCCTCGCGGGGCTCACCTCTGGCGCTTGGCCATACCCGCCGAGCCCGGCGGCGCCCTCCGATTCCTCGGTGCGCTCATCAGTTGTCGGCATGCCGCGTCCTCCGTCTTCCGGGTCGCTGCGCCTCACTCAGGAGGCGGCAACACGATCATTGGACGCTATCGCATTATGGAACAGGATGCTACATCGACACTAGGCACGCTGAAGGCATGCCTAACCGCGCCTATAGCCCGGTGCGCTTGGCCCACACGTCCATCGGGTCGTCGGAGTACACCCAGGCGGCCTCTTCCTCACGTTCGGCGATGCGCCATCCCGCTTCGGTGCGCACGAACCGGTCGTTGTAGTAGCCGCCGACGAAGATGAGCTTCGGCTCGCCGGTCTCGTCCGGGAACGAGTTGGGGTTGAAGAAATACGTGCGGCCGGTCGCCTCGTCACCGTCGAGCACGATGTGCCTGTTGAGGGTCATGTGCTGGTTCATCGGGAAACGGGACAGGAACGACTCGAGCCAGGCCGCGATCTCCGGGAAAGTTCCCTTCGGCGCGCCGCTGGACGAGTAGTCGATCGTGGCGTCCGGCGTGAAGACGGTCCGCAGCAAGTCCCAGCGCCGCGAGTCGATCGCGACGGCGTATCGAGTGATCAAATCGTCGATCTCGAGGCGGTCCATGAGTTCACGCAGGCGAGGGTTGGCCTCGGTCATGAGATGTGCTCCTTGAGGTGAGGGTGGTGTGGCGACCACTATCACATCATGGAACTGGCGGAAATTGTCATGCCGAGGTGGGCACGAGCGGCTGCATCCCCGCTCAAGCGGATTCGTACCTAGTCCGTGAGCCGCTCCTGGTCGCCGTCGACGAAGACACCCTCTTCGCGGCCGAGCGTCAGCTCGAGCCAGGTCTTGACCTCGTGCAAGGCGTCGAGGTGCTCGAGCATCTTCGCCTTCGTCCAGCGACTGTCCGGAC
>JAVHVH010000192.1:0-3975 GCA_032160665.1 Pseudonocardiales bacterium
GGTGGCCGTGCAGCTTGCGCGCGAGCGACACGTACTCGTCGGTGTGGCTGCCCGCGATCGACACCACGACCCGCGCGCCGTGCTCGGCGAGCCAGGCGAGATCGTTCGCGATGAACGAGTCGATGCCGGGGCCTTGCAGGCCGATCGAGTTCAGCATGCCGCTCGGCGTCTCCGCCATCCGCGGCGTCGCCCGTCCGGAGCGAGGAGCGGACATGATCGATTTGGTGACGACGGCGCCCAGCGCGGCCACGTCGAAGAACTGGTGCAACTCGCGCCCGGCGGCCGCGCAGCCCGACGCCGTCAGTACCGGGTTCGGCAGCGTGACACCGGCGAGCCGGGTCGTCATGTCCGCCATGTCAGTGACCGCCTCCCATCGCGTCGGCACCGACGAGGTCGGGCGGCAGGTGTCCCACATCGTTCCAGCGAACTCGGCCGGCGTCGAAGACCGGTCCCTCCACGCACGAGCGGACGAAGCGTGAGCGCCCGTCCTCGCCACGCACGGGCAAGACGCAGGTCATGCACACTCCGATGCCGCAGGCCATCGACTCCTCGACCGCCACCTGCGCGCGGATCGCGCGTTCCTGCGCGATCGCGCCCACGGCTTGGAGCATCGGCATGGGTCCGCAGGCGTAGACGACTTCGGCGTTGACGCGCTCGATCGCTTCCGGCAGCGCGTCCGTGACCAGGCCTTTCTGACCGGCGGATCCGTCATCCGTGGTGACGGTGACCTGCCCGACCATGCGCTTGGCCGTCATCTCGCCGTAGAGCCGGGAGGCGGTGGACGCGCCGAGGACGAACTCGATCGGCGAACCGTTCGCGATGAGCAGCTGCGCGAGTGGGATCAGCGGCGCGGAGCCGTACCCGCCGCCCACCAGCACCGCGGGGGCCGGCCCGGACGGGATCGGGAACGGATTGCCGAGCGGTCCGACGAGGTCGAGGATGTCGCCGGGCTTGCGCTGCACCAGCCACCGGGTGCCCGGCCCGTGTTCCGCGACGACGAACTGCACGGTGCCCGCAAACGCGCCCGACGGGGTGGCCGCGCACAGCGCGAAAGCGCGGCGCAGGATCATCGACGTGTCCTCGCCACCGACCGCGATCGCAACGAAGTGCCCGGGCTGGAATCCGGAAGCGACGCCCGGAGCGATGACCGTGAACTGGAAGTAGCCACCGACCTTCTGCACTGCGAAGATCTCGCACTGTTCCTGCGTCGGCCCGCTACTCACTGCGACTCCCCCGCCCGCCAGGCGGCGAGTTCGGCGTGCAGGTGCTGCAGGGAGCGGACTCTGATCTCGCCCCGCGACATCTCCTCGATGCCCTGCACCGCCGCCGCCGCCGCCTGCACCGTGGTCAGGCACGGGATGCCCGCGGCGACAGCCGCCGTCCGGATCTCATAGCCGTCGATACGCGGGCCGCCCGAACCCCATGGCGTGTTCAGCACGAGATCGACCTCGCCGGCCAAGATCTTCTCGACGATGTTCCCCGGCCCGTCGCTGAACTTGCCGACGTCCTCGGCATCGACGCCGTTGCGGCGCAGTACCTGCGCGGTCCCGACGGTGGCCAGGACCCGGAAGCCGAGGTCGTGCAGTCGTTTCACCGGGAAGATCGCCGCGCGCTTGTCCCGGTTGGCGATGCTGACGAAGACGGTGCCCTTCATCGGCAACGAGCCGTAGGCCGCGGCCTGCGACTTCGCGAACGCCATGCCGAATGTCTCGTCGAAGCCCATCACCTCGCCCGTCGACTTCATCTCGGGACCGAGGATCGAGTCGACCTGGTCACCGCCCGACGTGCGGAAGCGGTGGAAGGGCAGGACGGCTTCCTTCACCGCGATCGGTGCGTCGGCCGGGAGGTCGCCACCGTCACCCCTGGTCGGCAGCAGGCCCTCGACGCGCAACTGCGGAATCGTCGCGCCCAGCGCCACCCGGGCCGCGGCCTTCGCCAGTTGGACGGCGGTCGCCTTCGACACGAACGGAACGGTCCGGCTCGCGCGGGGATTGGCCTCGAGCACGTAGAGGACGTCGCCGACGAGCGCGTACTGGACATTGAGCAGGCCCTGGACGCCGACGCCTTGCGCGATCGCGAGCGTCGACGACCGGACCTTCGCGATGTCGGCCGCTCCCAGCGTGATCGGCGGCAGCGCGCACGCCGAGTCGCCGGAGTGGATGCCGGCCTCCTCGATGTGCTCCATCACTCCGCCGAGGTAGAGCTCGGTGCCGTCATAGAGGGCGTCGACGTCGATCTCGACCGCGTCGTCGAGGAACCGGTCGACGAGCACGGGATGGCTGTCGGTGATCTCGGTGGCCCGGCTGATGTAGTCGGACAGGTGGGTCTCGTCGTAGACGATCTCCATACCGCGCCCGCCCAGGACGTAGGACGGCCGCACCAGCACGGGGTAGCCGATCGACTGGGCGACCACGCGGGCCTCCTCGAACGAGGTCGCGGTGCCGTGCTTCGGCGCGGGCAGGCCGGCCTCGTGCAGCACCCGCCCGAACGCGCCGCGGTGCTCGGCGAGGTCGATGGCCTCGGGCTGGGTACCCAGCACGGGCACGCCGGCGTCTTTGAGCTTCTGCGCCAGGCCGAGCGGGGTCTGTCCGCCGAGCGTGCAGATCACGCCGGCGACCGGTCCGGACTGCTGTTCCGCGTGCACGACCTCGAGCACGTCCTCGAACGTGAGCGGCTCGAAGTACAGCCGGTCGGCCGTGTCGTAGTCCGTCGACACCGTCTCCGGATTGCAGTTGATCATCACGGTCTCGTAGCCGGCATCGCGCAGCGCCATCACCGCATGCACGCAGGAGTAGTCGAACTCGATACCCTGCCCGATGCGGTTCGGCCCGCTGCCGAGGATGATCACCTTCTGTCGATCGGGCTGCGGCGCCACTTCGGTCTCCTCGTCGTAGGACGAGTAGTAATACGGCGTCGTCGCGGCGAACTCGGCCGCACACGTGTCGACGGTCTTGAACACGGGACGGATGTCGAGCCGGTGCCGGAGCGCACGCACGCCGTCCTCGCCGGCCAGCTCTGGACGCATCGCCGCGACCTGTCGGTCGGACAGCCCGAACCGCTTGGCGCGCCGCAGCAGCGGCGGACTCAGCGTCGGCGCGTCGCGCACCTCGGCGCCGATCTCGACGATGAGCGCGATCTGGTCGAGGAACCATGGGTCGATGCCGGTCGCCTCGGCCACCTGCTCGACCGTCGCACCGGCTCGCAACGCCTGTTCGACCAGGTACAGCCGGCCGTCGGTGGGGACCGCGGCGCGGGCGAGGATCTCGTCCAGGTCCCCCGGCGCGTCGGGGGCCGTCCAGAACCCGGCGGCCTTGGTCTCCATCGACCGCAGCGCCTTGCCGAGGGCCTCGGTGAAGTTGCGTCCGATCGACATGGCCTCGCCGACGCTCTTCATGTGAGTGGTCAGCACCGGGTCAGCGCCCGGGAACTTCTCGAACGCGAACCGTGGCACCTTGACCACGACGTAGTCGAGCGCGGGTTCGAACGCGGCCGGGGTCTTCTGGGTGATGTCGTTCGGGATCTCGTCGAGGGTGTAGCCGACGGCAAGCTTGGCGGCGATCTTGGCGATCGGGAAGCCGGTGGCCTTGGACGCGAGCGCGGACGAGCGCGACACCCGGGGATTCATCTCGATCACGATCATGCGGCCGTCGGCCGGGTCGATCGCGAACTGGATGTTGCAGCCGCCGGTGTCGACGCCGACCTCGCGCAGCACCGCGATGCCGATGTCGCGCATGTGCTGGTACTCGCGGTCGGTCAGCGTCATGGCCGGTGCGACGGTCATCGAGTCACCGGTGTGCACGCCCATCGGGTCCAGGTTCTCGATCGAGCAGACGATCACGACGTTGTCAGCCTTGTCGCGCATCACCTCCAGCTCGTACTCCTTCCACCCGATGATCGACTCCTCGATCAGCACCTCGGTGGTCGGCGACAGGTCGAGCCCGCGCTCGACGATCTCGCGGAACTCCTCGACGTTAT
>JAVHVH010000224.1:0-14978 GCA_032160665.1 Pseudonocardiales bacterium
ACCATCGCGCCGAACGTCGCCGACAGCGACAGCATGTTCAGCACGAGCGCCTTCAGCGGCACAACCACGCTGCCGGTGAACAGGAACAGGACGATGAAGGTCGCCAGCGCGATGAGGGCGAGCGCCAGCGGCAGCTTGCTGCCCAGACCGGACATGGCGTCGGCGTTGAACGCCGCCGCGCCGCTGTAGAGGACCTTCCACGGCGCGGGTTCGCTGCGCAGATCGTCGACGAGCGTTCGGCCGGCGGACGAGAACGGGTCGACGTGGGTGGCGACGTTGAACAGTGCGCCGTCTCCGGACATCGAGCGCAGGGCGGGTTGGGCCGGGCCGACCCGCTTGCCGTCCGCGTAGGTACCGGCCGGGGACGTCACGCTGTCGACACCCTGGATGCGGCTGACGGCAGCGGTGTACTGGGCGACGCTCCCGGATGCCGACGGGGTGGACGCGGCGACGCCCACCAGCCCGGCGGACGCGTCGTCGTTGAAGTCGGTGCGCAGGATGTCGCCGACGGTGCGCGAGCTCGCCGCGGAGTTGATGATGCGATCGTCGGGGTAGCCGAAGTTCGCGCGCAGGAACGGCGCACCCAGCACCACGAAGATCACGGTCACCGCGATGCCGAAGGTCGCGGGTCGGCGCATCACGGCGCCGGCCAGCCGGTACCACAGCCCACGCTCCAGCGTCTTGGGCGCGGGCTCGGGCCGGTGCAGCGCACGGCGCACCGCGGCCCGCAGGTCCAGGGCGTTGATGCGGGTGCCGATCAGGGCCAGGCAGGCCGGCAGCACGATGATCGACGCCAGCGCCGCGAGCAAAACCACGGCCAGGCCGGCGTAGGCGAACGAGCGCAGGAAGTACATCGGAAACACGATCATGGCCGACAGCGAGAGGCCGACGGTCAACGCGGAGAACAGGACGGTTCGCCCCGCCGTCCGCACCGTCGCAATGATCGCGTCATTGGGGTCTCGCCCGGCCTGCAGTTCCTCGCGGTAGCGGCTGACCATGAACAGGCTGTAGTCGATGGCGAGGGCCAGGCCGAGCGCGGTGGTCATGTTCATCGCATAGATCGACACGTCAGTGACCGTCGACAGCGTCCGCAGGATGGCCAACGTCTCGATGATCGCGAAGATGCCGACGGCCAGCGGGACGAGGGCGGCGACGAGGCTGCCGAACACGAGGATCAGGGCGATGGCGGTAAGCGGAATCGCGATCGCCTCGGCCAGCGCGAGGTCGAGCTTCGTCTGATCGTTGACCTGGTGGTACGCGAGCGCCGCGCCGCCGGCCTTGACCGTGGCGCCGCCCACGCTCGTGCCGAGCTGATCGGCGAGCTGGCCCGAGCGCACCTGGATCTCGTTGTCGTTGCCCTTGATGTGCGTGACGACCAGCCCGTACTTGCCGTCCCGGCTGCGCAGCGCGTCCGCCTGACCGGAGGGAGCGCTCCAGTACGACTGCGCGTAGTTCACCCAATCCCCCCGCTCGCGCAGCGTGGACTCGATGCGCGTTCCGGCCGTGCGGGCCGCGGCGCTGTCGGCGCCGCCCTTCGCGGTGACCAGGAAGACGAGGTTCGCCTGCCCGCCGTGGAACTTGGCGTCGATGACGGTGGTCGCGGCGGTCGAGTCGGCCGCCGGATCGGTGAAGCCGCCGGTCAGCAGGTGGCTCGCGACCGGAGCGCCGAAGATCGCACCCCCGACGAGCAACAGGCCGGCGATGACGAGCACCCGCTTCGGGGCACGGATGGCGAGGTTGGCGAGCCGAGTGAGCATGTCGTTCTCCCCAGGCCGGACGTCGGCGAACAGCGATAAGTTAGCAGCGATAAGTTACCGACGTCAATAGAGTTCGGCCGACGTTCGACCTGGGCCATGCGACCTATTTACTTCACGTAATCTTTACACACACCGACTTCACATATAGGTTGCTCGCGACCTGTTCCGCCGCCGTGATCGTCGTGCTGGATCACCGAACTCCTGGAGCTTCGATGCGCGCACGTTCCATCACGACCGCGATTCTCGCCGCGGCCGTTGTCGCACTCACGGGCTTCGTCCTCGTGCCCATCGACGCGACCGCGAGCGGCTCGCCGTTGGGTGACAGCGCAGTGGCCTGGCCGTCCTCGTTCTCGTCGTACCGGTACACGAACGGGACGCTGGTGCAGGATCCGCTGGGTGACATGAACCCCACGACGTCCGACCTCGCGTCGGGAGCGTGCCTCGGGACCACCTGCACCGGCACCGAGAGCACCCCGTTGTTCGCCGCCGACGGCACCAACGTCTTCTTCCGGATGCGACTGGCCGACGACGTCTACAGCGACAAGTTCGGCGGTCTCGTCGGCAACTTCTTCGTCGTCGACATCGCCGTGAACGGCACTGTCGTGGCGGCGGCCGGCGTCAACGGCAAGAGTTCCTCGACCGACTACGTCTACGTCACCGACGCCGGCAACACCGCGGCGACGACCTATGAGATCTACGACTACCCGTTCGACACCGAGGGCACGAACTCGGCCGCCATGCGCGTGGTGTCCGACGGCGACGGGCAGTTCTATCTCGACTGGCAGGTACCGCTGGCCTACATCACCCAGGCGTCGGGGGGCCTGGTCACTGCGACGACGCCCGTGCAGCTGTACTACGGCTCGTCCGCGGCCAACAACCTCGCCGTCATCAACAAGGACTACATGGCCGGCGCGGTGAATGCCATCGACTTCACCGGGCTGAGCAGCATCGTCCTGGGCGCCCCGTCGGTGTCGCTCACGTCCGGTCCCGCGACGTTCGCCGCCGGCGTGAATCCGCCGCGGAACGGCAGCACCACCGACTACAACATCACCCTCACCGCGAAGGACCCGTCGGGCGTCGACATCGACAACGGCGTGGTGTCCGCACCGCTGCCGGCCGGCGTGAGCGTCGTCAGCACCAGCACCGCAGCCGGGACGATCAGCTCCACCAGTTCGGCGATCACGTGGAACCTCGCCACGATGCTCGCCGGTTCCACGAAGACCGCCACCGTTCGGGTCCGGATCGACCCGGCGCAAGCCCAGGTCGGCACGCTCGCGACGTTGCTCAACGCCCAGTCCTTCACGGGCGCCGCCGCGAACGGCGGCTCGACGGTCACCGCGTCGGCCGCCGCTGTGGCGACACCGGTGCCGGTCGGCCAAGCCAATCGGACACCGGTCGCCGTCGACGACTCGGTCGGCACGAACGAGGACACGCCCGCCGTCTGGAATGTGCTCGGCAACGACACCGACGCCGACCTCGACACCCTGCTCGCAACCGTCGCGCAACCGCCGGCGCACGGCACGGCGACCGTGGGCGCGGGTGGCATCACGTACACGCCGAATCCTGATTACTTCGGTCCGGACAGCTTCACCTACAACGCGTGTGACTCGTCCGGCGCGTGCGACGAGGCGACCGTGACCGTTGCCGTCGCCGCGGTGGACGACGCTCCCACGACCACCGCGCAGACCAACAGCACCGACACGAACACGCCGGTCGGCGGGCAGCTCACCGCCGCCGACATCGACGACGACGCACTCACCTACTCGCTGGTCAGCGCCGGTAGCCACGGGGCGACCGTCGTGGTCAATGACGACGGCTCGTACACCTACACGCCGAGCGGCAGCTACGTCGGCGACGACACGTTCACCTTCCAGGTCTGCGACCCGTCGCCGAAGTGCGTCACCGGCTCGGTCCAGGTGTCGGTCTCGCAGGCGAACCGCGCGCCGGTGGCCGGTGACTTCGCCGTGAACACCGGTGAAGGGATCGCGGTCAGCGCGGACGTGCTCACCCACGCCACCGATGCCGACGGCGACGAGCTCGTCGTCACGGTGACCGCTCAACCGACCAGCGGCACGGCCGTCGCGCAACCCGACGGCACGGTTCTCTACACCCCGGGCGGCACCTATGCGGCGACCGACAACTTCACCTACCAGGTCTGTGACCCGGCCGACGAGTGCGACACCGGTGTCGTCACCGTGAACGTCACTCGCGCCAACCAGAGCCCGGGCAGCGCGGCCAATCCCACGGACACGATGCAGCAGGGTGACGTGCTCGTCGGCGCCGTGAGTGCCACGGACCCGGACGGCGACAGCCTGACCTTCGAGGTCGACACCGGCCCCGGTCAGGGCACCGTCGTGGTCGACGCCGACGGCGCGTTCACGTACACGCCCGATCCGGCCTTCAGCGGTCAGGACAGCTTCACCTACACGGCCTGCGATCCCGACGATGCCTGCGTCACCGGAACCGTCACGGTGATCGTCACGCCGACGGTGTTGCCGTTGCCGGAGCACGCCCCAACGGCCTCGGCGGGTCCAGCTGCCACCGTGGCGTCGAATTCGGCCAACATACTCGCTGGTATGGCCGCTGACGAGGACGGTGACCAGCTGACGTATCTCTGGACGCAGACGGCCGGCCCGACGGTGACCCTCGTCGGAGACGACACCCTGGTCCCGAGCTTCGTGGCCCCCACCGGTCCGGCCGCGCTGACCTTCCGGCTGACGGTGAGCGACGGCTCCGAGTCGGCCACCGACACGGTCGTCTACACCGTCGCGAGCCCGAGCACCGACCCGACTCCGACGCCGACTCCGACCCCGACTCCAACTCCGACTCCGACGCCGACTCCGACCCCGACTCCCACCCTGACTGGGGCGCCCACGCACCAGCCGACCGGCACGTCCACAACCCCGACGCATGCCCACGCGCCGGCCGGGCTCAACGACGAGCCGCTCGCCGCGACCGGGACCGACCTCGGGCTCGTCGGCGTGGTGAGCGCGATCCTGTTGAGCGCGGGCGCGATGTTCAGCTGCTTCGGACGCCGCCGGCGCGCCACCCACTGACCAGGTTCGCGTCCAAGATCCACTATGGACGGCTAGTCCGGTTCGTGACCCGGCGGGGCCCGTTGCCCAAAGGCCCGAGTTGAAGTCGCTGTGATCATTTACGCCCGATCGAAAAATAGATCACGTTTCAGTTTGTGGTGATCACCTTCCGCTGTTAGGAATCCCTGGGCCCGGCTTCCGGGGCCGACCGGCGAGGGCAAAGGTGAAGGCATTGCGCGAGCGTGGCAACCCGGGTGGAGCACACCGAGCACATCGTGCACATCGAGCAGCGGGAGTACGCGCCGCCCTCCGAGCGGTCGGCGGCCGACGCAGTCGATCTTCGCGGCCGACGGCGCTCGTCGCGGCCGTGGCCCTGACCGCCGGCGCGATCGTCGCGTCCGGGCTGGGAACCGCCGGCGCGACCCAGGCGACCGGTGACGACGCCGCCGCGTGGACGCCGGGCTGGTCCTGGACCTACGCCTCCGTGTTCCACTACGTCGACAGCGGCAGCAGCCAGACCGACGTCACGATCAACGAGAACGTGACGTACACGAACGCCGGCGTGGTCACCTACAACGGCCAGTCCGCGTACCAGGTCAACCTCACCGGGACGATCACCGGCGGCGGCGGATCGACGCAGACCAGCCAGGGCAAGGTCACCCTCAAGAACTTCTCCGGGACGGTGAGCGGCACGGAGTACGTTCGCCGATCCGACCTGGCCATGCTGCAGGAGAGCCAGCACCAGAACCTCAACGGCACGGCGAGTCTGAGCATCATCTCCACGGGCATCAGCGCGGTCATCGACATGACCCTGACGCCGAACCCGGGCTGGAAGAGCCTGTCGTTCCCGCTCAACGCCGGTGACACCTGGCAAGAGAACACCGACGTCGCCTACACCGGCGGCTTCAGCTACGACGCCGGCAGCCTCGGCGGCACCGGCTCGTCACCGTTCGACGGGACCTTCCCGTTCCAGGCTCCCGCGTCGGTCAGCGCGCAGAACATCTCGGTGCCGATCAACGGCTCGCTGGCCACCGACGCGGTCATGGCGTCCAGCGCCGACGGCTCGACGGTCGACAACCAGTGGTGGTCGCCCGGCTTCAAGAACGTCGCCAAGGAGCACCTGCAGCTGCCGCTCGACACGGCGACGCTGACGATCGACCGCTCGCTCAGCAGCGTGTCGACGCCGGCGCCGGCGGCCACGCTCACTGAGACCATCACGCCGTCGCTCACCTGCGCGGGGGCCGCGGTCACCGTCGCCGGACGGCTCAGCACCGGCGCGAGCGGCGTGCCGCTGACGATCACCCTGGACGAGTCCGCCGACACGATCGGCGCGACCACCACGACCAGCACGAGCACCGGCACGAACGGCAACTACAGCGCCACGGTGAACACGTCGGCGGCGAACGACCGGCTGACCAAGAACGGCGCGCGGGGCACCTTCGGGGTTCTCGTCGAGGGCGGTTCCGCGACGCAGGTCGCCACCGTCGTCGTCACACCGCAGGACTGCACCGCCCTGGCGTACACCGGCGCCACCAGCGCGCCGCAGGGCGCGACGGCCACCGTCAGCGCCACCCTCACCGACCTGGCCACCCCGGCCAACGCGGCCGGCCGGACCATCTCGTTCGCGTTGTCGGGCGGGGCGACCGTCACCGGCACGACCAACGCATCCGGTGTCGCCACCGCGACCCTGCCGGTGAACGGCCCGCCGCGTTCGGCGACGGTCACCGCCTCGCTCGCGGCGTCGAGTTCGCTCGCCGCCGCCACCACGTCGGCCGCGTTCGCGGTCACCCGCGACCCGACGACGACCGCGGTCGTGGCCACGCCACCGTCGGTCACGATCGGCGACCCGGTGACGTTCACCGCGACCGTCACCCCGGGTGTCGGCTCCGGCCCGACGGGCACCGTGCAATTCACGGTCGACGGGTTGAACTTCGGCGCCCCGGTCGCCCTCAGCGGCGGCTCGGCGACCAGTTCCCCGCTGTCGACGCTCGCCCTCGGGAACCACTCCGTCACCGCCACCTACACCGGCGACGCGAACTTCGCGCCCAGCACATCTCCGACGATCACCGTGCGGGTCCACAACCCGCTGCTGCCGACCACGACGACGCTCGTCGTCACGCCGGACTCGGCGGTCTTCGGCCAGACGGTGTCCGCGACCGCGACCGTCGCCCCGAAGACCGGCAGCGGCGACCCCACCGGCACCGTGACGTTCACCGAGGGCGGCACCACGCTCGGCACTGCGGCCGTCGACCCGACCGTCGACGGTGACCAGGCCACCTTGACGCTGCCGAACCTGCCGGTCGGCAGCCACCCGATCGTCGCGACCTACTCGAGCGACGACGTGTACGCGGCCAGCTCGTCGACCGTGGCGAACCTGACCGTCTCCCGCGCGGCGACGAAGACGACGGTGACCACGCCCGACACCTCCACGGTGACCGGACAGGCCGTCGGCTACACCGGCACCGTGACGGCCCTCGCGCCGGGCGCGGGAGTTCCGACCGGGAGCGCCGTGCTGCGCGTGGACGGGACGGCCACCGGCTCGCCCGAGCCGCTGAGCGGCGGCGTCGCGGTGTTCCCGCCGGTGACGTCGCTGACCGCCGGACCGCACACGATCACCGTGTCCTACGACGGTGACGACAACTTCGCGGCCAGCTCGGGCAGCACCCCGCAGACGGTGGCACCCGCGCAGACCACGACGGTGGTCACGACCTCGCCGTCGCCGTCCGCTGAGGACCAGACCGTGACGATCACCGCGAGCGTGACCGCGCAGGCGCCCGGATCCGGCGCTCCGACCGGCACCGTGACCTTCACGTCCGACGGCGACCCGATCGGCGCGGCGACCCTGGCCCCGACCGGGGGCGGGACTACGGCCACGCTCGCCATCTCCACGCTGCCGCCGGGCAGCCACAGCATCGTGGCCACCTACGCCGGCGACGCGAACTACGTGACCAGCACGTCCGACCCGGTCAGCCAGACGGTCACGACGGGTGTGGCGACCGCCGAGACCGTGACCACCCTGGACTCGTCGGTGAACCCGTCGACCTACGGCCAGCTGATCAGCTTCTCGGCCGCGGTCTCCGCCGTCGACCCGGCTGCCGGGACCCCGTCCGGCGCGGTCCAGTTCTCCGTCGACGGCGTGAACGTCGGCGGCCCGGTGACGCTCGACGCCGAGGGACGAGCCCAGAGCGCGGTCCTCGCCTCGCCCGATCCCGGCGACCACACCGTCATCGCGGCGTTCCTGCCTGACACCGGGTTCTCCGCCAGCGGCGCCCAGCTGACCCAGCAGATCGCCGACGCGGCGGTGCAGACGACCCTCGTCTCCTCCGATGCCCACACGACCTACGGCCAGGGTGTCTCGTTCACCGCCACCGTCGCGTCGACCCAGCTCGGCACGGGCAACCCGACCGGACTCGTCCAGTTCCGCATCGACAACCAGCCGCTCGGCGGGGCCGTGCCCCTGACCGACGGGGTCGCGAGCAGCCCGTCGATCAGCACACTGAGCCCCGGCACGCACACCGTCACTGCGGTGTACTCCGGCGACGTCGACTTCCTGGCCGACCTCGTGTCGATCACCCAGACCGTCGACAAGATCGCGACCACGACCGCGTTGACGGCGACCCCCGCGTCGACGTCCTACGGTCACCCGGTCACGCTGTCGGCCGTCGTGACGCCGGCATCCAGCGGGTTCGGCGCGCCCGCCGGCACCGTCACGTTCACCGACGGGTCGACGACGCTCGGCACCGTTCCGGTCGCGGCCTCGGGCAGTACCGGGACGGCGGCGCTGACCGTGCCGTCCTTCGGCGGCGGGAGCCACTCGATCAAGGCGGCCTACTCCGGCGCGGCGATCTTCGCGGGCAGCACGTCCGCGGCCACCGCCGTGACGATCACCCGGACCGCGACCACGCTCAGTGCCGCCGCCGCGCTCGTGAAGCTGAGCCCGCTCGGTCTGCCGCTCGGCGTGCTGAAGGCGACGCTCACGTCGCCGAACGGACCGGTCGCGGGGCAGCCGATCGTGTTCACCATCGGCGCGACGACCGTCTGCACCACGTACACCGACGCCAGCGGTCAGGCCACCTGCAACGCGCTGGCGCACCTGGTGCAGCTCGTGCTCTATCTCGGCTACAAGGCCGCGTACGCCGGCAACTCCGACTACCTACCGTCCAATGCGACCGGCGGGATCATCAAGTAACCGTTCGATGCCTCCCGCCCTCGTTCCCCCGCAGAAGGAAGTGCCCATCGTGCGCAAGGTTGTCTCCGCCGCCGCAGCGGTCGTGCTGATCGCCGGTACCGGCGTGGCCCTGTCCGAAGGGGTCGCCGAAGCCGCGATCACCACCCCGACCGCGGGGCAGGTGCTCAAGGGGACCGTGACGCTCAACGACACCGGCGGCGTCGACAACAGCTCGATCCTGGGCGTGAAGCACTGCAGCGGGAGCGTGTCGACGCAGATCCAGCTGATCAACTCCGGCGGAACCGTGGTCTTCGCGCAGTCAAAGAGCGGCGCCGGAGCCTTCTCCGTCTCCGTGCTCACCGAGAACTATCCGAACGGCAACTACACCGTGCGCGGCATCGACGGCAACGGCGCGAACAGCGGCTTCGGCGGGTTTGGCTGCACGACCCAGAACGTCACGACCAACGTCGCCGTGACCATCACCAACGAGGTCACCGTCTCCTACACCGGCGCAACCAGCGCGCCGCAGGGGACGAACGCCATCGTCTCGGCCACCCTCGCCGACCCCAACCTGACCACGCCGGCGCTGAGCGGCCGGAGCCTGACCTTCAGCCTGTCCGGCGGGGCCACGCTCTCGGCGACGACGAACGCCAGTGGCGTGGCGACCGCGACGCTGCCGATCGCCGGACCGCCCCGATTGGCGACCCTGAACGTCACCTTCGCCGCGACCACGTTCTACGGCGCCAAGACGGCGAGCGTCGTGTTCGACGTGCAGAAGGACCCGACGGCGACGACGATCTCGCCGAGCGGGCCGAGCGTCCACGGCCAGCCGGTGTCGTTCTCGGCGCAGGTGGCGCCCACGGCCGGCTCGGGGACCCCGACCGGGACGATCCAGTTCACGGTCGACGGGACGAACTTCGGCGCGCCCGTGACCCTCAGCGGAGGGACCGCGACGACGCCGGCCACCAGCACGCTGCCGACGGCGGACCACAGCATCGGCGCGCACTACTCCGGTGACTCGAACTTCCTCGCCAGCGACGCGAGTCCCACCACCCACCACGTCGGACGGGCGACGACAACCACCACGCTCGACACGTCGGTGAACCCGTCCGTGCACGGTCAATCGGTGACGTTCACCGCGCACGTCGCGGTGGTGGCGCCGGGTGCCGGCACGCCGACCGGCGGCGTCCAGTTCGACGTCGACGGCCAGCCCTTCGGCACCGCGGTGGCCCTGTCCGGCGACACCGCGTCGCTCACGATCAGCAACCTGCGCACCGGCAACCACGACGTCGTCGCGCGCTACGACGGCGACGGCGACTTCGCGATCAGCACGTCGGCCGGCATCACGCAGGGCGTGGGCATGGCCGGCACCTCCGTGGCCCTGACCTCGTCCGACGCCACGTCGGTGACGGGCGAGCCGGTGAGCTTCACCGCCGAGGTCGGTGCGGTCGGTCCGGGGGCCGGCGTGCCGACCGGTTCCGTGCAGTTCTTCGTGGACGGCGCCCCGCTCGGCGGTCCGGCCACGCTGGTCGACGGCGTGGCCACCTCGCCGTCGACGGCCGCGCTCGCCGGCGGAGCCCACGACGTTCAGGCGACCTACCTGGGCGACGAGGACTTCAGCGGCAGCTCCGCGTCGTTCACCCAGACCGTCGACCCGGCCCGCACCACGACATCGGTGAGCTCGTCGGTCAACCCGTCCGTCTTCGGTCAGCCGGTCACGTTCACCGCCACCGTCGCGCCCGTCGCGCCGGGCGCCGGCACGCCGTCGGGCACGGTCCAGTTCTTCGTCGACGGCGCCGCGGTCGGCGTTCCCGTCACCCTCGCCGGCGGGGTCGCCGACAGCGCCCCCGTCAGCGACCTCGCTCCCGGCGTCCATGCGGTCACTGCGTCCTACAGCGGTGACCCGGACTTCCTGGCCGGCGAGTCCGACCCGATCGAGCAGACCGTCACCAAGGCGCGGACGAAGACCACGCTGACGTCCTCGGCGAACCCGTCGGTCTTCGGCCAGCCGGTGACGTTCACCGCGATCATCGCCCCCGTGTCGCCTGGTGCCGGTGCGCCGGCCGGGACCGTCACCTTCACCGACGGCAGCACCACGCTGGCCACGGTGCCGGTCGGTCCCGAGACCGGGGAGCAGGCCAGCTTCACCACCAGCTCGCTGGTCGTCGCGCAGCACGCGATCGGCGCGACCTACAGCGGGGACGACCGGTTCCTCACCAGCACCGACTCGGTCAACCAGGCGGTGCTCCGGGCGCAGACGTCCACGGTGCTGACCTCGTCGGCCAACCCGGCCGTGTCGGGCCAGGCGGTGTCCTTCACCGCGGTCGTCAGCCCGGTCGCTCCGGGTGCCGGCACGCCGACCGGCCCGGTGACCTTCACCGTCAACGGGGCGCCGCTGGGTTCACCCGTCCAGCTCGTGGACGGGATCGCGACGAGCTCGACCTTCGCCTCGCTCTCGCCGGGCACGTATGCGATCGCCGCCAAGTACGCCGGTGACCGCAACTTCGTGACCAGCTCGGCGGTCCTTGACCAGGGCACGGGCCAGAACGTCACGAAGGCCGTGAGTTCGATGGCCCTGTCGTCGTCGCCCAACCCGGCCGCGTTCGGCGCGACGGTGACCTTCGTGGCCGACGTGAGTGCGGTGGCACCGGCCACCGGCCGGCCGTCGGGCGTCGTCCAGTTCTTCGAGGCCGACGTCCTGCTCGGTGCGGTGAGCCTCGTGCCGGGTGCGCCGGGCACGTCACGGGCCAGCTTCGCCTCGTCGACGCTGAGCACGGGCAGTCACGCCGTCCGCGCCGTCTACGTCGGCAACTTCAACTTCACCGGGCAGACGGCGTCGACCAGCCAGCTCGTCGGCCAGGTGCCGACGGTCACCGGCCTGGTGGCCGCGCCGAACCCGGCGGTGTACGGCCACGCGGTGACGCTGACCGCGACGGTGGCGGCCGATCCGACGACGGCGGGTACGCCGACCGGCACGGTGACGTTCCGCAATGGCAGCACGGCCTTGGGCACGGCGACGCTGCACGACGTGGCTGGCGAGCAGCGCGCGTCGATCACCGTGCCGTCGTTCGAGGCGGGCGGCCAGCAGCTGACCGCGACGTACTCGGGCGATGCGACGTTCGCGACCAGCACGTCGCCCAGCTACCTGCTGAACGTGGATCGGGCGCCGAGCACGCTCGTCGCCGCGACGCTGATCACCGGCGGCTCGCAGGGGATCGAGGGCAACGGCGGACGGGTGCGGGCGACCCTGACCGGGGTCGGCGGAGCGCCGCTCGCGGGCCAGACGCTCGTGTTCACCACCACGCAGCCGACGGACCACAGCGTGATCCACATCTGCACGGTGGTGACCGATGCCGACGGGTTTGCCTCCTGCGACTCGACCACGCTGATCCCGGCGATCATCAACGACGGCGGCTACGACGTGGACTTCGCCGGGACCCCGAACTACGCGCCGTCGACCTCGCACGGCGTGTACTCCGGCGGCAACTGAAAAGTCGTGGCTGGGGGCCGCGTCGACCTTTGCTCTTTGCTGGAAACCGGTTCAGTCGGTCGTCAACCGCGTGACGAACCGGTAGCGGTCGCCGCGGTACCAGGACTGCACCCACTCGACCGGGCTGCCGTCCGCGGCGAAGCTGTGCCGGCTGAGCACGAGCATCGGCGCGCCGGTCTCGGTGCCCAGCAGCTCGGCTTCGCGCGGTGACGCGGACGCGGTCTCGATCGTCTCCTCGGCCGTCACCGGCACGACGCCGTACTCCTCGCGCAGGACCCGATACAGCGAGTCGCCGCGGCGCAGCAGCTTGGCCAGCCCCGGAAACCGCTGGGCGGACAGGTGCGACGTCTCGACCGCCATCGGCACGTCGTCCACGAGCCGCAACCGCTCGATCCGGTGCACCAGTGCGTCGACGCGCACGTCGAGCCGGGCGGCGATCTCGTCGGTCGCCTTCTCCCGGCCCGCGTCGATGAGCTCAGTGCTCGCGGCGTGGCCGGTGGCGTGCGCCTGTTCGGTGAAGCTGGTCATCCGCAGCGGCCAGTGCACCTTCGGCTCGGCCACGTACGTGCCCGACCCCTGCCGGCGCACGAGCCGTCCTTCGCCGACCAGTTCACCGAGCGCCTGGCGCACCGTCGTCCGGGACGTGCCCAGCTGCACCATGAGCAGCCGTTCGGTCGGTACCAAGGTGCCCGGCGGCAGCGTCCCGATGATGTCGAGAAGGTGCCGCTTGACCACGTAGTACTTCGGTTCCCTCGGTTCGCGGCCCGACCGATCTGCGAGTGCGACCACCACGGGACCTCCCTCACCTGTCGCGTGCTCGATTGTCTACACCATTTGACACCCCGGCCGGAAGCCGGAAGCATCCGAAATTGTCTAGTCCAATTTTGGAGAGGGATCCGCGTGGACGTCCGGCGCCTTGCCCTGTCGTCGCTGCTACTCGGCTTCGTCGGCCCGACGCCGCCCCGGTGGCTGCTGGACGCGCTCGCCGACGGGCTTGGCGGGGTCGTCCTCTTCGGCTCGAATCTCGGCGACGGACGCGAGGTCGGCCGGTTGACGGCGCAGCTGCGCGCGGCCGCAGGTCGCGACGTCGTCGTAGCGCTGGACGAGGAGGGCGGGGACGTTACGAGACTCGACACGGCGCGGGGCAGCGCCTCGCCCGGTGCCGCGGCGCTCGGCCATCTCGACGACGTGCGGGCCACCGAGAACGCGTACGCGGCAATCGCGGCCCGGCTCGCCGACGCCGGCGTCACCGTCGACCTCGCACCGGTCGCCGACGTCAACGTCGATCCCCGCAATCCGGTCATCGGCGTGCGCTCGTTCGGCGCCGACCCCGGCCTCGTGGCGCGCCACGTTGCGGCCGCGGTGCGCGGGCTGCAGCGGCTGGGTGTGGCGGCGTGCGTCAAGCACTTCCCGGGCCACGGCGCGACGGCGGCCGACTCCCATCACGAGGTCGCCACCCTCGAGCGGAGCTCGGCCGAGCTCGAGCAGGTCGAGTTGCCACCGTTCGCGGCGGCCGTCGCCGCCGGCACGCGCGCGGTGATGACCGGGCACCTGCTCGTTCCCGCGCTCGATGACACCAAGCTGGCGACGGTGAGCCCGGCCATCACGACTGGCCTGCTGCGCGACCGGCTCGGCTTCACCGGAACCGTCGTCACCGACGCGCTCGAGATGCGCGCGCTGTCCGGCACGATCGGGATCGAGCGCGGTTTTGTCGCGGCGCTCGCGGCGGGGGCGGACGCCATCGAGACCGGCGCGGGCGACTATCCGAACCTGGTGGACGCCGTGCCCGACGCCGTGCGTATGGCGCTCGACAGCGGCGCGCTGACCCTCGACCGGTTGCGCGACGCGGCCCGGCGCACCGCTGAGCTCGCGCGGCCGGCCGGTGCGCCGGCCGGTGCGCTGGCCGATTTCCGGCCGGTACCGATCGACGATCTCGCCCGGCGCTGCCTCGAGTTCACCGGCAACCTGCCGAGAATGGACCGCCCGCTCGTCGCGGAAGCCCGGCCGCCGGCCGGCATGGCGTCCGGCGAGCTGCCCTGGTCGCTCGCTGAGCCGCTCGCCGCGCGCGTGGCCGGGGTGGAGTCGCTCGCGGTGTGCGGCCGGGCGGACGCGGCGCAGGTCCTCGACCGGGCGGGCGACCGATCGCTGGTGGTCGTCGTCCGCGATCGACTGCGCCATGAGTGGCAGGACGCGCTCGTCGAGGCGGCGGTCGCGCACCCGAGCGCCGTGATCGTCGACGTCGGGTGGCCGACGGAGCTGCCCGCCGAGGTACCGGTCATTCGTACGCGGGGCATCGCACCCGGGCTGCTCGCCGCTGCCGCCGACCGCCTCGCCGCCTCGTAGCCGGCGCGCATGGGCACAAAGTGCCCCGCCCCCGGGCACAACGTTCCCGCCCCGCTCCGCGTTACGAGATTGCTCCCGTAGGAGCCTTGACACCCAAAATGGTCTAGGCCAATATTCGTCTACGCCAATTTCATGGGCGTTGGCGAACTCAATCACGGGAGGACTGGCGTGAAGCGATCAATCGC
>JAVHVH010000043.1:0-17663 GCA_032160665.1 Pseudonocardiales bacterium
GCTGAGCGACCACGTGTGGTTGGCCGGCAATGCGTTGCAGACGGCGGTGTTGAAGGGCGGGAACCTGAAGGATCCGGCGGTGGTCGGTGCCGTGTCGGCGCTCGACGCGAACTCCGTCGCCCTGTCCAAGACGGTCGGTTCGGTCTACCCGGATGCCGCGAAGCCGTTCCTGGCTTCGTGGCGCCAGCACATCGGGTTCTTCGTGAACTACACCCTGGGCAAGGCGACGAAGAACGCGGCGATGGTCACCAAGGCGAAGTCGGACCTCAACGGGTATCGCACCTCGTTCGGTCAGCTGATCAACTCCGTCGTGCCCGAGCTGCCGGCCGACGCGGTCGCCAAGGAATTGATCCCGCACGTGCAAACCCTGTTCGACGCCATCGATGCCGCAGTCGCGGGCAAGGCGGACTTCCAGACCAAGCTCGCCCTGGCCGCCGAGCACATGACGATGACCGCAGCGATCCTCACTGGCGGCATCGTCGCCAACAAGAAGATCTCCAGCTAGTCGCCGCCTGCATGCCGGCCGGGCGGAAGCGTCCGGCCGGCCCGCGGGCCCGTTCCATCCGTTATCGCAGATTCCTTGGGAGTCGACGTGACAACCGTCCAGAACATCTTGTTCCACCGGCAGGGCTCCTTCGCGCGTTGGCCCCTGGCGGGCGCCGCGACCGTGGCCGCGATCGCCCACATCCCGGTCATCGGTGAGCATCTCGAGGAAGCCCCGTACATGGGCGTCCTGTTCATCATGCTGACCGCAGCGTGCTTCGCTCTCGCGGCCGTGGCCCTCGTCTACGACACCGCGGCGGTCTACGCCGCATCGGCCGCGACGTGCGCACTCGCCGTCGTGGGATACGCCGCAACCCGCCTCATCGCCTTTCCGATGCTCTCCGACGACGTCGGGAACTGGCTCGAACCCCTCGGCGTGGTCTCCATCGTTTCTGAAGGCGTCGTCGTCCTGTTCGCGTCCATCGGTCTGCGGCGCGGCGCTCCGCAACTCCGTACCCCCGCCCTGGACCGGGCATGAACGCCGGGCCGGGCCGGGCGGTCGTCCGGACGATCATCGCGCTGATGGCCGCGGCTGGGCTCGGCGTCGACGCGTACGTCCACTTCGATCTGGCGGACACCTACGACGTGATCAGGACCAGCACGTTGAGTCAGGGCGACCTGTTCCGGGCCGAGGGCGTTGCCGCCGTCCTGGCCGGGCTCGCTGTCGTCGTCCGCCCGCGCCGCTACACCGCGGCGTTCGCGTTCCTGGTTGCCGCATCCGCGCTGGCGGCGGTGCTGGTGTACCGCTACGTCAACGTCGGCCCGTTGGGGCCGATCCCCTCGATGTACGAGCCGGTGTGGTACCCCCAGAAGACCCAGGCCACCTGGGCCGAAGCGATGGCAACGCTGGCCGCCACCGCGACGATCGTCGTCCTGCACCTCGAGAGGCGGAAGTCACGTCCGCGCCAGCCCTACGCGTCACTGGCTCCCGCGGCGTCGAACTGACGTGCTCGGTCCGTCGCCGGCCGGCCACTCGTCATGACCTGCGCTTGAGCCTTATCCATCGGTAGCCCCATCCGTTGAGCCGCAGGTCGGACAACGTTCCCGAGATGGGTCCGTACTCGGCGTCGCCGAAAACCTCGTAGGCGGTGGGGCCGGCGTCGACCGCGGTGAGGTCGACGGTGACCGCTCGGTCGGCCAGGTTGTGCAGAAGGAGGATCGAGCCCTCCGGTGCGTCGAATCGGTGTGCGAGGACGGAACGCGGTAACGGAACGTCCACGACCGCGGGCGTGCCGACGCCGATCTCCGGGCACTCGCGCAGGACCCGGATCAGTTCCGAGAACCAGCGCAACAGCGAGATCGGGTCTCGACTCTGCTGACGGACGTTCACCTGCTTCGGCGCGTAGGTGCCGCGGGTGGGCACCGGCCGGATCAGGTCGGCCGGACGTGCGGTCGAGAACCCGCCGGCCCGGGTGTCGTCCCACTGCATGGGGGTGCGGATCGCCTCTCGACCGGGCAGCGCGAGGGTTTCGCCCATGCCGATCTCCTCCCCGTACCGCAGCACGGGGGTGCCGGGCATCGAGAATTGCAGCGAGTAGGCCAGCTGGATGTGCCGCCGATCGCCCGACATCATCGACGCGAGCCGGCGCCGGATACCCCGGTTGTAGATCCGCATGTCGCGGCGCGGAGCGAACGCCGTCATGACGTCGTTGCGCTGCTCGTCGGTCAGGCGGCTCAGATCCAGTTCGTCATGGTTGCGCAGGAAGGTCGCCCACTGCGCCATCGCCGGCAGCCGCGGCAGCACGGCGAGTGCCTCCACCAGCGGTTCGGCGTCGCCGCGGGCCAACGCCAGCCACAGCTCGGTGTTGAGCCCGAACGCGAACATCATGTGCGCACGGTCGTTGGGGCCGCCCGGAGCGGCCGCGCAATAGGTGGGCAGATCCTGCGCATCGACGTTCGCCTCACACAGCAGCACGGCATCGGCGGTGTGCCACTGCACGTCCTGGCGCCAGTCGTCGAGGATCTTGAAGTCCTTCGGCCCGGGATCGACGCCGGCCTCCACTTGTTCCAGCACGAAGGGCGCCGCGTCGATGCGGAACCCCGACGCACCAAGCTGAAGCCAGAACCGCATGACCTTGGTGATCTCCTGGCGGACGGCCGGATTGGACCAGTTCAGGTCGGGTTGGAAGTCATAGAAGCGGTGGAAGTACCACTGCCCGGCCTGATCGTCGTAGGTCCAGGTCTCGGTCTGCTCACCGGGGAAGACGATGCCCTGGCGGCGGTCCGGCGGCTCGGACTTGCTCCACACGTACCAGTCCCGGTGGGGCGATGCGGGATCGCTGCGCGCTGACACGAACCACGGGTGCTCGTCGGAGGTGTGATTGACCACGAGATCGAGCAGGATCCGGATACCGCGCTGACGAGCCTGCAGGGCCAGTTCGGTGAAGTCACCGAGACTGCCCAGCCGCGGATCGACGCCGTAGTAGTCGCTGACGTCGTAGCCGTTGTCGCGGTGCGGCGAGGGATGGATCGGGTTGAGCCAGAGGCACGTCACCCCGAGCCGGGCGAGGTAGTCGAGGCGACCCGTCAAACCGCGTAGGTCACCGCACCCGTCGCCATCGGAGTCCTGAAACGAGTCGACCTCGATGCAGTAGATGACTGCTTCCTTGTACCAACGATCCGACACGAACGGCTCCACTCGGCTGACGACGTCCTGCCAGGTCGCTTACCCCGAAGGGCGCTGCTCGGAACGGTTGGCGGCTGACCTATTGCTCAGGGGCGGCACCGCCCATGTCGTCGGGGCCGCCGCCCATCATCGCCAGCATGCTGCGACCACCCGTGGTCAAGAACCGCCAGACCAACGTGGCGGCGAGGAGCAGGAAGACGATGTTGAGCCACGTCGTGTAGTTCCAGGTGACCCCGGCCTCGCCGACGGACGCGTGGCGGGTCCCGGTGGGGATGAGGTGCAGCGGGGAGAAGACCAGTTCGACGAAGTAACCGGCGAGCACCATGGTCAGGTAGAAGATCCCGGTCAGGATCAAGGCCATCCGGCGCCCGTAGTACTTCGCGTAGATGATGATGATCGGGACGATGATCAGGTCGGCGAAGATGAACGCCACGACACCGCCGAAGCTGATCCCGCCGTTCCAGAGAACAGCGGCCAGTGGGACGTTGCCGATCGAGCAGACGAAGGCCCCCACCGCCACGAGCGGGCCGATCAGCGGACCCCAGACCTTGGCCAGCGTGGGGTCTTGGGTGAAGAACAGCTTCTGCCAGAACGAATCCGGTATCCACGCCGCGGCGGCGCCGGCGATCAGCAGGCCGATGACGATGTCGCGCAGCACCGCGGCCCACTCCATGACGAAGTTGTGCGCCACCGAGGTGAATCCGTCCGGGCTGGCCAGTCGGGTCAAGAGCGACCCGGACCCGCCGACGGACATGTCCATCGCGGCGTGACCCTCCATCGATCCCGCAACCGCGCGGTCGGCCTGCGCCCTGGCCTCGTCGAGCAGCCGCGGCGTGAGCACGCGGCGAAGTACCAGCGCCAGTACGACGATCATGAAGGGACCACCGACGAATTCGGCGGCGGTGAACTGCCAGCCCATGAGCAGCGCCAGGATGAGTCCGAGTTCGATGACCAGGTTCGTCGACGCGAACTGGAAGGCCATGGCTGCAGTGAAGTCAGCGCCTTTGCGGACGAGCGAGCGGGCCAGGGCGACGGCGGCGTAGGAGCACGAGGACGACGCGGCGCCGAGAGCGGCGGCGGTGACGAGGCTGCGGGGGCGGTCGTCGGGCAGCAGCCGGGCGATCGTCGATTTGCGCACCAGCGCCTCGATGACCGCGGACAACGTGAACCCCAGGATCAGCGACCACGTGACCTGCCACGTCATCGACCCCGCGATGCGCAGGGCGTGCAGCAGGGCGGCCCAAGCTGCTTCCACGTCGCCTTCACCTCCGGCTCGTCTGCCGAAGACGTTACGGAAGTCAGCAGCAGGCGGTCTCGGCCGGTTGGCCCGATGCGTCGGTGGCGCAGCACTCCGGCCCCTCGCCCGGCTGGGCTGAGAACGTGGGGGAGTCGGCCAGCACCGTGTAGATCTCCCAGCGCTCGCCGCCCGGTGATCCCTGGACCCAGAACTTGTCCTGCTTGGCGTAGCAACACGTGGTGCCCCGCTCGTCGACCGACGCGAGGCCCTGTTCGGCCAGCCGGCTCTGCTCGGCGTCGACGATGTCCACGTCGGCGACCTCGACGCCCAGGTGGTTCAGGCTGCCGCCCTGGCCCGGGTTCTCGAGCAGCACGAGCTTGAGAGGCGGCTCGGTAATCGCGAAGTTGGCGTAACCGGGGCGACGCTTGGCCGGTTCGGTACCGAACAGCTTCGTATAGAACGCGACGGCCTCGTCGACGTCGTCAACGTTCAAGGCCAGCTGGACACGGGACACGGGTGCCTCCATCAATTCGACAACTGTCTATGTCTGGTCAGGTTGCCATAGGATATCGATGACTGTCAACATAGACATCTGTCGAAGTCCTTGACGGCATCGCGGCGGCCGCACGCACTCGGCGCCAACTTCAGGCAGAGTCGTGTCATGAGCCCTTCCGCCCCGCAGCAGACGCCGTTGGTGCGACGCATCCGCGAGTCGGTCATCGGCGACGACCAGGTGATGCCCGGACCGTACGGCCCGCGGCGCGTGACCTACGCCGACTACACGGCCTCCGGGCGCGCGCTGAGCTTCCTCGAGGACTTCATCCGCGACGAGGTGCTGCCCCGCTACGCGAATACCCATACCGAATCGAGCGGCACGGGTCTGCAGACGACCCGGCTGCGCGAGGACGCCCGCGCGATCATTCGCGACGCGGTGGGCGGTGACGACGAAACGGTCGTGATCTTCGCCGGGGCCGGCTGTACCGGAGCGATCGACAAGCTGATCGGCGTCCTCGGCCTGCGCATCCCCGCCGACCTCGAGGATCGCTACCACCTGAGCGACGCCATTCCCGCCGACCAGCGGCCGGTGATCTTCATTGGCCCGTTCGAGCATCACTCGAACGAACTGCCGTGGCGCGAGTCGATTGCCGATGTGGTGGTCATTCCGCAGGACGTCGACGGGCACATCGATGCCGGAGCACTGGAACGGGAATTGGACCGGCACGCCGACCGGTCGCTGAAGATCGGGTCGTTCTCCGCGGCGAGCAACGTGACCGGAATCGTGAGTGACACCGAGCGCATCTCGGCACTGCTGCATCGCCACGGTGCGCTCTCGTTCTGGGACTTCGCCGCGGCGGCGCCCTACGTCGACGTCGACATGTACGGCGGATCCGATAGCGATCCGCTGGCGTACAAGGATGCGATCTTCCTCAGCCCGCACAAGTTCATCGGAGGCCCCAGCACTCCCGGCGTCCTCGTCGTGCGGCGCGAACTCTTGCGCAACCGGGTCCCGGACGTGCCGGGCGGGGGCACCGTCGCCTACGTCAATCCGACCGAACACCGTTACCTGGCGGACCCGGCGCAGCGAGAGGAAGGGGGCACCCCGGCGATCGTCGAATCGATCCGCGCCGGGCTGGTGTTCCAACTCAAGCAAGCCGTGGGTATCGAGGTCATCCGCGCCCACGAGGAGCACTACCTGCATCGTGCGGTAACCGCGTGGCAGGACGAACCGGGGATCGAGATCCTGGGCAACCTGGATGCCGAGCGACTGTCCATCGTCTCGTTCGTCGTGAAGGCGCCCACCGGCCGCTACCTGCATCACAACTTCGTCGTGGCCCTGCTCAACGACCTGTTCGGGATCCAGTCGCGGGGCGGATGCTCGTGCGCCGGGCCGTACGGGCATCGGCTGCTCGGGATCGACCTAGACCGTTCGCACGAGTTCGAGCGCGAGATCGCCCACGGGTGCGAGGGCATCAAGCCCGGCTGGGTGCGGGTCAACTTCAACTACTTCATCTCCGAACCGGTCTTCAGCTACATCGTCGACGCCGTCCGCCTCGTTGCCCGGCACGGTTGGCGGCTGCTGGGGGACTACCACTTCGAGCCGGCGACCGGGCTCTGGCGCCACCGTCGCGGACTCGTCGAACCCCCGCTGCGGCTGACCCAGGTGGGCTATGACACCGACGGCACGATGTGCTACCCGCGGCACGACGACCGCGCGCCGGAGTCCCAGCTGGCGGGCTACCTCGACGAGGCGGCCGCGGTGTTCGCGGCGGCCGGCGCCCTGGACTCCGACGCGCAGCTACCGGCCGGGGCCGTGTCCGGCGACTTCGAAGAGCTCAGATGGTTCGAGCTGCCCGCGGCGTGCCTCGCGGCGGCGCCATGAGTGCTCGCCTCACGCGTCGGCCAAGAACTGCCGGCCGATGACGTCGAGCTGGGCCGGGTCGGCGATCACGTGCAGGCGCTTGACCAGGTCGTCGTCGATGGTGAGTTGGATGACGGCGTAGAGCTGACGGTCGACGAAGGCCAGCACCTCGCCGGGATCGCCGACCGGGTTGCACACCAGCGTCGTGCTCGGTCCGAACCAGCGCAGCAAGTTGCGCGACACCTTGCGGTAGCCGTGATTGGCCACGCCGGTCCGCCGGTCCAGCGGCCCGAGGTCGGCGTCGCCCCACACGTCGGGGTCGAGGAGCTGCACGAGCGCGGACACGTCGCCGAGGGAAGCCGCTTGGATGAACCGCTCAGCGACGAGTCGGTCCTGCGTCGCGTCGACGGTGCCGGCCGAGCGGGCCTGTTCGGCCTGGATCTTCAACCGGGCGCGGCGGGCCAGCTGCCGGCAGGTCGCGACCGGGCGGCCGACGGTCTCGGCGATGCTGTCGAACGGGGTCTGGAAGACGTCGTGCAGCACGAACACGACGCGCTCGGCCGGCGTGAGCCGTTCGAGGACGACGTGCAGGGCCGACCTGACCTCGTCATCGAGTGTGACCCGATCGGCCGGGTCGACCGGCCGCACCCGCAACGCCGGTTCGCCGACGGACTCGATGGTGCTCGTGTCGTGTGTGTACTCGCGTCGAGATCGGGCTGAGTTGATCTGGTCCAGGCAGATGCGGCTGGTCACGACGATCAGCCACGCGCGCGGCTCGTCGATCCGCGCGTAGTCGGCCGACGCGAACCGGGCGAACGCCTCTTGCACCGCGTCCTCGGCCGAGCCGATGTCGCCGAGCATGCCGAACGCCAGGTTGATCAGGTGCGGACGGTTGGTGCGCCACACCTCGGCGAACTGGGCGTCGGTGGGCCGGGTGCGTGGTCGTTGCGTTGATGCCATGTGCTGCCAACCCTAGATCGCGGTCGCGTGTCCTTGACCCTCCTTGGACGAAGTAGCCCCGGAAAAAGTGACATCCCACCGTGAAATGTGACGTCGCGCCGTCCTGTCACCTTTCGCGAACGGGTGTCGTCCTCTGTGCAGAACAACGACTCCGAAGGACTGCACATGACTGCGCTACTCACGCGACCATCCACCCTCGCGACGCGTCGCGGCAAGCTGATCCTGGCTCTGCTGTGCGCGGTCGCGTTCCTCGACTTCGTCGACGCCTCGATCGTCAACGTGGCGTTGCCCTCGATCCGCGACGACCTGCACGTCTCGGTGCAGGGCCTGCAATGGATCCCCAGCGCGTACCTACTCACCTACGGCGGTTTCATGCTCCTCGGCGGGCGCGCCGCCGACCTGCTCGGGCGCCGCCGCATCCTGGTCAGCGGGACCGTGCTCATCGGGCTGGCCTCGTTCGCCGGCGGGCTGGCCACCAACGAAGGGACGCTGGTCGCCGCCCGGCTCGTGCAAGGGATGGGAGCGGCGATGATGCTGCCGGCCGCCCTCTCGATCCTGACGACGACGTTCACCGTGGACTCGGATCGACACAAGGCCCTCGGCGTGTGGGGCGGCGTCGGCGGACTCGCGTCCGCGGCCGGCGTGCTGCTCGGCGGAGTGCTCACCGAGGGCCCGGGCTGGCGGTGGGTGATGTTCGTGAACCCCCCAGCGGCCGCCCTCGTGCTGTTCGGGATCTTCAGCCTGATCGACGGCGAACGGCCGAGCACCCGATCGGCGAACTTCGACCTGTTCGGCTCGGTGCTGGCAACGGGCGGCATGCTCCTGCTGGTCTTCACGCTGATCAAGGCCCCCGACCAGGGCTGGGGCTCCACTCGCACCGTTCTCGAGCTCGCCGGCGCCGTCGTACTGCTGGTCGGGTTCGTGGTGAACGAGCGGCGCAACGCGAACCCGCTGCTGCCGCTGTCGATCTTCCGGGTCAAGGGTTTGGCCGCGGCCGACGCCACCCAGCTCATCGCGTTCGCGGGTTTCCTCGCGATGTTCTTCTTCCTCACGCTCTACATGCAGAACGTCCTCGGGTACTCGCCCATCGAGACGGGCGCCGCGTACCTGCCGCTCTGTGTCGGCGTCGGGATCGCCGCGGGCATCACCGCGCAGATCCTGTCCCGAACCGGCACCCGGCCGGTGATCGTCGCTGGTTGCTTGATCGCGGCCGCCGGCGTCTATTACCTGTCGCGCATTCCGGTGGACGGGTCCTACCTGACCGACCTGTTGCCCGGCACGTTGATCATGTCCGTCGGGCTCGGCGCGGTGTTCGTGGGCGTGACGACCGCAGCCAACGCCGGCGTCCCCGCCAATCAAGCGGGGCTGGCCGCGGCGTTGCTCAACGCCTCGCAGCAGCTCGGCGGCGCCCTCGGCCTGGCGATCTTCTCCGCGATCGCGACCGCTCGCACGAACCACCTGCTCTCCGTCCACGCCCCGGTGCCGCAGGCGCTGACGTCCGGATTTCACCGTGCCCTGCTCGCGAGCAGCATCTTCCTGCTCGTGGCGGCCGTCCTGGCCCTGCGCTCCAGCAACACCCGCGGCGAGGCCGAGCCGGTCAGCACGAACCCGATCACCGCACCCGAAAGGAACACCCATGATTGACAACGCCAATGCCGAACGCCGGGTCCTCGACGGCGAGGTCGACTTCACGATGATGTACGCGGCGCACGACGCGTTCAGCCGTCACCTGGACCGGATCGCCGCCTCGATCGAGCCGGGCGCCGGGGCCGTTGCGGCCGTCGCGCCCCGGTGGGAACTGTTCACGAGGCAGCTGCACATTCACCACACCGTCGAGGACGCGTCACTCTGGCCGCGGCTGCGGCTCGCGATCTCCGAGCCGGACGAGGTCGCGGTCCTCGACGCGATGGAGCACGAACATGCCCAGATCGACCCGCTGCTCGAGCGCGTCGATGCCGCCGTCGCCGGCGGAGACGCGTCCGACCTGCTGACGAGTCTGCGCGAGCTGCGCGCGGGCCTGGGCGCGCACATGCGACACGAGGAGAACGATGCCCTCCCGCTCGTAGAGGCGTATCTGGGCCTGGCGGGTTGGGCGGCGTTCGCCCAGGACATCCGCAAGACGCAGGGCCTGCGCGGCGGCGCGCTGTACTTCCCGTGGCTGCTCGAGGGAGTCCCGGCCCCGGCCGCGGCCAAGCTTCTCGGGGTGCTTCCTGCGCCGGTCCGGCTGCTGTACCGGCGGTTGTGGGTGCCGAAATACCTCCGGGCCTACGGCTGAGCGCGGTCAGGGCGATCGTCTAGCATCACCCCGCGACGCCTTGTGGGCGGCGAACGCGGCACGAGCGCCGCCGGAGCCCGACCGAGCCCGACCGAATAGAGAGCTCCACCTGTGACGACGAACGACTCGACACCGCAGATCCCGGATGACCTCAAGCCCGCGGACGGGCGGTTCGGCTGCGGGCCGTCCAAGGTGCGCCGCGACGCGTTGTCCGGGCTCGCCGAGCGGCACGACCTGATGGGCACGTCGCACCGGCAGGCGCCGGTCAGGGCCGTGGTGCGGCGAGTGCGGGACGGTCTGCACGACCTGTTCGGCCTGCCCGAGGGCTACGAGGTCATGCTCGGCAACGGCGGCTCGACCGCGTTCTGGGATGCCGCGGCGTGCGGGCTGGTCCGGCGCCGAGCCCTGCACCTGGTCTGTGGGGAGTTCACCCAGAAGTTCGCCAGCGTCACATCCGGGGCACCGTTCCTCGACGAGCCGATCGTGATCTCCACGGCGCCCGGCGACGCGCCCGAACCGGTCAGCGACCCGGACGCCGACGTCATCGCGTGGGCCCACAACGAGACCTCGACCGGCGTCATGGTCGACGTTCGACGGCCGGCCGGCGCGGACCACGCCCTCGTCCTGGTCGATGCCACCTCCGGGGCCGGCGGCCTGCCGGTCGACGTCCGCCACGCTGATACCTACTACTTCGCGCCGCAGAAGGCGTTCGGCTCGGACGGTGGGCTGTGGCTGGCGCTGGTCAGCCCTAAGGCGATCGAGCGCATCGGCGAACTCGACGGCGCGTCAGATCGGTGGACACCAACCTCGTTGTCGCTCGGCACGGCGTTGGAAAACAGCCGGCAGGACCAGACCTACAACACGCCCGCGCTAGCGACGCTGCTGCTGCTGGCGGACCAGATCGAGTGGATGCTCGCCGGGGGCGGTCTCGACTTCTGCGTGGGCCGCACCCGGACGTCCTCGGATCATCTGTACGGGTGGGCCGAGGCCTCGGAGTTCGCGACGCCGTTCGTCACCGATCCTTCGAAGCGCTCGCTGGTCGTCGGCACCATCGACTTCGCCGAGAGCGTCGACGCCGCCGCGATCGCCAAGACCTTACGGGCGAACGGGATCGTCGACGTCGAGCCCTACCGCAAGCTCGGCCGCAACCAGCTGCGGGTCGGGATGTTCCCGGCGGTCGAACCGGCCGACGTCGAAGCGCTGACCGCCTGCATCGACTGGGTCGTGGCGGCGACGGGATGAAGGTCCTCGTGGCCGAGAAGATCGGCGACTCCGGGGTCGAGCTGTTGCGGACGGCCGGGCTCGAGGTCGAGCTGGGCACGGGATGGGACCGCGCCGAGCTGGAACGACGCATCGCCGGCTTCGACGCGATCCTGATCCGCTCGGCAACCCAGGTCGACGCCGATCTGCTGGCCAAGGCCGATCGGCTACGGGTCGTCGCCCGGGCCGGCGTCGGCGTCGACAACGTCGATGTGGACGCGGCCACCCGTCGCGGCGTCGTGGTCGCGAACGCGCCGCAGTCCAATGTCATCACGGCCGCCGAGCACACGATGGCGCTGCTGCTGGCACTGGCCCGCAACGTCCCGCAGGCGCACGCCTCCCTGATCGGCGGGGCGTGGGACCGCGCGAAGTTCAGCGGCGTCGAGTTGCACGAGAAGACCCTCGGCATCATCGGCTTCGGCCGTATCGGCCAGCTCGTCGCGCATCGAGCCCGCGGGTTCGGCATGCGGGTGATCGCGTTCGACGCCTATCTCGCCGAGGAACGCTTCCGCGAGCTCGGGGTCGAGCGGGCCACGAGTCCTGAGCAGATCTATGCCAGCTCCGACTTCATCACCGTTCATCTGCCGAAGAACAAAGAGACCGAGGGATGGCTGAACGCCGCGGCGTTCGCAAAGATGAAGGACGGCGTGCGAATCCTGAACGTCGCCCGCGGACCGCTCATCGTCGACGAGGACCTGCGCGCGGCACTGGACTCCGGCAAGGTCGCCGGGGCCGCGCTGGACGTCTTCCGTACCGAGCCCGTCACCGACCATCCGCTGTTCGGCTACCCGAATGTGGTCGTCACGCCGCACCTGGGCGCGTCGACGGCAGAGGCGACGGACCGGGCCGGCTTGCAGGCGGCGGAGCAAATCGTCGCTGCGCTCACCGGCGGAGGCGTGACGAGCGCGGTGAACCTGCCGGCAATCGCGCCCGACGATCTCGCGGCCATGGGGCCGTTCGTCGGGCTGTGCGCCAGCCTGGGCGCGATCGCTGCCGCGCTGGCACCGGGCACGTCGATCGACGCCGTCGACGTCGAGTTCCTGGGCCGGATCGCGGAGCGCGACAGCCGGCTGCTGACGATCCAAGTCGTCAAGGGCCTCCTCGCGGGGCACACCGAGGAGGCGGTGAACGACGTCAACGCGTTCACGCTCGCGCACGAGCGCGGCATCGCGATCGCCGAACGGAGCACCCCGCAGGCGCACGACTTCACCGATCTGGTCCGGGTCCGCCTGCGTAGCGGTGATGAGACGACGCGCGTGGTCGGCACGGTGCTCGGCCGTCGGAACCGCCCGCACCTGCTCGAGGCGTGGGGTTCGCGGTTCAACGTGCAGCTCGAGCAGCATCTCGCGGTCTTTCGCTACCGCGATCAGCCCGGGATGCTCGGCCGGGTCGGAACCGCGCTGGGCGACGCCGGCGTGAACATCATCTCGGCCGCGGTCGGGCGTCGCCCCGACGGTGACAGCGACGACGAGGCCGTCATGATCGTCACCACGGATTCGCGGGTGCCGACGCCGGTGCTGGCGGCCCTGGTCACCGGCGCGGACTTCTTCGAGGCCCGCGCGGTCAGCCTGTAAGGGACGCCGACACCATCGAGACGCGAACGCAGTCATGACGTGGGTCGCGCCGAATCCCGATCCGGTTGACGGGCCGCTCAGCGGCGCGGACCGACCCATTCTCGAGGGCTACCTGAACTGGGAGCGCGCCACCCTGCTGAACATCTGCGCCGGGCTGAACGGCGAACAGTTGGCGTCCCGGCCGCTGGCGTCGTCGAGCCTCTCACTGCTGGGCATCGTCCGGCACCTGGGCAAGGTCGAACGCATCTGGTTCCGGCAACGCGCAGCCGGGGAGCCGGTCGAGCCGATGTATGACCCTGCGGGCGGCAAGGACCGCGATTTCGATGACGTCGACCCGCTGAACGCCGAAGCCGACTTCCGACGGCTCCAGGACGAATGGCGGCACGCCGACCGGGCCGCCGCCGCGATGTCGTTCGACGACACGTTCGACGTCGGTGGCGAGGAGTTCTCGTTGCGGATGGTCTACGTGCACCTGATCGGCGAATATTCCCGCCACAACGGCCACGCCGATCTGCTGCGCGAAAGCATCGACGGCAGCACCGGTCGGTAGGTCGCTTTGTGGTCAGCGAAGTGACCTGCTCGGGGACGAAAATCGGGCCCGTACGGTTATGCCATGTCGAGCACCGAGGCGCCCAGCGCTCCGACTCGCTCCCGCCGCGGGCGGCTGGGGAAGTTCCGCGCACGGGTTCGCTCCTGGCCGGGGGGTCGCATCGTCTGGCGGATCGGCGTCACGGTCGTCGGGCTGGTCGTCGTGGCGGTCGGCGTCGTACTGCTGCCGCTGCCCGGGCCCGGCTGGCTGATCATCTTTGCCGGTCTCGGCGTCCTCGGCTCCGAATACCAGTGGGCGAAGCGGCTGCTCGGGTGGGTGCGCAGGGTCGTCCGCGGCTGGACGCGGCGGCTGGCCGCCAAGCCGCTCTGGGTGCGCCTGCTCGCGGGTCTGCTCACCCTGGTCCTCGTCGCCGGCGTCGCGCTCGCCGCGTGGTTCCTGCCGCGCTGGCTGTGACGGCGCTCCGTGTAGTCTGATCAGGCTGTTCGGGCCGAGCATGGGCGCGTAGCTCAGTGGGAGAGCGCTCGCTTCACACGCGAGAAGTCGCTGGTTCAATCCCAGCCGTGCCCACCATGCGACCGACGACCCCGGCCACCGTGGCCGGGGTCGTCGCCGTCAGGATTGAGGCACGGGTACGGCGTCCAGGCCAGGCGCCGGGTCGAGCGCCGCTGCCTCACGGCGGGTCTCCCTGCGTTGCAGCGCGTACGCCGATGCGCCGACCACGATCGCCCCACCGAGGAAGAGTTCGGGAAAGTACTGCAGGTACCACGTCGTGCCGAACACCTTGGCCCGCGGCCACCCGAGGTTGATCGCCATCAGCGACCCCCACACGATGGCGACGACGTTCACGACAAGGCCCCACCGTCCGAGCGAGAACAGACCCTTCAGGCCGGCGGCCGAGTCGAGCGTTCCGGGCCAGCCCTGAAGCCGGCGCCGCAGCAGCGGAAGGGTAACCATGAGGTAGGCGATGTAGAGCAGCATGATGCAGACGCTGGCCAAGGCCAGGAACACCTGGGGGTTGCCGACATTGAGATACAGCAATCCGACGGTGAGCAACCCGACGAGAACGGCGGGACGGATCGGCGTGCCGGTGCGCGCGTTCACCTTGCCGAGCGCGCTCGAGAACGGCAGCACACGGTCGCGTGCCATCGAGAACATCATCCGCGTCGTCGCCGTCTGAATGGCCAATGTGCAGACGGAGATAGCGATCGCGACATCAATGAGGAAGACCCGCCCGAGGGTGTCACCGAGCCGGCTGGTGAGAACGTACGGCAGCCCCTTCGTCGGATCACCCAGACTGCCGTCGGTGACGCTGGGCGCCGCCATCAGCGTGGCAATCAGCATGAACGCCCCGCCGATCCCAGAAATCGTGAGCGCCCGGATGATCGTGCGTGGCGCCGTACGCCGAGGGTTCTTGGTCTCCTCGGAGAGTTCGCCGGCGCTGTCGAAGCCGACCATGACGTAGGCGGCCATGAGTCCGGAGATGATGAACGACCACAGGTAGCCCGCACCGTGTCCCACGCCCGCGCCGGTGTGCAGGACGACGCCTGGTCCGCGATTCGCATGGCTGAACAGGGCGATGCACAACAGCACCACACCGACCAACTCGCACGTGACGCCGGCGCTATTGATGATCGACATCGCCCTGACTCCGACGGCGTTGATCGTCGTCGTGAGGACCAGCAGGATGCTGCCGAGGACCACCGCGTTCTCCGTCGGGTTCGACACGATCTCGAAGCCGGTCCAGATCGAGGGCAACACGATCTCCAGCGCGATCGCCGCGGCGGCTACGGTGACGACCTGCGCGACGAGCATGAGCCAACCCGCCATCCAGCCCCACAGAGCGCCGCCGAGCCGGGTCGACCATTGATAGATGCAGCCAGAGATCGGATAGCGCGCGGCCAGTTCGGAGAAACACAGGGCGACGAGAAACTGCCCGACGAACACGATCGGCCAGGTCCAGAAGAAGGACGGCCCGCCGAAACCGAAACCGAAACTGAAGAGCTGGAACACCGTGGTCAGGATGGAGACGAACGAGAACCCGGCCGCGAACGACCCGTAGCTGCCGATGCTGCGATGCAGCTTCTGCTCGTATCCGAAGGTCTCCAGGTCGATGGCGTCGTCGATGGCGTCATCGCTGTCCGGCGACGCTTTCGGCGAGTTCGCGAGTGCGGTCATGAACGGCCTCCACATCGGACGCCCGAACTGCAGCACAGCCCGGGTCTGAGCCTCCCGGGCTTTTCTCCCGCCGTGGAACGAGATCTACGCCGCGATGCGCATGCCCCGCCTGCATCTCTTGGACCAGACCCGCACGCCGAGGCGAGCGGCGGAACCCTAGACGCGCCCCGCACTTGGCGGGTCGGCAATCAGTCAAAGTCGCCGGCGTTTCACCCGTGCGTCCATGCCGTAAATCCGAGGTAACCGGGGTGGGGCACCAACGACGATGTGGTGGAATCACTTCTCGCCTGTACCGCTCTCGCCGCTCGGAGGTTTCACTCATGGTTGACTCGTCGCCCGGGCCGGGGTCCTCCGCTGAAGATCGAGTTGACCGCGAAGGCCACTGGGCCCAGCAAGCCGAGGGACGGCTGTCCAGCCGCCGGCAGCAGCAGGAAATCGACCGCGGCTTGGCCTTCGGCCTCGAGGCCGCGGACTCCATCACCGACCGGTCGCTGCCCACCTTCGCCCGGGGCGAGATCCCGCATTTCGCCGGCGAGCGGGGCACGTTCCTCAAGTGTCCCTACATCGAGGACGTGCACGACGTGGCCGACGCCGAGGTCGCCATCTTCGGCGCGCCGCTCGACGCCGGCACCACCTACCGACCAGGCACGCGCTTCGGCCCGCAAGGCATCCGCCGCGCGACGAATCTCTTTGGTACCTACAACTACGAGATGGGAGTCGACCTGCGTGAGCAGTTGAACATGGTCGACATCGGCGACGTCTGCACCATCCCGGCGAACATCGAGAAGTCCTTCGACCAGATCAGCAAGGCGATCGGCCATGTCGCGTCGCAGGGAGTGTTCCCGGTCGTGCTGGGCGGCGACCATTCGATCGGATACCCGACCATCCGCGGCCTGGCGCCGTATATGGACGGCAATATCGGCATCATCCACTTCGATCGCCACGTCGACACGCAGGAACTCGACCTGGACGAGCGCATGCACACCACGCCCTGGTTCCACGCCACCAATATCAAGAATGCGCCGGCCACCAACCTCGTCCAGATCGGCATCGGCGGCTGGCAGGCGCCGCGGGCCGGAGTGAAGGTTGGCCGGGCGCGTGGCACCACAGTCATGACGGTGGGCGACGTCGACCGCGTCGGCATCGAGAAGATCGCCGAGACCGCTCTCGAGCTCGCCTGGCAGGGCGCTAAGGCGGTCTATCTTTCCTTCGACATCGACGTCATCGACGCTGGGTTCGTCCCAGGGACCGGGTGGCCCGAGCCCGGCGGATTGCTGCCGCGCGAGGCGCTGGGCCTGGTCCGGATGGTGGCCGAAGGCGGCCTGTCCGGCATGGAGATCGTCGAGTGCTCACCGCCCTACGACTGGGCCGAGCAGACCTCGCTGCTCAGCGCGCGCGTCGTGCTCGACTCCTTGGCGAGCATGGTGCGCACCGGCCAACTCGGCAAGAAGGCATCCACCAAACGCGAGGATGCGTGGGGCCCGTTCGTCGGCGACGAGGACGTGGCGCCTAGCGCCGCCACAATTCGAGACCGGGACTCGACCTAGCGGTTCCGCCCGTGGTCCTTCGACGTCAGGTCCAGGGGTGAGGTAGAGGCAGCACTCGGGGGTCTTCGGCGTTGCCGGCGATCGCGCCGGTGGGTGGACTGGGCTGGGTCTCGTTTCTCGGTTTGCTGTTTCGTTCTTGATTGGGTTTTCTGAAGGGCGCGGCGACGAGGAGTTTGGGTTCTCGGCTGGGTCTCGTTGTTCGGCTTACTGTTTCGGGCTGGTCCGGTCTTTGCCTGTGGACAACTCGGGTCATTGTTGCGTTTCTCTGAATTGGTCTGTGGATAACGGCGGAATTGTCAGACCCGCTGCCTATTGTTGTGTTCATGCAGGACGGGAATGCAGTTCCGGGCGGGGTAGCGGGGATGCTGCCCGGACCTGCGTTGTGTTCCGCGCTCGCGCCGATGGAGTTGGGTGCGGTCCCGGACGAGCAGCTACTCGAGGTGCTGGCCGCGCAGTGGCGGCAGTTGTCCTATCAGCAGGGGCGGGTGTGGGCGGTGATGGCGCAGATCGCGACCCGCGACCCGATGCTCACCGTGGCGGGTGGTCCGGTGTGGACG
>JAVHVH010000267.1:0-3503 GCA_032160665.1 Pseudonocardiales bacterium
TTCCGCGGTGCGGTTCGCGCCGGACAGGTCGACCATGTTTGAGGTGCGACCCAAACCACCGCGTTCATGGATGTCGGCCACGTCGACGGTGCGTTGCATACGCGTTGCAGCGCGGTTCGAACCGGCTGGCCGGATGGCGCCGATCCCGCCAGTACTGGGGGGTTCGCTAGGCCGAGCGCCTCGATGAACGCGATCGCGGCCACGGCCACGGCCTCGACGTTGTCCGGGGTGGCGCCGCCGGAGCCGCCGACGCCGCGGGGTCGACCAGGCAAGCCGCGAGAGCGCTTGCGGTTTCACCACTTCAGCAGCCCGGATTCCTCGTGCGGCCGCTCAATTTGTCACGCGGTCAGCTGCCGACTGGATTCCTTGGGGGGAGCACTCGCCCGAGGTAGTCCAAGACGCGGACTTGGTCCGGGTCGGTGACCCGCATGCCGACGTAACCGTCAGGCCGCACAATCAGAAGGGTGTCGCCGTCGATGCCGTAATCGCGGTGGGCGTGGCCCTCGTGGTCGATCATCGAAGTCGCATCCAAGCCGGCGCTGGGGGAATCGGGCGGTAGGACAGCGAACGACCGTAGTTCCCGAGGAAAGCGTTCGGCGAGAACTTGGGCGGTCTTGCGGCTCTGCGGTCCGAATGCGATCGCGGTCATGTGCTGACCGCGGTAGAGGTCGAAGAACCGGGCGGCGGTGCCGTCGGCTGCCTGGCCCAGCGAGTCGGGTGCGCGGTCCCCCGGGTTCACGACGGCACCAGATCGCTCGGGGCCGTCGTTGAGCGCGCTGGCGGGGTAGTTCAGATTCAGTTGCAGGGTGTCCGTGCTTCGCCCCTCACTCGGCACGCCCCCTTTGAGGCGTTCAGAGAGGAGCTTCGAGGAGAGACTCAGAATGTCGGCGGCGATGGGGAGCCGCTCCTCCTCGTATGTATCCAGGAGTGCTTCGGGGGCTCCGTCCAGCACGTGGGCGATCTTCCAGCCGAGGTTGTATGCGTCCTGGATGCCGGTGTTCATTCCGAGCCCCCCTGCCGGCGAGTGGACATGGGCCGAATCACCGGCGAGGAATACCCGGCCTACCCTGTACCGGTCGACCATCCGCACGTTGAAACGCCAGACGGACTGGGACACAACGCGCTGGACGCGTATATCGGTTCGCCCGCTCCGCTGGTCGATCAGGCTCTGGATCTCCTCCCGCGAGAACTTCTCCGCGGCATCGGCGGACACACCGATCTGGACCTGGAAGGTGTCCGTCGATGCCAGCGGGCACAGCGCCAGAAGCTTCCCGTCGGGGCTGGGCCACCAGTGCCAGAAGTCGCGGTCCAAGCCGCCCAGTTCGACATCGCCGGTAAGCATCCTGACTGTCTCGTCCGTCTGCCCGAGAAAACCGACGCCGATTAGCTTTCGCACCGCACTGGACGCCCCGTCGCTGCCCACAACGTAGGGGACGGAGACGTTCTCACGCTGGCCCGCGTTCTGGATGGTGACATGGGCGTACTCGCCGTCCTGCTCCAGTCCCTCCAGGCGCGACCCATACTCCACGGTCACGCCCAGTTCCCCGAGCCGCTCGCGCAGCACCTCCTCCACGCGCCACTGCGGAATCAGCATGCTGCGCGTGTAGGGGGTAGAGCAGTTCGGTTCCAGGGCATCAGGGTTCACCTCGCTCGTTCCCAGGACTGTCGTGCCCTTGTACTTGCGTATCGGCGTCCGGGAGCGTCCAGACGCCACGATCCGTCCGACAACACCGAGGTCATCGAGCACTTCCAGGCTGCGGGGCTGTAAACCTTTTGCGCGAGAACCCAAAGACGGTCCGTCGGCGGCGTCGATGACGCGCACCGCGATCCCCCTGCGCGCCAGGTCACAGGCGGCGACCAATCCCACGGGGCCGGCTCCCACGACCAGTACCTGGATCTTCGTGGAACCAGTCTCGTTCGGACTCGCTCCGGCTTTGGTCTGACTCACAATGGAACTCCTATACGTGTGCGTATGTGTGGTGGTGCCGATCGCTGGGTGGAATTCGACATCGTCGGTCGGCACGATGCCCGCAGGGACGACGATCAGCCGCTCCACATTGAGCGACTGTTGTCGATCATGGCGTGATCGGGACTCCTGAATCGGCGGGTGGGAGGTGTCTCACGGGCAACATTTCGTGAGACCGATACTGGTCGATGTTCTGGGCGCTGTCGCAGTTCGACCACAGCCTGACTCCGGCCGAACGGGCGGCGGTGCCCGGCGTGTGGTCGAACCACCGGGCCGGCACGGCGGGAAGGTCGACTGCGATTGCCGTGCCGACCACGGCCGGTACGTGATGATCCAGCTCAAATGCACGAGCGATCTAGCGCCAGTTGAGCTGCGAGGTGTTCCCCGCTCGGCGACGATCCGAGTGTCGAGATCCGTCCAGGCCCCGTGTGTTGATCGACTGTTGCGGTAGGAGGGTGTCGTAACTGGCCAGCAGTGCGAGCATGGGCTCGTCGATACGCTCGGATCCCCAGGGCTGCACTTGGACTCCGGCTTGTCACCGCCCTCCACGAACATGCCCCTCCGCACCGCCCGGCGTGTAAATGAACCCGAGCTTGACGAGCTGGATACCTGGGTCGTAGAAGCGGTGCACGTTGCCGCACGGCGGCACCGTCGCCTCGACCAGACCGATCTGCCCGCCGGTCTGCTGGCCGGTCAGCTTGGTCGAGTAGATGTCGCCGTTGAGTGAGGTGGTCACGCCACCCTTGTTCGGGACGTACACAACCAAGTACGAGTGCGTCCAGGTTCAGGTGGACGCGATCGCCAGACAAGATCGGGTCCGCCCCTTGCCGCGCAGGATGTGCTGCTCCCACCTCAACCGGTCGGGGCCGAGGGTCTGGCAGCTCGACGCGATGGTGCGCACGTGTCCTGTGTCAGTCGCGGAGGAAGTCCAGCGTCTGGGCCACGAACAGGTCGTGGTGTTGGAAGATGCCGCCGTGGCCTGAGTCGGGGTAGATGCTCAGCTGGGCGTCGGGCAGCAGTTCGGCGAGGTGGACCGAGCTGCGCGTGGGCAGCATGGTGTCGTCGTCGCCGTTGACGACCAGGACCGGCGTGTGCACGTTCGTCAGGCCGGCGGGTGAGCTGCCCTGCTCCCACTTGGCGAGAGCGGTTATCTGGGAGCCGATCGTCTCGCTGGACACGGGTTCGTCGCGGTCGGCTGTGCGCTCGTCCAGACGGGCGAGGAATGCGTCCGCGGCGGCCTGGCTGGTCGCGGTCGGTGAGAAGAACAGGAAGTGCTTCGGGTGTTTGCCCTGCGCACCGGCCTTGTCCAGGGCGGCCTGGAGTACGGCTCCGGTGGCGGCGGGCCCCTGATCACCGGCGGGTGCGGTGCCGGCCAGAATGACGCGGCGGACCAGGTCGGGCCGCTGCTCGACGATCACCTGGGCGACCATGCCGCCAAGGGAGTAGCCCAAGAGGTCGACAGTGCGCAGCCCGAGCGCCTCGAGGAACGCGTCCGCGGCCGCCTGGCTGGTCGCGGTCGGGGAGAAGAACAGGAAGT
>JAVHVH010000282.1:0-5687 GCA_032160665.1 Pseudonocardiales bacterium
CGAAGACTCCGGCGTCGACGGCGATCCGGTGACCGCAGAATTGCGCCCAGCCGAGAACGTGTTCGAGAGGTTCACCGGCGACCCGCCGCTCGACCATGGCCGACAGTTCGGCTGGCGTCGGCGCGGAGGATACGAGCAGTGCGGCCTCGTCCTCGGCGAACACACAGCCCGCCGCACGAAGCCTGGTGACGATGTCGGCCTGGACGGCGGGCGACGAGGGGACTGACATGGAAGCGTCAACGCTACGCCGCCGGCCCGCTAGCCTGGCGCTGAATCAACTGCCACGGGCGAGGACTGCGACAACGGATGAGACACGGGCATTCGCATTCCCACTCGCACGACAGCGCCGACCTGGTCGACGACGCGCTGGACAGTGACGCCGCTGGCCGCCGCGCTCTGCGTTCCGGCTCGCGCGGCGCCCGGCCAACGCCCGCTACACCTACGGGTACGGCCGGGCCGAGGACCGCGCCGGGCTGTTCGTGATCGCCATGATCACCCTGTCATCGGTGGCCGGCTACACCGCGATCGATCGCCTGATCCACCCGCGGGCGGTCAGCCACCTGTGGGCGGTCGCCGCCGCGGCGCTGGTCGGGTTCGCCGGCAACGAGATCGTCGCGCAGTACCGCATCCGCGTCGGTCGGCGCATCGGCTCCGCCGCCCTGGTCGCCGACGGGTTGCACGCCCGCACTGACGGCTTCACCAGCCAGGCGGTGTTACTGGGAGCGGCCGGCACCGGTCTCGGGTGGCGGCAGGCCGACCCGATCGTCGGGCTGCTCATCACGGTCGCGATTCTCGGCGTGCTGCGGTCCGCGGTGCGCCAGGTGGGCGCGCACGACATCGCCCACCATGCCGAAGCGCACCTGCTCAGCGATGTGCGTCGGCTGACCGCTGCCGCCGTCCATGCCCGCCCGGCCGGCGCGCACGTGTGACCAGAACGCCATCGCAGTCGCACGGTGCGCTGCTGCGGCGCGGCCGGTTGCTCGAGGTCGCCACCCTGAGCTGGAATGTCGTCGGCGTCATCGTTCTTGCGGTTGCCGCGGTGCGGGCCCAGTCGGTTGCCCTTGCCGGATTCGGACTCGACTCGTTCATCGAAATCGGCGCCAGCCTCGTCGTGCTGTGGGAACTGTCGGGCACCGGCGCCGCACGGCAGCGTCGAGCCCTCCGCCTGATCGCCGTCGCGTTCTTGGCGTTGGCCGGCTACCTCACCGTCCAGACGATCGTCGTGCTGGCCACCGGCTTCCGCGCCCAACACAGCGTCCTGGGCATCGTGTGGACCGCGATCACCGCGGCCGCCATGTTCGCGCTCGCGCTCGGCAAGCGCCGCACCGGCTACCGTCTCGACAATCCGGTGCTGGTCGCCGAAGCACGCGTCACGGTGATCGACGGACTGCTCGCCGTGGCCGTGCTGATCGGTCTCACCTTCAATGCGACATTCGGATGGTGGTGGGCCGATCCGGCCGCCGGGCTCGTCATCGTCTACTACGCCCTCGCTGAGGCTCGGGCGGCCAGACAGGTCAGCTGAGCTCGATGTCGTGGCCTGCGAAGTGCAGGACGAGGCTGCCCGGCTCGGTCGTCACGTTGGTGAATGTCATGCCTCGCGGCAGGCTGATCGGCAGTTCCAGGTCGAGGAGTTGCATCGGCAAGGCCCCGAACAACGGAACGCCCCGCAGCTGGGTTGCCGACACGATGAGCCGGTCGTTCGATACGCGGATGCGCGTCGACGCAGTGATCGGAATCCGGCGGCCCACGGCTTCCACGCTGCCCACGATGCGGATGCCGCCGTCCTCGTCGTTGACGAAGGTGATCTCCGGCCGGGCGATGCCCGGCACCCCGGCGAGGAACTGGTCCACGATCTCCGGACGGGCGAGCGCGGCGGACAGATCGGCGAGGGTCAGGTGCAGAGCGCCGGTGAGGCTGTCCGCCGTCTGCGGGGCGAGGCCGCCGGGGCCGCGGGCGAGCCGGACGCCGCTGATCGATACGTCGACCTTCGCGATGCGCAGCCCGTCCTTCGAGAACAGGTAGTCGATGAGCACGCGGTCAACCTTCCAGCAGCGTGCGGATCAGGTGCATCGCGATGACGACGGCCCGACCGCGAATGTCGGCTCGCGATCCGGGCAGCACGACCCGGCGGTCAACAGTGCCGGCGTTGCTGCGCACGCTGATGTGCACGAGCCCGACCGGTTTGTCCGGAGTGCCGCCGTCCGGGCCGGCGACGCCCGTGATACCCACACCGATGTCCGCACCGAGCCGGCCGCGCACTCCGTCGGCCATCGCTTCGGCCACCTCGGCGCTGACCGCGCCGACGCGGTCGATCAGGTCGGCCGGCACGCCGATGAGGTCCTGCTTCGCGGAGTTCGCGTACACGATCAGGCCGCCGATCAGGTACGCCGACGATCCGGGCCGGTTGGTCAGCCGCGCCGCGAGCAGGCCGCCGGTGCACGATTCGGCGGTCGCAACGGTCAGGCCGCGCGCGATCAGGGCCTCCGCGACGACGTCGTCGACCGTTCGTCCGTCGACGGACAGCAGCGTGTCCGCGTAGGCCGACCCGATGAGCTCTTCGAGGTCGTCGTAGGCGGGCTCGGCGGACGGACGGTAGCGGGTCACGATCTCGAGTTCCCCGTCGCGCAGGCAGGTGGTGATCTCCAGGCCGGCGAGCCGCGCTTCGTTGTCGCGCAGGGTCGCCGCCAGCTCGGACTCCGGAGTGCCCCACAGTCGAATCGTGCGCTGGCGAAGCTCTTCGCGGCCGGCCAGAGCTGCCCGGACGACCGCATCGGCGAGCACGTCGGGCCACATGCCCTGCAGCTCTCGTGGCGGGCCCGGCAGCACGACGACGGGCGGTCCGTCCTGGCCCTCGGGCGGGGGCACCACCAAACCCGGCGCGGTTCCGATCGGTGCGAGCACGCTCGCTCCGGCCGGGACCAGAGCCTGCTTGCGCGTGGCCGCCGCTGTCGCCTCGGGATCCACGTGCCAGCCCCGGCCGGCGCTGAGCCGCGCGATGATCGCGGCGATGCGCTGCTCGAGTTCGGCGTCGAGCTGCGGCGATCGACCCTGGAACGCGGCGACCACCTCTGCGGTCAAGTCATCGGCGGTCGGGCCCAGCCCGCCGGACGTGATGATGAGGTCGACGCCGGTGCCGGCGAGGAACGTGAGCGAGTCGCGAAGGTCCTGCGGACGGTCACCGACGACGACGATGTGCGCGATGTCGACCCCGACCAATCGGAGTTGCTCGGCCAGCCAGGGGCCGTTGCGATCGGTGACCCGCCCGGTGAGCACTTCGGTGCCGGTAATGACGATTCCTGAGCGACTGGACACCACCGAATCCTAGGCAGACCGGTCCGAGCTAACCTCGATAGGAGGTATGTGTCGATTTCGATGGGAGATCACGGCGTGCGTGACCTGCTGCTCGTCCTTGCGGTCTTCGCCGCCTGCGTCGTCGAGTCGGTCGAGGCGCTGACGATCGTGCTCGCGGTCGGGTTGACGCGCGGGTGGCATGCCGTGATGCGCGGTGTGGCGGCCGGGCTGGCGGTACTGGCCGTGATCGTGGCCGCGCTCGGTCCGGCGCTGACCGTCATCCCGCTCAACGCGCTGCGACTGGTCGTCGGGGGTCTGCTCTTGATCTTCGGGCTGGGCTGGCTGCGCAAGGCGATCCTGCGTGCGTCGGGTTTCAAGGCTTTGCACGACGAGGCCGCGATCTACGAGCGTGAGCTGGCCGCCGCCGAACGGACCGCGGGGACGGCCGGCGGGGTGTTCGGCGACTCTTACGCGTTCACGCTCGCGTTCAAGGGCGTCCTGCTCGAGGGCCTGGAAGTCGTGTTCATCGTTTTGACGTTCGGGGCCAACCAGCACAGCATCCCGCTCGCGGCCGCCGGCGCCGGCGCCGCGGTCGTCCTGGTCACCGCGGTGGGCGTGGCTGTCCGCGCGCCGCTGGCCCGGGTCCCGGAGAACACGCTGAAGTTCGCGGTCGGTGTCCTGCTGACCGCCTTCGGGATCTTCTGGGGCGTCGAGGGCGCCGGCGGGAACTGGCCGGGTTCGGACCTGGCCCTGCTCGTCCTCATCGGCGGCGTGCTCCTCGCCGCCCTGGGCGCTGTCGCCTGGTTGCGCCGCGTGCAAGCGCGGCGGCTCGAACCGACCCGGCGGCTCGTCGATCAGCCGGTCGCGGACGGTGTGCGATGACGCGACTGGCTACCGCGATTCGCGGGTTCGCCGCCTTCTGGTGGGACTTCATCGTCGGTGACGACTGGCGCATCGCCGCCGGGGTCATCGTCGCGCTCGCCGCGACGTTCGTCCTCGCTCGAACGACGATCGCGGCGTGGTGGCTCCTCCCCGTGGCGGTCGTCGCGATCCTGGGGCTGTCGCTCTGGCGCTCCACCCGCGACGTGAAACACGACTGACCAAAGGCGGCGTTGTGCGGGGCGGCCCGTCTTCGCCACGATGAACCGATGGCGTCCTATTCGGTCAACCCAGACGCAGTGGCCCAAGCCCGTCGCTTGATCGACGCCCGGCAATACGTGCTCGACAGCGACTGGGGCGAGGTCCAGCCTGGCGCGGCCGAGCAGAACGCCTACCTCGAGTCGCACACCTGGGAGCAGTACGCGGCCTGGCACCTCGGGCTGACCGACGGGGCGAACGATGAGACCAAGGCCCGGTACGCCTTCGTCTACGGCGACTTCCGCCGCGTCCACCGGACCGCGCTCATCGCGTCGGTCTACCGGGCCTCGGAATGGCGGCACAAGCAGGTCGAGCTCGCCGCCCACGACCTGCTCCAGCACCTGGACGCGACGTCCGGCTAGCGGTTCCGCCCGCAGGTCCTTCGGCGTCAGGTCCAGGTGGTGGGGTAGAGGCGGTAGCAGTAGTCGGGGGCGTCTTCGGCGTCGCCGGCGAATGCGCCGGTGGGTGGACTGGGCTGGGTCTCGTTTCTCGGCTTGCTGTTTCGTTCGGGTTGCGTTTCTGAAAGGCGCGGCGACGACGATGTTTGTTCTCGGCCGGGTCTTGTTGTTCGGCTTACTGTTTTGCGCTGGTCCTGTCCTTGTCTGTGGACAACTCGGGTCATTGTTGCGTTTCTTCGATTCGGGTCTGTGGATAACGGCGAAAGTGTCAGACCCGCTCCTTATTGTTGTGTTCATGCAGGACGGGAATGCGGTTCCGGGCGGGGTGGCGGGCATGGCGCCCGGCCCGGCGTTGTGTTGCGCGCTGGCGCCGATTGAGGTGGGTGCGGTCCCGGACGAGCAGCTACTCGAGGTGCTGGCCGCGCAGTGGCGGCAGTTGTCCTATCAGCAGGGGCAGGTGTGGGCGGTGATGGCGCAGATCGCGACCCGCGACCCGATGCTCGGCATCGGGGGCGGTCCGGTGTGGACGCCGGATCTGGTGTTCGAGTCCGCGGTCGACGAGATTCGCGCCGAACTGCGCCTGACCCGCCGGGCGGCACGGCGCGAACTCGAGTATGCGGACGCGGTGACCGGCATCGCGCGGGTGGCGCAGGCGCTGCGGGCCGGGGTGCTCGATCGGCGCCGGGCGGTGGTGCTGGCCGAGGGCTGCGCCGAGCTCACACCCGAGCAGGCAGCGACACTGGTGGACGAGGTGCTGCCCGGGGCCGGCGCGGTGACGGTGACCGCGTTGGCGCAGCGGGTGCGCCGGGTCGCGCTCGCGCTGGACCCGGGCTGGGCCGAGCGCCGCTACCGCGACGCCGT
>JAVHVH010000291.1:0-6643 GCA_032160665.1 Pseudonocardiales bacterium
ATCATCGCGATCGAGAACAACCCGTTCTTCGCGCAGGTAAAGACCGGATATGACGCGGTCAAGCCCAAGATCGAAGCCGCCGGCGGCACAGTCGACTGGATCACCGCCGGTACCGATGTGACGGTCGACAGCGTCGGTACCGCGATCAACGCCGCCGTCGTCGACGGCTACGACGCCATCGCCGCGCTGATGCCTGGCGATGGCATCTGCACCTACATTCGGCGGGCAAGCGCCAAGGGCGTGCTCGTAGCGGCCTACAACGGCAATGCGTCCTGCGCCCAGAGCTCGGGCGCTATTTTCTTCCACGGCCAGGATCTCCGCGCCGCCGGCGTGCAGGCGGGGAGGCTGATGTGCACTGCCACGAAGGACCTGGCCAGCGCGAGCAAACCCGGTGTCGTCGGCATCGAGACCGAGTCGTTCACGTTCCAGGCGCTCGAAGAACGCCGGCTCGGATTCCTTGACGGACTCAAGCGAAACTGCCCGTGGGTGACCCAGGCCGGCGGTGCGGTCGAATACCGACAGTCGACCGACCGGGTGGCGTCAGCGACACGTGACTACATGACCTCCACGAAGAACCTCGTCGGGATCTACGTGACCGGCGGCAACCCGCAGGTCGCGGCCCAGACCGTGGCGTCGGCGGGCAAGACATCGACAGTCAAGGTGATCGGCTTCGACTTCACCGCCGAAAACGTGGCCCAGATCAAGGCCGGCAACATGTACGCAGCCATCGGCCAAGACCCGTACGGCCAGTCCTTCGACACCATCGTCTGGCTGTACAACGCGCTGGTCGACAAGCAGAAGCCGTCGCCTGACTACTTCATCCCAACGGCGTCCGTTGTCGGCACCCAGGCCAACATCACCACGGTCTCGGGCGCGCCGTAGCGCGTCATGTCCCGCGACACCCAGATCGCGGTGCGTACCGTCGGCGCGACCCCGTCAGAGGCCGAATCGTTGAACGACGGTACGGACCGCTGCGGCTGAGCGCCGCAGGGCGTCCGCTTCGCCAGCTGAGAGTGGAACCGGCAGGGTGTGTTGCACGCCGTTGCGGTTGACGACCGAGGGCAGCGACAGGCAAACATCGCTCATGCCGATGAAGTCCTCGATCAGCGAGCTGACCGGCAGCACCTGATGTTCGTCGTAGAGCACCGACTCGATGATGCGGGCGGTCGCGAGGCTGATGGCGTAGTTGGTGAAGCCTTTGACGGCGAGGATCTCGTATCCACCGCGCACGACCCGCCGGAAGATGTCGGCCCTCGCGGCGGTGTCCAGCGGGAGGCGGTCAGAGTTGCCCCAGTGCAGCAGCGGGACGCCGCCGATCGCAGCCGAACTCCACAGCGGCACCTCGGAGTCGCCGTGCTCGCCGACGATATAGGCGTGGACGCTCTGGACGGCTACGGCGCAGTGTTGGGCCACGAGCTGCCGCAGCCGCGAGCTGTCGAGAACGGTACCGGTGCCGAAGACCTGCGCCCGGGGGAGGCCGGAGATACGCAGGGCCGCATATGTGATGACGTCTACCGGGTTGGTGACGAACAGGAAGATCGCGGACGGCGCAACCTCGACCAGGCGCGGGACCAGCTCGCGGCAGATCCCCACGTTGGCCTCGGCCATCTCCAGGCGGCTCTGCCCGGGCGCCGCGTTGGCACCGGCGGTGACGACGACGACGTCGGCGCCGCGGCAGATCTCGATGTCCGCCGAGCCGACGACGGTGGCCATCGGCACGAACTGCAGCCCATGGTTGAGGTCGAGCACCTCAGCGCGGACCCTGTCAGGATCTCGGCCGTAGAGGGCGATGCTCTTGCCGACGCCCCTCACCAGACATGTGTAAGCGAGCGTGGTGCCCACGCGCCCGGCGCCGACGATGACAACCTTCGCGGTGCCGGGGGCTCTCGGCGCCGCAGGGCGGGGTGCCTCGAACGCGACGGTCGAGGCGACCGCTCCCGTCCCGTCGTGATCCTCGCCTCGCCCGGTCGCGGTTGCCGCGAACCGCTTGCTCGCGCCGCGCTCTTTGCGTGCCACGCTGCCGACGATCCCGGACGGAGCTGTTCGGGTCTTCACAGCGAGCATCCAACCGCACTACCAGCCAACGGGAATCGCGAAATGGTCAACGGCTGTGAAGGCATCGAAGCGCTGGCCGGCCGGGGTGTGCCTGCGGGGTCGCTGACTCACGCTGCCGTCCTGGAGCGGTGCGGTCTTATGCGGGATTACCGACTAGCCGGTAGCAACCAGGTAGCACCAGCCCCACAGCAAGATGGTCGCTGACCGTGGCGTTTTTGCCAGCCCTGGCGAGCCACGCTTACGGGAGACATATCGGCGTCTGCCACTGGCCACAGCCAGTCAATCTCCCAAAGAAGGCCAACCGACATGCCCGCAATTCTCGAAGATTGCCCGGAGCCCGGCTGCGGAATGCCAGCTGAGGTACTCGACCGATACACGCTGCTCGCGACCGACGGACCGGTTGAGCACATCGCCGTTCGATGTGTCGATCGGCACCAGTTCCTGATGCCCGTCGAGCTGCTACGCAGGGCAAGCTAGGCGTCGCCGCGCCGTGTTGCGTCTCGCTGAGATGTAATCGGGTGGTCTGGTCAGCTCACGGGGACAGTCATTGCCGGCCGATGCAGTTGGGTCGGCCAGGAGCCTGCGAGCGGGCGACATTGTGTGGCCAACGCGTGCCTCGACCCTCTTGCGGGGACGCGACGAGCGCCGGCGCACGTGATAGAGCGGCGCAGGTCGACGTGTCCGAAGTGCCTGCCACGGATGCCCACCGCGGACGTCACGGAGACGACAACCCCGGCCAGCGGGTGACCTGCGCTGTCCACGATCCGGCCACTGATGCTCGTCCTCGTCGCAACGGTTCGCGCCTGAGCAGATCCAGTCGACGCCAGCGCCGCGCACCCCATCCCGATTGAGGCCAGCGCAAGAAAAAGACACAGAACTCCGCGGGCGCGACTGCCGATCATGGCTTCCCCCCAAGAGCTCATGCCGTCAGCAACGCGCGTGCAGCATGTGGACAGTAGGCCGGAGCTCACAAGAGGGCCACACGCCGCGTCGCCCGTCTGCGCCAAGCCGGGGTTCCTGCTAGCCGGTACCGAAAGTTGGGCACTGGCGTCCACGACATGAGGGCACCAACTAAGGATTCTTGATGAATGCAATTCCGCGCTTCCGAGCCTCTTGACTACCGCGACGGCTCGCGGGAGCCGGACCCGACCCCTTCGCCGTGCCGGGAGGCGCTCATGGCCGATCAGCAGCAACTCTCTGATCGGCGGCATCTCTCCACCGTCGCCGAGATCGACGAAAGCATTGCATCTGACCGCCTGCGGTACATCGCCGCCTACTTCGCCGGTCATGAAGGGGAGGCGCAGTTCTGGGTGTATGAGATCGCCCGCCTGGAGAACCTGCGGAACATCGTGCTGCGACAGGAGTCGGAGTCATGAGGCTGCTTTGGTGGGCTCTTCGCCGGCGCTGCAGCCACGCGTGGGACCTCGAACACAGCCCCGCCGAATGCATCCTCTGCGGCAAGACGAGGACCTGAGCACACTCCCCAACCTTGGCGAAGCGGTCGACAGCTCATACGGCCTTGTCCGGGCAGGTGGTGCCAGCACACCTGGTGTCGGCGTGCCAGCCGCCTTGAAAGTCGCGCGCGCGATCGTCACTCTCATACCTGACGACGGAGTCAGAAAGACTTTCAGGTTTCGGGGAGACCGTCGATGGATGCCAAGACGCTGCAAGCGCTCACCAGCCAGATCGACTTCGACCGGTGCCACGAACTCATTCCCGGTCTTTACGAAGCGTTCCGGCTCGCCGACCTCGATACGGTGAAACGGCGCGCCATGTGGTTCTCCCAGGTCCTCGAGGAGTCGGTCGGGCTCTCCGCGACAACCGAATTCGCCACCGGGGAGGAGTACGAAGGCCGTATCGACCTGGGCAACACCGAGCCCGGTGACGGGCCGCGATTCAAAGGTCGCGGATTCATCCAGCTCACCGGCCGAGCGCATTACGGCGACTTCTCCCGCTGGTGCCATCGCCGCCGGCTCGTCGCCAACGACCATTGGTTCGTCGACCACCCCAAGCAGGTGGCCAGCGACGCGTTCGCGTGGATCAGCGCCGCCTGGTACTGGCGCCAGCCACATCCACACGACGGACTCACCTTCCTCAACGAAGCCGCCGACGCCGGCGACGTTCGCATCGCCACGCACATGGTCAACGGCGCCGAGCGCGGGCTGACGATCCGGCAGCACTTCTACGCCGCAGCACTTCGGCTCGGCGACGAATTGATCAGCCCGGTAGACCCCGGCGACCCGAACTGGAGCGAGGTCATGACCCGAGACGAACTCAACGAACACATCGACCACCGGCTGCGCGACCTGATGTTCGGCAACGACGCCCTCCAGGCAAAGATGCCAGGGACCTTCGCCGAGCACGGCAAGGGCGTCAGGTTCCGTCTGCACGATCATGATCGCCGCATCGCGGCCCTCGAGAACGAGACGAAGCCCTGATCATCGTCATCGGCCGCCTGGGCTGATGTCCTATCGCAGCAGCCGCGCTTTCGCTGCTCCGAACTCGTCGTTCGTGAGCGCGCCGGCGTCCCGCAATCGCGCCAATCGCTCCAACTCGTCAACCAAGCCGGCGGATCCGGCCGGGCCCGACTCCGGCTCCTGGGCCTCGTCCGGCACGGCGTGCTTGGGGGCCGGGATCGACTCGACCGGCTCCAGCACATCACCCAGCTCTGGACCTACCGCCGCCGCAGCGCGCGCCGCCTCGTGCTCGGCCCGCAGCACCCGGCGCAGCACCTTGCCGATGAGGTTGCGCGGCAGGTCCCGGCGGAACTCCACCTGCGCCGGCACCTTGTAGGCCACCAGCCGATGCGTGCAGAACCGACGCAGCTCCTCCTCGCTCACCTCTTCGCCGGCCCGCACGACAACGTAAGCCTTGACCGTCTCGCCACGATAGAAGTGCGGCACACCAACGACCGCGCACTCCGCGACCGCCGGGTGCTCGGCGAGCACATCCTCGATCTCGGAGGGGAAGATGCTGAACCCGCTGGCCAGGATGACGTCACGCTTGCGGTCGACGATCGTGACGAACCCGTCCTCATCCATCACCGCGATGTCGCCGGTGTGCAGCCAGCCGTCGCGCAGCATCGACGCGGTCTCCTCCGGCTGCCGCCAGTAGCCGGCGAAGACCTGGGGCCCGCGCACACACAACTCGCCCGCGACCTCGACCGGCACGTCGCGCGAACGGTCGACCAGGTCCGCGATCCGCAGGTCCGTACCTGGCAACGCCAGCCCGATCGTGCCGGGCCGGGCGTTCCCGTTCAGCGGGTTGGCCAGCGCCACTGGGGAGCTCTCCGTCAATCCGTAGCCCTCCACCAGGTGTCCACCAGTGACCTCCTCAAACTTCTTCACCGTCTTCGGGGGCAGCCGCATCGCGCCCGACACACACGTCCGGATCGACCGCAGATCGTGCCTGCTGGTCCGCCGCGACCGCACGATCTGGTCGTACATCGGCGGCACACCCGGGAACACCGTCGGCTTGTACTTGTCGATCGCCGTGAACAGCAGGCTCAGCTCGAAGGTGGGCAGGAGCACCAACGTCCCGGCCACCAACATGTTCAACGTCAGACACATCGTCAACCCGTACACGTGGAACATCGGCAGGGCGGCCAGGACCGTCTCCTGGCCCCGCTGCATGTGGGGGTCCCACGCGGCGGCCTGGTGCGCGTTCGCCACCAGGTTGCGGTGCGTCAGCATCGCCCCCTTGGGCAGGCCAGTCGTGCCACCGGTGTACTGCAGCAAGGCCAGGTCGTCCGGCTGCGCGACCGGCACGTCCTCTCCCGGTCCCCGCGCGGAGCCGAGCAGCTTGCCGAAGTCGAGAACGTCCGTGTCGCTCGGCAACTCGGTGATGAGTTGTTCCCGCTTCTCCCGCACGCTTTCGAACGGCAGTCGCAACGCCAGCCGCTTCCCGGAGGGCAGGTAGTCCGCCAGTGAGGTAACGATGACGTGGCGCAGCGCCGTGCCCGGCCGTGCCTGCGCCAATCGGCGGTACGCCCCGTCGTACACGACCGCCACCGTCGCACCGCTGTCGGCGAGCTGGTGATGCAACTCCGGCGGCGTGTAGAGCGGATTGTGTTGAACGACGACCGCGCCGAGACGCAGCACCGCGAAGAACGCGATCACGTTCTGCGGGCAGTTCGGCAGGATCAAGGCCACCCGGTCGCCCTTGCGGACGTCGAGCTCGTGCAGCGCGCCTGCGAACCGGTCCACAGATCTCACCAAAGCCCGGTAGGTCATCGTGCGACCCAGGAACGTGAGCGCCTTGCGCCGCGGGAAGTCCTCGGCCGCGTAGTCGAGCAGGCGGGTCAGCGCGATGTCGGGGACGTCCAACCGCTCGGCCACACCCGACGCGTACCAACGCGCCCACGGGCGCGCGGCGTAGCCCTCGGACACGCTCACCTGCCGATTCCAAACGCCGGGGTGCGCGCCGAGGGTCACCCTCGACACGCCGTCAGGAAGTTACCGACCACACCCTACGGCTGCACGTGTCCGCGGTCACCGCTTGATCGATGTCGGCTTGATCGCTACGGCCGTGCTCGGCGCCCGCGGCGCTGGGGTAATGACGAGTCCAGCAGGATCTCGGCCGTACTACG
>JAVHVH010000005.1:0-12256 GCA_032160665.1 Pseudonocardiales bacterium
TGCTCGCCGAGCAGCCGCTCGACGATGCCGTCGACGTCCACTCCGAAGTACGCGCCGATCGCGACGGTGCGCCCGTTGATGCACGGCTCGACCTCGCCGGCGAAGAACGGCTGACCGGCGTGCTCCCAGCGGCAGTTCTCCCGTACGAGCCCGACCGTCTCGCGGACCGGCTCGGCATTCGGTTCGATGCCGAGATCGCGCAGCAGCGTCAACGTGGGCAGTGTCGACGTCCAGGGCTGGCCCTGGGAGAAGTCGCCGCGGAAGTCGGCCGGGAAACACGCGCCACCCGACCACTGGCCGTCGTCACCGCGCAGTGCGAGCAACCGGGCGCCCCAGCCCTCGGTCGCCACACGTGCGCGCTCGACCCCCACCACCTCAGCTGGCGCATCGCACAGATCGCGCAGCACCTGCCAGCGCAGCGCCGGGTCGGAGTCGAGCAGCCAGTCCAGGACCGTCATGCGCCGAAAGTAGACCCGGCCGCCGACAGCTGCCGATCCCGGCCGAGCTCCTCGAACTCGGTGCAACCACGACAAGCCGAAGGCGGCCTCGTTGGGCCGCTACAACTCGACGCCGGCGGCCTGGCGCTCGAACTGGGTTCGGTAGAGCTCGGCGTACAGCCCGTTGCGGGCGAGCAGGTCGGCGTGGTTACCCATCTCGACGATGCGCCCCGCGTCGAGGACCACGACCGTGTCGGCGTTGAGGATCGTTGACAGCCGGTGGGCGATCACCAAGGACGTGCGCCCGACGAGGGCTCGGGCCAGCGCTTCTTGCACCGCGCCCTCGCTCTCGCTGTCGAGGTGGGCGGTGGCCTCGTCGAGGATCACGATCTCGGGCGCCTTGAGGAGCAGCCGCGCGATGGCGAGCCGGGCTTTCTCGCCGCCCGACAGCCGATAGCCGCGATCGCCCACGACGGTATCGAGCCCGTCGGGCAGCGCCCGCACGAGCTCGGCGATCTGCGCGGCATCGATGGCCTGCCAGAGGTCATCGTCAGTGGCGGAGGGCGCCGCGTAGACGAGGTTCGCACGGATCGTGTCGTGGAACATGTGCGCCTCTTGGCTGACGACGCCGATCCGGTCATGCAGGGACTCCAGGGTCACCGTCCGGACGTCGTGGCCGCCGACCAGGACCTGCCCAGAGGTCACGTCGTACACGCGTGGGACGAGTTGACTGATCGTCGTCTTGCCGGCGCCGGACGGCCCGACGAGGGCGACCAACTGACCGGGCTCGGCCTTGAACGAGACGCCGTGCAGCACCTCGACCGACGTCGTGGTGTCCAGGACCGCGACGTCCTCAAGCGATGCCAGCGAGACTTCGGCCGCGGTGGGATAGGCGAAGCGCACGCCGACGAACTCGACGCTGCGCGCGTCCTTGGGCAGTTCCTCGGCGTCCGGTGCGTCGTCGATCATCGGCTTGAGGTCGAGCACTTCGAAGACGCGGTCGAAGCTGACGAGCGCGCTCATCACGTCCACGCGGGCGTTCGAGAGCGCGGTCAGCGGGCCGTACAGGCGACTGAGCAGCAGGGCCAACGTGACGACGGTGCCGGCCGAGAGCTGGCCCTTGATCGCGTAGTAGCCGCCCAGCCCGTACACGAGTGCCTGCGCCAGCGATGCGACCAGCGTGAGGGCCACGAAGAACGCCCGACCGTACATCGCGGACGTGACCCCGATGTCACGCACCCGCGCGGCCCGGGCGCGGAAGGACGCGTCCTCGTCCGCCGGACGCCCGAACAGCTTGACCAGCAGCGCGCCGGCCACGTTGAAGCGCTCGGTCATCGTGTTGTTCATCGAGGCGTTCAGGTTGTACGACTCGCGCGTGATCGTCTGCAGCCGAGCACCGATCCGCCGGGCCGGGATCACGAAAACCGGAAGCATCACCAGGGAGATCAGCGTGATCTGCCACGACAGCGTGAACATGACGGCCGCGGTGAGCACGAGGCCCACGCTGTTCGAGACCAGGCCCGAGAGCGTCGAGGTGAACGCCTGCTGCGCACCCAGCACGTCATTGTTGAGCCGGCTGACCAGTGCGCCGGTCTGGGTGCGGGTGAAGAACGCGAGCGGCATCCGCTGGACGTGGTCGAAGACCGCGGTGCGCATGTCGTAGATGAGGCCCTCGCCGATGCGGGCCGAGTACCACCGCTGGCTGAACGACAGGCCGGCATCGACCACCGCCAGCCCGGCGATCAGGAGCGCGATGTTGACGACGAGCCCGGGCGCGGCACGTCCGGTGATGTCGTTGATGACCCGGCCGGCGAGGACGGGCGTGACGACTCCGATCAACGCGTCGGCGGTGACCATCACCAGGAACACCGCGAGGTCGACCTTGTACGGTGCTGCGAAGCGGAAGACGCGCCGCCAGGTGCCCTTCGGCAGCTTCTTCTCGGTGACGGATGAATCGCCACGCCCCATCGAGCGCATCGCTCGCATGGCGTTCATATGGTCCATCGACATAGTTACCTCGTTACCTCGGCCGGGGCACAGCTTCGTCTCGGCCGCTCGCTTCACTCGGGCGGATCCTGCGCTCCACAGCGCGCCTTCGGCGCGCCCGCAAGCTCGCTTCGCTCGCGCGGCGGCGGGTCTCTTCGCGCGAGCGCTCATCGCGTTCGTGGTCAGGTTAGAGAACTAGCCCGACAACGACATCATTCCTCACCGTCGAGGCCGGCCAGGGTGCGGAGGCGGCGGTACTGGGCCTCCCGCTCCGCTGCCTGCTGCTCGGCCTGGGTTCGGGTAGACGCCGCCTGCAGCAGCGCCTTCGTCTCGGCGGCGGCGTCCCGGTCGATCGCCAGCAGCGCCGTGACCGTCTGCTCGATCGCAGCGTCCAGGCCGTCATTCGGCACAACCCTCGACGCGAGCCCGATACGCAAAGCCTCCTCGGCGCCCACTCGGCGTCCGGTCAGGCAGATTTCCGCGGCGCGTGAGTAGCCGACCAGATCGACGAGCCGCTTCGTTCCGCCCAGGTCGGGCACGATGCCGAGCGTCGGCTCCGCCATCGTGAACTGGGCGTCCTCGGCCAGAATCCGGATGTCCGCCCCGAGGGCGAGCTGAAACCCGCCGCCGATCGCATGCCCGTGCACGGCCGCGACCGTGACCAGGTCCGGCCGCGAGCTCCAGTCGAAGGCTTGTTGCCATTCACCGATCCGGCCGGTCGCCTCAGCCCGGGGCAGCCGGGGCAGCGCGAGGATGCCGTCGGCGGCCTCGCCGCTGAAGAGACTGCGGTCCAGGCCGGCCGAGAACGCGCGTCCTTCCCCGCGGATCACGACGACGCGGACGGTGCCCGGCAACTCCCGCCGCAGCCGCGTAAGCGCGGTCCACATCCGCGGTGACTGACAGTTCAGCCGCTCCGGGCGGTTGAGCGTGATCGTGGCCAGGTCATCATGAAAATCGACCCGGAAGCCGGCCTCCGGGTCGATCTCGACGTGGGACATGGTCGCCAGGCTACTGAGCGCCGGCGACCTGTCCGTTCGCGGCCTTGCTACTTGCTCTTGGCCCTCGCCTTACCCGCTGCTGCCTTCGTGCGCGTCGCGCCACCCCGGCCACGCAGCGCCACGCCGGACTCGGACAGGACGCGGTGGACGAAGCCGTACGAGCGGTTGTGCACGTCGGCGAGTTCGCGGATGCTCCTGCCCTTGTCGTAGGCCTTCTTCAGCTCGTTGGCGAGTTTCGTGCGTTCGGCACCGGTGATCCGGGCGCCTTTCTTCAGAGCGGACATGTGTCGTCCTTTCACGTCCTGCCCGAGCGCTCGCGCTCGACGCAGAACTCGGCGGAAACTCGATCTCCGCCGACTTGATAGCAGCCGGTATGAGGGCCCCGCAAGATCGTCCGGACGCGCATACGTCGGGTGGACCGCAGCCCGTGACAATCGTCCCGTCCGCACCTGGCCAACCGGCTAATCCGTGCCACCCGCCGGCCCGAACCCTTTGTCCGGTATGCCACTGAGTCAAGCCAGTGCGATTAAATCAGCGAGGTCTTCGCTCCACTGGTCCTCGATCCCGTCCGGCAACAGGATCACCTTCTCCGGACTCAGCGCCTCGACCGCGCCCTCGTCATGTGTCACGAGCACGATCGCGCCCGCGAAGGTCCGCAGCGCGTCGAGCACCTGACCGCGGCTGACCGGATCGAGGTTGTTCGTGGGCTCATCGAGCAGCAGCACGTTCGCGGCGCTGGTCACGAGCATGGCCAATGCGAGGCGGGTTTTCTCGCCCCCCGACAGCACGCCGGCCGGCTTGTCGACGTCGTCCCCCGAGAACAGGAACGCACCGAGGATCTTGCGCAATTCAGTGTCGCTGAGGTCAGAGCGGCCAACGGCCGAGGCCGACGTGCGCATGTTCTCCAGCACGGTGCGGTCGTGGTCGAGCGTCTCGTGCTCCTGCGCGTAGTAACCGAGCCGAAGGCCGTGCCCGGGAACGACTTCGCCGGTGTCCGCCGCCTCGATCCCGGACAGCAGCCGCAGCAGCGTCGTCTTGCCCGCGCCGTTGAGACCGAGCACCACGACGCGCGCGCCGCGATCGACCGCGAGGTCGACGTCGGTGAACACCTCGAGCGAGCCGTAGGACTTCGACAGGCCCTCGGCGGTCAGCGGGGTGCGCCCGCACGATGCCGGCGCCGGGAAGCGCAGCCGGGCCACCTTGTCGTGCACCCGAACCTCGGCCAGACCGGCGGCGAGCGCGGCGGCCCGGCGGTCCATCTGGTGGGCGGCGCGGGCCTTGGTGGCCTTGGCCCGCATCTTGTCGGCCTGGCCGCGCAATGACTCGATCTTGCGCTCGGCGTTGGCGCGTTCGCGATGGCGACGCCGCTCGTCGGATTCGCGCTGCTGCAGGTAGGTCTTCCAGCCGACGTTGTAGACGTCGACGGCGGCGCGGTTCGCGTCGAGGTACCAGACCTTGTTGACGACGGAGTCCAGCAGTCCGACGTCGTGGCTGATCAGCACCAATCCACCGGTGTGCTGACGCAGGAAGTCCCGCAGCCAGACGATCGAGTCGGCGTCGAGGTGGTTGGTCGGCTCGTCCAGCAGCAGGGTAGTCGGTTCGGCGCCGGAGTCAGCGAACAGGATCCGGGCCAGTTCGACCCGACGGCGCTGGCCACCCGACAGCGTCGAAAGCGGTTGGGCGAGCACCCGGTCGGGCAATCCGAGGTTGGCACAGATGCGGGCCGCCTCGCTCTCGGCGGCGTACCCGCCCAGCGAGGTGAAGCGTTCCTCCAGGCTGCCGTAGCGGCGCAGCAGTGCCTCGTCGTGCGGAGTCTCGGCGAGTTGGACCTGGGCCTTGGCAATGTCGGTGACGAGCGTGTCCAGCCCGCGCGCGGACAGAACGCGATCGCGGGCAAGCACGGCGAGGTCGCCGGTGCGCGGGTCCTGCGGCAAGTAGCCGACCGGGCCGGTCACATCGAGGCGACCGGTGTGCGGCAGGCTCTCGCCGGCGAACACCCGCAGGGTGGTTGTCTTGCCGGCGCCGTTGCGCCCGACGAGCCCGATGCGGTCACCGGGTTGGACACGGACGGTGGTGGGTTCGAGCAGGATTCGCGCGCCCGCGCGCAGCTCGAGCTCAGTTGCGGTGATCATAAAAGGAACAGCTCCTGGACAGGGGACGACAGACGTGGGACACGTCAGGCGTCATTGCCGGAGCGGATACACACCTCTACGGTACCGGCTCGCGCCGCCCGATTCGGCGCCGACGCGGACGGCCGGGGTTGGCGGCACCGGCCCCGGGGCAGGATCTGTCCGGGTCCAACCCTGGGCGCACCACGACGGAGGCCGGCGCGATGAAGTACAGCAACGACGCGAACCTCGACACGTCCGAGGTTTCGGACACCCGGGGCCGCGGTGGCGGCGGCATGATCGGTGGCCGCGGCGGCGCCGTCGGCGGTGGGGTCGGCGTCGTCGGCCTCCTCATCTACCTGCTCGTCGCCTACGTCGGCGGATCGAATCCGCAGGTCGCGAACGTCCTCGGTCAGCTCGGCCAGGATGGCCGGCCGGCCACGGCCGACAACACCGAGATCCAGAGGGAGTGCAAGACCGGCCAGGACGCCAACAACCACCTGGAATGCGCGGTCGTCGCGGACATCAACTCGATCCAGGACTACTGGACGACGGAATTGCCGAAGATGGGCAAGCGCTACGTGGAGGTCGACACGGTGTGGTTCAGCGGCCAGGTGTCGACCGGCTGCGGCACGGCCGACAGCGGAGCGGGTCCGTTCTACTGCCCGGCCGACCAGCTGGTCTACATCGACCTGACGTTCTACAACGACCTCAAATCGCAGTTCGGTGCCGAAGGCGGGTTATTCGTGGACGCCTACGTGCTCGCACACGAGTACGGACACCATGTCCAGGATCTGCTCGGGATCGAGTCCAGGATCGACCATTCGGCAACCGGGCCGAAGTCCGACTCGGTGCGCCTGGAACTGCAGGCCGACTGCTACGCCGGGGTGTGGGCCAAGCACGCATTGGAGCCGGACTCGCACGGCAACACGATCGTCTCCGAGATCACTGCGGACGACGTCTCCCGGGCGCTGGACGCCGCCGGCCGGATCGGCGACGACTACATCCAGAAGAATTTGGGCGGCGGCCGCGTCGACACGTCCAAGTTCACCCACGGATCGGCCGCCCAGCGAAAGACTTGGTTCACGACCGGCTACCGGACCGGTGCCCCCAAGAACTGCGACACGTTCGGGACGAACAACCTCGGCTGACGTGTTGCCCGGGCAGGTTCAGGCGGTCACGGTGGGTTCGAGATCCCGGCGGCGAGCCACGACGAAGCCGCCACCTGGGATGATCGCGTCGGCCAGCACAATCAGGCTCGTGCGCGCATCCCAGCCCAGCCGCGAGCGGACGTCGAGGGCGAGACCGACGTAGGCGAGGAACAGCACCCCGTGCACGGGTCCCATGATGTGGACGCCGAGCGGCGCGTCGGCGCTGTACTTGACGATGGTCGCGACGATGAGCAGCAGCCAGGACACCGCCTCAGCGACAGCGACGATGCGCAGCGCGCGCACGGTCGGCGCGCGGGTTACGGCGACCTCAGACATTGAAGCCGAGCGCGCGCAGCTGTTCGCGCCCGTCATCGGTGATCTTGTCCGGTCCCCACGGCGGCATCCACACCCAGTTGATCTTCAGCTCGGCGGCTAGCGGCTTCGGCCCACCGGTGAGTGCGCTGTTGGCCTGGTCCTCGATGACATCCGTCAACGGACAGGCCGCCGATGTCAGCGTCATGTCGATCGTGATGACGTTGCCGGCTTCGCCCTCGTCCACGCGGACGTCGTACAGGAGGCCGAGGTCAACGACGTTGATGCCGAGCTCGGGGTCGACGACGTCGCGCATCGCCTCGTCGATCTCGTCGCGGGACGGAACGGCGGCCTGTGTCTGAGTCATGAGGTCTCCCCTGCGTCGTCGTGCCAGCCGGCTTCGGCCACGGCACTCTTCATCGCCATCCAGCCCAGCAGCGCGCACTTCACTCGCGCCGGGTACTTCGACACGCCCTCGAACGCGACGGCGTCATCCAGTTCGTCCTCGTCGGCCTCGCTCAGCTCGGCCGAGCCGCGGGACTGCATGAGGTCGAGGAACTTCCTCTGCAAGACCATCGCGTCGTCGACCGGCTTGCCCACGACCAGGTCGCTCATCACCGACGTGGACGCCTGGCTGATGGAACAGCCCTCGCCCTCCCAGCCGAGATCGGCGATGACGCCGTCGGCCAGCCGGACGCGCAGGGTGACCTCGTCGCCGCAGGTCGGGTTGACGTGATGCACCTCGGCGTCGAACGTCTCGGGCAGGCCGCGGTGCTGCGGGTGCTTGTAGTGATCGAGAATGATCTGCTGGTAGAGGCTCTCCATGGGCAGGGCGCTCACGCGAACACCTCCTTCACGTGCACAACACCGCGAACCAGGGCGTCGATTTCCTCGGTGGTGGTGTAGATGCCGAACGACGCGCGAGTGGTCGCCGGGATGCCGTAGCGGACGCAGACCGGCCGGGCGCAGTGGTGTCCGGCCCGGACCGCGATGCCTTGCTCGTCGAGCAGCTGGGCGACGTCGTGCGGATGCACGCCGGCCAGCGTGAACGCGATCGTGGCCCCGCGGTCGACCGGCTGGGCCGGGCCGACGATGCGCAGCCCGTCGATGGTGGCGAGCCCGGCCAGCGCGTGGCTGACCAGCTCGTGTTCGTGGGCCGCGACGTTGTCCATGCCGTGCGCACTCAGATAGTCGATGGCCGCGCCCAGCCCGACCGCCTCGGCGATCATCGGCGTGCCCGCCTCGAAGCGATGCGGCGGCGCGGCGTAGGTGGTGCCCGTCAGGTCGACGGTCTCGATCATCTCGCCACCACCAAGGAAGGGCGGCAGCTCGGCCAGCAGGTCGTAGCGACCCCACAGCACGCCGACGCCGGTCGGCCCGTACATCTTGTGGCCGGTGAACGCGACGAAGTCGGCGCCCATCGCCGCGACGTCGAGTGGCAGGTGCGGAGCCGATTGCGAGGCGTCGATGACGGTCAACGCGCCGACGGCCTGGGCGCGCGCAACGATGCGTGAAACCGGGTTGATCGTGCCGAGCGCGTTCGACTGGTGGACGAAGGCGACGACCTTCGTCCGGTGCGTGATGATCTCGTCGATCGAGGACTCGACCAGCCGGCCGTCGTCGTCGATGGGTAGCCACCGGAACGTCGCGCCGGTGCGCTGGCACAACAGTTGCCACGGGACGATGTTGCTGTGGTGCTCCATCTCGGTGACCACGATCTCGTCACCGGGCCCGATCCGGAACCGTTCCGCGCCCGGGAACGTGGTCGCGTTCGAGAGCGAATACGCGATGAGGTTCAGCGCCTCGGACGAGTTCTTGGTGAACACGATCTCGTCGCGGCTGGGTGCGTTGACGAAGGCCGCGACCTTGTCCCGTGCGTCCTCGAACGCGGTCGTTGCCTCGGAGCCGAGGGTGTGCACCGCCCGGGCGACATTCGCGTTGTGCATCGCGTAGAACTCGGTCAGCGCGTCCAGTACGACCTGCGGCTTCTGCGACGTATTGGCGCTGTCGAGATAGACGAGCGGCACCCCGTGCACCTCGCGTGACAGGATCGGGAAATCCTTGCGGATCGCTTCGACGTCCAAGGCCATGATTACGCCGAGGCCGTCTCGTTCACGCCGAAGCGGGTGTAGCCCTCCGCCTCGAGCCTGTCGGCGAGTTCAGCACCACCGGACTCGGCGATGCGGCCGTCGAAGAACACGTGCACGTAGTCGGGCGTGATGTAGCGCAGGATCCGGGTGTAGTGCGTGATCAGCAGGGTGCCGATGCCGGTCTCGCGGACGCGGTTGACGCCCTGGCTCACAACCCGCAGCGCATCGACGTCGAGACCGGAGTCCGTTTCGTCGAGGATCGCGATCTTGGGCTTGAGCAGCTCGAGCTGCAGGATCTCGTGACGCTTCTTCTCCCCGCCCGAGAACCCTTCGTTGACGTTGCGGTCGGCGAAGGCCTTGTCCATGTCCAGGCTCGCCATCGCGCTGGAGACCTCTTTGACCCAGGTGCGCAGCTTCGGCGCCTCGCCCCGGGTGGCGGTGGCCGCGGTCCGCAGGAAGTTCGACACCGACACGCCCGGCACCTCGACGGGGTACTGCATCGCCAGGAACAACCCGGCGCGGGCCCGTTCGTCGACCGTCATGGCCAGGACGTCAGCGCCGTCGAGCGTGACCGTGCCTCGGGTGACGGTGTACTTGGGGTGTCCGGCGATCGAGTACGCGAGCGTCGACTTGCCGGAGCCGTTGGGCCCCATGATCGCGTGCGTCTCGCCGGACTTCACGGTGATGTCGACGCCCTTGAGGATCTCGGTGGCGTCGTCACCGGATCCGACGGTGACGTGCAGATCGCGTACTTCCAGGGTGCTCATGCTGAGGGACTCTCCAACTCGGGGGTGAAGCCCAGCCGGGCCTCGATCGCGGTCATGATGCGGTGCTCGAGCGCCGGCACTCCGATGCGCTCGACGACATCGGCGAAGAAGCCGCGGACGACAAGTCGGCGCGCTTCGTCCTCGGGGATGCCGCGGGACTGCAGGTAGAACAGCTGCAGGTCGTCGAACCGTCCCGTCGTGCTCGCATGCCCGGCGCCGGCGATGTCGCCGGTCTCGATCTCGAGATTGGGAACGGAGTCGGCGCGGGCGCCGTCCGACAGCAGCAGATTGCGGTTCATCTCGTAGGTGTTGGTGCCGGTCGCCGCCGGGCGGATCCGCACGTCGCCGATCCATACGGTGCGGGCCGAGTCGCCGAGCAACGCGTTCTTGTACAACACGTTGGACGTGCAGTTCGGCGCGCCGTGGTCGACGAACAGCCGACCTTCGAAGTGCTGCTTGTCGCCGGCGAAGCTCACGCCCAGTAGTTCGGCGCGCCCACCCGGGCCGGCAAAGCGGACCGTTGGCACGATGCGCACGACCGAGCCGCCGAGGGTGACGTTCACGTGCCGGTACGAGGCGTCGCGACCCACGAGCGCGGCGTACGACGACAGCTGGACCGAACCCTCGTCGCAGGCGTTGACCGCGACGACCGACAGTGTGGCGCCGTCGCCGATCAGGAACTCGATATTGGCCGCGATCTCGATCAGCCCGCGATGGTCGATGACGAGCGTGGCCTTCGCGTTGGCGCCGACCTCGACCACGTGGTGCGCGTACGAGCGGCCACTGATCCCCCGACGTGTCAGGACGATCGGCTCGCTCAGTTCGGCGTTGGCATCGACGCGGACGTGCAGGCCGCGCCGCGCGTGCGCCATCGCCAATGCGCTGACCCGGTCGGTTGGCTCGAGCGCCGTGCCGAAGGCGGCCAGGGTGGACGGGTCGACGACCTCGACCGAGGCCCCGCTGGGCACCGACTCGTCCCCCTCGACGACTCCGTCCGACGTGAACGGCTCGAAGAAGCCCCGGATGCGGCCCAGCGGGGTGAACCGCCAGTCCTCCTGGGAGGCATTCGGGACGGAAAAGTCGGCGGGATCGCGAGAGGTGAAACGCTCGGCGGGCGAGCCCGTCTTGGTTGCTAGTGCCGTCATTTAGCCGACGGCTCCTTCCATCTGCAGTTCGATCAGGCGGTTCAGCTCGAGCGCGTACTCCATCGGGAGCTCGCGGGCGATCGGCTCGACGAAGCCGCGCACCACCATCGCCATCGCCTCGTCCTCGGACATGCCGCGACTCATCAAGTAGAAGAGCTGGTCCTCGCTGACCTTCGACACCGTCGCCTCATGGCCCATCGACACGTCGTCCTCGCGGACGTCGACGTAGGGGTAGGTGTCCGAGCGGCTGATGTCGTCCACGAGCAGCGCGTCGCACTTGACCGTCGACCGGCTGTGGTGCGCGCCCTTGTTCACCTGGACGAGCCCGCGATACGACGTGCGCCCACCGCCGCGCGCCACCGACTTGGACACGATCGTCGAGGACGTGTGCGGCGCGAGGTGCAGCATCTTGGCGCCGGCGTCCTGGTGCTGGCCCTCGCCGGCAAACGCGATCGAGAGCACTTCGCCCTTGGCGTACTCGCCGGTCAGCCACACGGCCGGGTACTTCATGGTGACCTTGGAGCCGATGTTGCCGTCGATCCACTCCATCGTCGCGCCGGCCTCGGCCTTGGCCCGCTTGGTGACGAGGTTGTAGACGTTGTTCGACCAGTTCTGGATCGTCGTGTAACGGCAGCGGCCGCCCTTCTTCACGATGATCTCGACGACCGCCGAGTGCAACGAGTCCGAGCTGTAGATCGGGGCGGTGCAGCCCTCGACGTAGTGCACGTAGGCACCCTCGTCGACGATGATCAGGGTCCGCTCGAACTGGCCCATGTTCTCGGTGTTGATGCGGAAGTAGGCCTGCAGCGGGATCTCGACGTGGACGCCCTTGGGGACGTAGATGAACGAGCCGCCCGACCACACAGCGGTGTTCAGCGCGGAGAACTTGTTGTCGCCGGACGGAATGACGGAGCCGAAGTACTCCTCGAAGAGCTCCGGATACTCCTTCAGCGCGGTGTCGGTGTCGAGGAAGATGACGCCCTGCTTCTCGAGCTCCTCATTGATCTTGTGATAGACGACCTCGGACTCGTACTGCGCCGCGACACCCGAGATCAGCCGCTGCTTCTCGGCCTCGGGGATGCCGAGCTTGTCGTAGGTGTTCTTGATGTCGGCGGGCAGGTCGTCCCACGTGGCGGCCTGCTTCTCGGTCGAGCGCACGAAGTACTTGATGTTGTCGAAGTCGATACCCGATAGGTCGGACCCCCAGCTCGGCATGGGCTTCTTGTCGAAGATCGACAGGGCCTTGAGCCGGCGGTTGAGCA
>JAVHVH010000062.1:0-2990 GCA_032160665.1 Pseudonocardiales bacterium
GATCGTCGGCATCAGCGGGATCGACACCCGCGCATTGACGCGTCATCTGCGCGAGCGTGGCGCCATGCGCTGCGGGGTGTCGAGCGTGGACACCGACCCGCAGTCGCTCCTGCAGAAGGTGCTCGCGTCGCCGGGGATGGTCGGCGCCGACCTGTCGGCCGAGGTCACCACCGCGCAGCCGTACCGGGTCGACGCGATCGGCTCGACGCACTTCACCGTCGCGGCGATCGACTACGGCATCAAGGCGATGACGCCGCGCCGCATGGCTGAACGCGGGATCGCCTCGCACGTCGTCCCATCCACCGCGTCGGTCGACGAGATCGTCGCGACCGGCGCCGACGCGGTATTCCTGGCCAATGGCCCGGGCGATCCGGCCACGGCCGACGTCGCGGTCGAGACGGTCCGTGAGCTGTTGCGGCGTGAGGTTCCGGTGTTCGGGATCTGCTTCGGCAATCAGGTCCTGGGCCGCGCGTTCGGTTTCGGCACGTACAAGCTCGGTTATGGGCACCGCGGCATCAATCAGCCGGTCCAGGACCGGGTCACGGGCAAGGTCGAGATCACCGCGCACAACCACGGCTTCGCGGTGGATGCGCCGATCGACCGCGCGGCGTCGACCGACTTCGGCGAGGTCGAGGTCAGCCACGTCTGCCTGAACGACCACGTGGTCGAGGGGCTGCGCGCCCGAGATGTCCGCGCGTTCAGCGTGCAGTACCACCCCGAGGCCGCGGCCGGTCCGCACGACGCCGCGTACCTGTTCGACCGATTCGTCGACCTGCTCGAGGCGAGGGGCTGATGATCTTGTGCACGCAGCCAGGTCCGGGCGCCGGAATCAGGACAAGATCTACAGCGGGAAGGCGGGCTTAGTGCCGAAGCGGACCGACATCCAGCACATCCTCGTGATCGGCTCGGGACCGATCGTCATCGGCCAGGCCTGCGAGTTCGACTACTCGGGCACCCAGGCCTGCCGCGTGCTGCGCAGCGAGGGATTCCGGGTCAGCCTGATCAACTCGAACCCGGCGACGATCATGACCGACCCCGAGTTCGCCGACGCCACCTACATCGAGCCGTTGACGCCGGACTTCGTCGAGCGCGTCATCGCCGTCGAGCGTCCGGATGCCCTGCTGCCGACGCTGGGCGGGCAGACCGCCCTCAACCTGGCGATCGCGCTGTACGACAACGGCGTGCTCGAGAAGTACGGGGTCGAGCTGATCGGCGCGGACATCGGGGCCATCCAGCGCGGTGAGGACCGGCAGCTGTTCAAGGAGATCGTGCGCAAGGCCGGCGGCGAGGTCCCCGAGTCGCTGGTGTGCCGCAGCCTGGACGAGGCGGTCGGGTTCGCGGCCACGGTCGGCAACCGGGTCGTCATCCGGCCGTCGTTCACGATGGGTGGGCTCGGTTCGGGTCTGGCCAACGATGCGGACGAGGTGCGCACGATGGTCGCCCGCGGGCTCGCCGCGAGCCCGGTGCGCGAAGTCCTGGTCGAGCAATCAGTGCGGGGGTGGAAGGAGTTCGAGCTCGAGCTCATGCGGGACAAGCACGACAACGTCGTCGTCGTCTGCTCGATCGAGAACCTCGACCCGATGGGCGTGCACACCGGCGATTCGATCACGGTCGCGCCTGCCATGACGCTGACCGACCGCGAGTACCAGATCCTGCGGGACATCGGCATCGCGGTGATCCGCGAGGTCGGCGTCGACACCGGCGGCTGCAACATCCAGTTCGCGGTGGACCCCGCGGACGGCCGGGTGATCGTCATCGAGATGAACCCGCGCGTCTCCCGCTCCTCGGCCCTCGCCTCCAAGGCGACCGGCTTCCCGATCGCCAAGATCGCGGCGAAGGTGGCCATCGGCTACACGCTGGACGAGATCCCGAACGACATCACCCAGCAGACCCCGGCCAGCTTCGAGCCGACACTGGACTACGTGGTGGTGAAGGTGCCGCGGTTCGCCTTCGAGAAGTTCCCGGCCGCCGATGCCACGCTGACCACGCACATGAAGAGCGTCGGCGAGGCGATGGCGATCGGCCGCAACTTCACCGAGGCGCTGCAGAAGGCGCTGCGCTCGCTGGAGAAGCCGGAGGCCCGGTTCTCCTGGGCCGACGCGCCTGCCAGTGAGCTGGCGCCGCTGCTCGAGCGGATCAAGACCCCGCACGACGGTCGGCTGCGCACGATGATGGACGCGATTCGCGCGGGTGCCACGCTCGAGCAGATCTTCGACGCGACCAAGATCGACCCGTGGTTCATCGACCAGCTGTACCTGATCCACGAGACCGCCGGTCAGGTCGCGGCCGCACCGCGGTTGACGCCGGAGATCCTGAAGCTCGCCAAGCGCCACGGATTCTCGGACCTTCAACTGGCCGAGATCCGCGGGCTGACCGAGGACGTCGTACGCGGGGTGCGGCAGGCGCTGGGAATCCGCCCGGTCTTCAAGACCGTCGATACCTGCGCCGCCGAGTTCGCTGCCACCACGCCGTACCACTACTCGTCGTACGACGAGGAGACGGAAGTCGCGCCGCGGGTTGAGCCTGCAGTGCTGATCCTCGGCTCCGGGCCGAACCGGATCGGCCAGGGCATCGAGTTCGACTACTCCTGCGTGCATGCGTCGATGGCGTTGCGAGAAGCCGGCTACTGCACCGTGATGGTGAACTGCAACCCGGAGACGGTCTCGACCGACTACGACACCTCCGATCGGCTCTACTTCGAGCCGCTCACCTGTGAGGACGTGTTGGAGATCGTGTACGCCGAGATGCAGGCGGGCCCGGTCGCCGGAGTCATCGTGCAGCTGGGTGGGCAGACGCCGCTCGGGTTGGCGCAGCGGCTGGCGGATGCGGGTGTCCCGATCGTCGGGACGTCGCCCGAGGCCATCAACCTGGCCGAGGAGCGTGGCGCCTTCGGCCAGGTGCTGGCCGAGGCGGGGTTGCCCGCGCCGAAGCATGGCACCGCGATGTCGTTCGAAGACGCCCAGCGGATTGCTGCTGAGATCGGCTTCCCG
>JAVHVH010000057.1:0-12749 GCA_032160665.1 Pseudonocardiales bacterium
CGCCGGTGAAGTTCGCGGCCGGACCGCGGATGACTGCCCTCGCCGATGATCCGACGACGCCCGAAACCGCGACGGTGGACGTCGAGATCGTGGTGCCGGTCTTCAACGAGGAGCACGACCTCGAACCGAGCGTGCGGCGGCTGCACGCCTACCTGCGCAGCGACTTCCCGTTCGACGCGGTCATCACGATCGCCGACAACGCGAGTACCGATTCGACCTGGGCGTGCGCGCAGCGGCTGAGCGCCGAACTGGACGGCGTCCGGGCCGTGCACCTCGACGCGAAGGGCCGCGGCCGCGCGCTGCAGCACGTGTGGGCGTCGTCGAAGGCCCGCGTCGTCGCGTACATGGACGTCGACCTGTCGACCGATCTCGCGGCGCTGTTGCCGCTGGTGGCGCCGTTGCTGTCAGGCCACAGCGACGTCGCCATCGGCAGCCGGTTGTCCAAGTCCGCGCGGGTCGTGCGTGGCCCGAAGCGCGAGTTCATCTCGCGCGGCTACAACCTGCTGCTGCGCACCACGCTGCACGCGGGATTTTCCGACGCGCAGTGCGGCTTCAAGGCCATGCGCACCGAAGCGGCCCGGGTGCTGCTCCCCTACGTCAAGGACACCGCGTGGTTCTTCGACACCGAACTGCTGGTGCTCGCCGAACGCTGCGGCATGCGCATCGCCGAGGTGCCCGTCGACTGGGTGGACGACCCGGACAGCCGAGTCGACGTCGCCTCAACGGCGATGGCCGACCTGCGCGGCGTCGCGCGACTGGCGCGGGCGCTGATGCGCGGCGAACTGCCTCTGCAGGACCTCCGCGCGGCCGTCGGCCGCTCACCTGTCGCACGGGCGCCGGTCGACGTGCCGGGCGTGCCGAAACGGCTGGCCGGGCAGGCGGTCCGGTTCGGCGCGGTCGGCGTGCTGTCCACGCTGGCCTACCTGTTGCTGTTCCTGCTCGCCCGGTCGTCGATGGGGGCCCAGGTGGCGAACCTGGTGGCGCTGCTGGTGACGGCCGTCGCCAATACCGCCGTGAACCGGCGCTTCACCTTCGGAGTCCGCGGCGGCGGGGCGACTCGGCACCAGTTGCAGGGCCTGGTCGTGTTCGGGCTGGGCCTGGCGCTGACGAGCGGGGCGCTGGCCCTGCTCGCGCTGGTGTCGTCCCATCCGGGTCCGGCACTCGAACTGACCGTCCTCGTCGCGGCCAACCTGCTCGCGACCGCCCTGCGCTTCGTCCTGCTGCGCGAGTGGGTTTTCGCCCGCCGCGCACCCGCTCCAGCCCTGGAGACCGCTCGATGACCACGACCGCTGTCGACGTTGACCCGGTCCGCGTCGCTGACGAGCCCCCTCCGCGTCGCTCACCGGGTCAACGTCGGCTCGAGAGGGGGTCGCTCGGTGGGCTGCTGGCGGCGACGGCCGTCCTCTACATCTGGGGACTGGGCGCGTCCGGCTACGCGAACGACTTCTACGCGGCGGCCGTGCAGGCCGGCACACAGAGCTGGAAGGCGTTGTTCTTCGGCTCGTTCGACTCGTCCAACTTCATCACCGTCGACAAGCCACCGGCGGCGCTGTGGCCGATGGAGATCTCGGGACGGCTGTTCGGGTTCTCGTCGTGGTCGATGCTCATCCCGCAGGCGATCGAGGGCGTGCTGGCCGTGTGGCTGCTGCATGCCACGGTGAAACGGTGGTTCGGCCACTGGGCCGGGCTGCTCGCCGGCGGACTGCTCGCGATCACGCCGGTGGCCGTGCTGATGTTCCGGTTCAACAACCCGGACGCCCTGATGGTGCTGCTGATCGTGTTGGCGGCCTACTGCACGACGCGGGCGATCGACGCGGCGTCGACGCGGTGGCTGGTGCTGGCCGGTGCGGTGATGGGCTTCTCGTTCCTGGCGAAGGGGCTGCAGCCGTTCACGGTGTTGCCCGCGCTGGCGATCGGCTACCTGGTCGCGGCACCGACGACGCTGCGGCGCCGGATCGTGCAGCTGCTCGGGGCGGGGGCGGCGCTGGTCGCGGCGGCGGGCTGGTGGGTGCTGGCGGTCGACCTGACGCCGGCGGCCGACCGTCCCTACATCGGCGGTTCGGGTGACAACTCCGCGCTCGGGCTGGCCTTCGGCTACAACGGCCTGTCGCGGCTGAGCGGGAACTCCAACGGTCCCGGGGGTACCGGTTTCGACGGTGCCACCGGCATCGGACGGATGGTGAACTCGCTGAACGGCGGGCAGATCGCCTGGCTGCTGCCAGCCGCGCTGGTCGCGATCGTGGCCCTGATCGGGCTGACCCGACGGACCCCGCGGGCCGATCGCACCCGCGCCGCCGTGATCGTCTGGGGCGGCTGGCTGCTCGTCACCGGCGCAGTGCTCAGCTTCGCCGGAGGCATCATCCACACCTACTACACGGTCGAGCTGGCGCCGGCGATCGCCGCGTTGGTGGCGATCGGGACGGTCGTCCTGTGGCGGGCCCGCTCGACCGCGGCCGCACGGGCGGCGCTCGCGGCCGGCGCCGTCGTCACCGGACTGTGGGGATACGCGCTGTTGCACCGGACGCCCTCGTTCCACCCCTGGGTCGGCTGGCTCGTGGTGCTGGCCGGGTTCGCCACGGCCGGGCTGCTGTTGATCGGCCCGGGACGCCCGCGGCGCGCCCTGGTGGCCGCGACGGTCACGGCCGCGCTCGTCACCCTCGGGGGCGGCTCGGCGGCCTACGCGCTCGACACCGCGGCGACGCCGCACACCGGCGCGGTCCCGTCGGCCGGACCGACGGTCTCGGGGGCGGGTGGGTTCGGCGGCGGGCCAGGCGGCGGGGGCGGGCGGCCGAACGGGGCCCCAGGCGGCCCGGCCGGCCCGGGCGGCCCGGGCGGCCCGGGCGGCGCGGGCGGCGCAGGCGGCGCGGGCGGCGCAGGCGGCGCAGGCGGCGCAGGCGCGAGCGTCAACGCCGCCCTCACCACGCTGCTGAAGCAGAGCACGACGACCTGGGCGGCCGCGGCCGTGGGCTCACACACCGCCGGGCCGCTCGAACTCGCGTCCGGCACGGCGGTCATGTCAATCGGTGGCTTCGACGGCAGTGACAACGCCCCGACCCTCGCGCAGTTCCAGAGCTACGTCGCCTCCGGGAAGATCCACTACTTCGTCGGTGGCGGCGACGCCGGCGGCCCGGGCGGCGGCGGCAGCGGCTCGGCGAGCGCGATCACCCAGTGGGTCGCTGCCCACTACACCGCACAGACCGTCGGCGGCACGACCGTCTACGACCTCACGAAGGCGGCCTCATGACCACCACCCTCGACGTTGACCCGGCCAGCGTCACCGGACAGCCCCCTGAGCGTCCATCACCGGGTCGAGGTCGCGGACGAAGGGACCGGTTCGCGTTCGGCGGGTTGCTCACCGGGACCGGGCTGCTCTACCTGATCGGGCTCTCGGCATCCGGCTGGGCCAATCAGTTCTACGCGGCCGCCGCGCAGGCCGGCTCCCAGAGCTGGAAGGCGTTCCTGTTCGGCTCGCTGGACTCGTCGAACTTCATCACCGTCGACAAGCCGCCGGCGTCGCTGTGGGTGATGGACATCTCGGTGAAGATCTTCGGCGTCAACTCCTGGGCGATCCTGGTGCCGCAGGCGCTCGAAGGGGTCGCCGCGGTCGCGCTGCTGTACGCGGCGGTTCGCCGGATCAGCGGACCTACCGCCGGGCTGCTCGCCGGCGCCGCGCTGGCCACCACACCGGTCGCCACGCTGATGTTCCGCTACGACAACCCCGACGCGTTGCTCGTGCTGCTGATCACGGCGGCCGCGTACGCCACGGTGCGCGCGATCGACGGCGCCCGGCCGCGGTGGCTGATGCTGGCCGGCGTGCTGCTCGGCTTCGCTTTCCTGACGAAGATGCTGCAAGGGCTGATCGTGGTGCCGGCGTTCGCGGCGGCGTACCTGGTGGCGGCCCCGACTCCGCTGCGCAAACGGGTGCTGCACACGCTCGCCGCGGGTGGCGCGATGCTCGTCGCCGCCGGATGGTGGGTCGCACTGGTCGAGCTGTGGCCGGCCGGCTCGCGTCCGTACATCGGGGGTTCGACGAACAACAGCGTCCTCGAACTGATCTTCGGCTACAACGGATTCGGACGGCTCACCGGCGCCGACAACAACGGCAGCGTGGGCGGAACCGGCGCGGGTGGATTCTCGACCGGGTCGACTGGCCTGTTCCGGCTCTTCGGCACCGATATGGGTTCGCAGATCAGCTGGCTGCTGCCGGCTGCGCTGGTCGGGCTTGTCGCGCTCGCCGGGCGCAGCGCGCGACGGCCGCGGACCGACGCCCTGCGGGCGAGCCTGATCGTGTGGGGCGGCTGGCTGCTCGTCACCGGTCTGGTGTTCAGCTTCGCCAGCGGCATCATCCACCCCTACTACACGGTGGCCCTGGCCCCGGCGATCGCCGCGCTGGTCGGGCTGGGCGTGGCTGAGCTGTGGCGGGCGCGGGCGGAGGAGTCCGCGCGGTGGAGCCTCGCCGCGCTGATCGCGGCCTCGGCGGTGTGGACGTGCGTGTTGCTCGGACGGGTGTCCTGGCACCCGGAGCTGCGCTGGATCGTCCTGGCCGCGGGCGCGCTGGCCGTCGCCGCAGTGCTTGCGGGCAGCCGGGTCAAGGGGCTCGTCGTCGCGCCGCTGATCGCGGTGACGCTGCTCGTCGCGCCGACGGCCTACGCCCTGCAGACTGCCGCGACCGTGCACACCGGCGCCCTGCCGACGGCCGGCCCGTCGGCGACGGGATCGTTCGGGGGCGGTGGCGGACGGGGTGGTCCGCCCGGGGCCCGGGGTGCAGCTGGCGGGGCGCCAGCTGGGGCCGGGCCGGGCCGACCCGGTGGCTTCCCGGGCGGTTTCCCAGGCGGCACGGGAACTGCGACCGGAAACGGGACCGCCGGCATCGGTACCGGCCGCCCCGGCCTGGGCGGGCTGGGCGGCGCGTCATCGGTCAGCTCGGCCCTCACCGCCGCACTCAAGGCGAACGCCGGCAACTACAGCTGGGTCGCGGCCACGACCGGCGACAACGAGGCCGCCTCACTCGAGCTCGCCACCGGCGACTCGGTGATGTCGCTCGGCGGCTACAACGGCACCGATCCCGCGATCACCCTGGCGGCGTTCGAGAAGCTCGTCAGCGCCGGCGAGATCCACTACTACGTCGTGGACGGGCAGGGCTTCATCGGCTCGACGGCGGCCAACACCTCGACGGCCTACGCGATCGAGCAGTGGGTGGCGAAGACGTTCACCGCCACGACCGTCGGCGGCACCACCGTCTATGACCTGACGACGGCGTCCGCGTCATGACCGGTGCACTCCATCGCTACTGGTCACGCGGGCGACGGCTCGAGCACGTCCGACAGCCGGTGCCACGCGACCTGCGGGAAGCGATGGGCGAGGGCGGCCGCGTCGAAGGTCATGTCCGTGGTGTCCATGACGACGGCGGCGCGCGCCTGGCGGGCGAAGGCGGGGGCGGCCGGCCGCGCGAGCACGGACATGGCCCGAAGAGCTGGGCGCGGTATGTGCTTCACCCGCGTAGCGCCGAGCCGACCGGCGAAGTCGCTGAGCGTGACGTTCTCCGGGCCCCCGACCTCGATCAGCTCCCCGCGCAAACCGGGATCGGTGACCGCCGCGACGACGATCCGCGCGACGTCGACGACTGAGACGAAGTTGATCGGGTTGTCGCCGCGGCCGAAGACGAGGCCGGGACCCCCGCTTCCAACCTTGCCCCCGACGATCTCGATCCAGGTCTCGAGGTACGCAGTGGCGCGGACGATCGTCCAGGACAGCCCGCTCTCTCGCAGCGCCTGCTCGGCCGCGTATTTCGCGCGATGCAGTGACATCGGATGATCGGGCGCGGCCCCGTGCACCGAGGTCAGCACGACATGACCTACCCCGGCCCGGGCCGCAGCCCGGATCAGGCTGAGGTTGCCGGCTCGGTCGATGGCTTCCGGGCCGTCCCGGCGGCCCCCGACGAAACCGTGCGCAGCCGAGATCACTGTGGTGCATCCGGCGACCGCGGCGTCGAGTGACGCGGCGTCTCGCAGGTCACCCACGACGACCTCGGCGGGCAGCCCGGCCGCCGGCTGCGCATCGCGGGTGAGCACGCGCACCGGCGTACCGGCCGCCGCCAGCGATCGAACGACGAGACCACCCAGGCGCCCGGTACCGCCCACCACCAGGATCATGACCGCTCCACCGTGAGGTTGCGGACCAACTCGTCCGCGTCGCCGCTGTGCTCATCGACCGGCTCGAGGTAGAAGCGCGCCCACTTGGCCCGGTCGGCGACGACGCCGAACAGGATGACGCCGCACATCCGGTGCGCCGTACCGTCGCGCCGGGTGCCGATCATCTCCCACTCGGTCCACAGCGTGTCGCCGTCCAGACTGCGACGGAGCACGCGCACCGAGATGTCCGGGATGGTCGCGAAGAACGTCGACCAGTTCTTGCGGACCTGCTCGCGGCCGCCGAACCCGCGCGGCGGGTGGGCCGGCATGACGTTCACGTAGTCCTCGGCGAAACAGTCGACCAAGGCTTCGATGTCGTGAGCGTTCGTTGCCGCGACCAGCCGATCGATCCATTCCAGCGCGTCCCCCATAATGATCTCCCCGTTTGATACAGTGCGCTGTATTCGATACACCACTATGGAACTGATTGTGACGGACGTCAAGACCAGCCGGCGATACGACTCGAGCCTCCGCAAGCGGCAGGCCGAGCTCGGCCGTGAGGCGGTGCTCGCCGCAGCCCGCGAACGGTTCCTCGCCGACGGGTACGCCGCGACCACCGTCGCGGCCATCGCCGCCGATGCGCAGGTGTCCGTCGAGACGATCTACAAGAGCTTCGGGGGCAAGCCCGGCCTCGTCCGCGCGATCTGGGAACGTGCGCTCGGCGGCCGCGGCCCCGTCCCGGCCCCTGTCCGTTCGGATGCGATGAGCGCGGCCGAGAGCGACGCCGAGCAGATGTTGCGCAAGTGGGCGCGGCTGAACGCCGAGGTCACCTTCGAGGTCGTGCCGATCCTGCTTCTCGTCCGGGCGGCGGCCAGCGGCGATGAGGCGATGGCGGCGCTACTCGCCGAATCCGAGGAGCAGCGGCTGACTCGCATGCGGCACAACGCCCGCCGACTGCTGAAGGCCGGCGGCGTCCGTGCCGGGCTGGGAGTGGCGCACGTGACCGACATCCTGTGGATGTTCAGCGCCTCTGAGCTCTACGAGGTGCTCGTGTTGCGCCGCAACTGGACCCAGGCGCGCTACGCCTCGTTCATCGCCGACGCGATGGTGGCGGCACTGCTTTAACTCAGCCCGGCGTAGGAGTGCAGGCCGGACACCACGATGTTGACGATCAGGAAGTTGAACGTGATCGCGCCGAAGCCGGTCAGGTTCACCCAAGCGGCCGCCCGGCCCTTCCAGCCCGCGGTCGCGCGAGCGTGCAGGTAGCAGGCGTAGACGACCCACACGATGAACGCCCAGGTCTCCTTGGGGTCCCAGCCCCAGTAGCGTCCCCACGCCGCCTCGGCCCAGATCGCACCGCAGATGATCGCGACCGTGTACAGCGGGAAGGAGAAGGCGACGACCCGGTAGGCGGCCTTGTCCAGCGTGGCGGCAGCGGGCAGCCGCTCGGCCAGCTTGCCGAGCGCGCCGCGCCGGTAGCCGGCCCGCACGCTGGTCCGGTCGTGCCGCTGCTTGACGAGGAACAACGTGGTCAGCACGGCGCTGGTCATCAACGCACCCTCGGCGATGGACACGAGCGTCACGTGGATCGCCAGCCAGTACGACTGCAGCGCGGGCACGAGCGGCTGCGCCTGCGAGTACAGCACCGTCCCGGCCAGGAACATCATCAGGATGACCGGCAGCAGGATGAAGCCACCCAGGAACCGGATCTGCGGCGCCTTCCACATGACGGCGAGGAATGCGATGACGCCGACCAACCCGGCCACCGACGCGAACTCGTACATATTCGACCACGGCACGGCATCGACCGCACCGGCGCGGACCGCGATCGAGGCGCAGTGCACGAGGGCGCCCAGCACGGTCAGCGCGACCGCCAGGCGTCCCATCCGGTGGGCGAACCGGCGGCGGCCCGGGGCGCTGTCCGGCCGATCGAGAACGGACGAGCCGGACGAAGCCGTCGACGCACCGACGGCCACGGGCGGACCACCGGCCCCGACGAGCTCGCGCGCGGGCACGGCGGCGTCGAGCTTGCGACCCACCCGGCTGAACGCGTACTCGGCGGTGTAGCCGACCATCGCCAGCGCGTACACGGCGATCGCCGTCGTGAACAGCCCGTCGGACAGATGGGCCATGTTGCCGTTGATCCCTGCCACGGTCAGTCCTTTCCCGCACCGATCGTGTCGTCCATCGTGATCTGCACCGTGCCGCGACACGCCTCGTCCACCGGCGTGGCCGCCGAACTCAACCGGGACAGCAGGCCCGAGAACTCCGTCGTGAAGTTGCCGGAGTCGCTGCGGGCCAGACCGCCGACCGTCACTACGGTAGGCGACCCACCCTCGTCCGGGCGCGGCGGGGCGATCCGCAGCCACAACCGGCGGCGGCGCACCCCGAGCGAGCCGAACAGGCCGAGCACCATGCCCAGCGCGGAGAACAGCAGGTAGCCCTGCGCCGGGTCGTGCGAGACCTGCAGGTTCGCCCACGGTTCCCAGCCGTCGAAGGTCACCGAGCCGCCGCCGGGCAGCTGCTTGGTCTCGCCGATACGCAGGTTCGCCTTGGCAATCTGCTTCATCTTTGACGTGTCGAGCGTGTAGACCGACCGCGGCACCCCGTTGTTGTTGAGGTCGCCCTTGTAGATGAAGATCGAGAGCACCGGCTGGGTGACCTGGGGCGACACCGAGGTGATCAGCCCGTTGCCCGCGTCCACCGGGGTCGGCGCGAAGATCCCCTTGACGCCGATGTCCTGCTTGGCGCCCGGCTTGCCCGGCTCCTGGAAGCTGCCTTCCGACAGCAACGTCGAGGCATCGGTGGGCAGGAAGACCTGAGTGTCCGTCGTGGGTGCGCGTCCCGGCATCCGCACCGTGATCCGCGGCGCGAACCCGTGGCCCTCGAGGTACACGCGGTCGCCCTGCAAACGCAGCGGGTGGTTGACGGTGATCGTCGTGTGCTTCGTCGCCGCCGATCCCACCGACGGCTGGTAGGTCACGTCGGCCCGGAAGTCCTGCGGCTCGCCGGATGCGCTGTACCGCGCGGTGAACTTCGACATCTTCGTGATGCAGAACGGCGCCGGGCCGACCTTGCCCTCGGCGGCGAACCGGCCGGGGCGCCACACGTCGTACTCGACGACGGTGTTGCAGAAGCCGTGGCCCTGCACGACGATCCGGGTGCCCTCGTAGGTGTAGAGGCGCCCGATCGCGACGAGGACGAGCGTCGCCAGCAGCGCGACGTGGAAGATCAGGTTGCCGGTCTCGCGGCTGTAGCCCTTCTCGGCCGACAGCGTGAGGGCGCCGGACTCCTCGGTGCGCAGTTCGGTGCGCCACCGACGACCCAGCGTGGTCCGGGCCGCCTCGGCGTACGCCGCCGGCGCGTCGGCCGTCTCGAACCGGCCCGACTCGGGCAGCCGGTCGAGGTTGCGCGGCGCCGGCAGCGGCTTGCGCGCCATCGCGCGGGCGTGCACCCGGATCCGCGGGATCAGGCAACCCACCAGCGAGACGAACAGCAGCAGGTAGATGGCCGCGAACCACGCTGACCCGAAGACGTCGAACATGCCGACCGCGTCGAGGAAGCGCCCCCACCCGCCATGGGCGGCGATGTAGCTCGAGGTCTTGCCCGGGTTGAGCGGCCGCTGCGGCAGCAGCGATCCGGGCACCGCGGCCACCGCGAGCAGGAACAGCAGGATCAGCGCGGTCCGCATCGAGGTGAGCCGGCGCCAGGCCATGCGGAGGGGTCGAACGATCACGTTCATACGTCGAACCCCGATGCCGGACCCACCTGCGACCGCAGGTTGTCCATGAGCTGGGTCCACTCGCCGGTGACCAGCAGGAGCCCCATGACGATCAGCAGCGTCCCGCCCACCACGGTGACCACTCGCACGTGTCGCCGCAGGAAGCCGAGCACCCGCGTCACCCAGCCGAAGCCGAGTGCGACGAGGACGAACGGGATGCCCAGCCCCAGGCAGTAGAAGACCATGAGGAACGCCCCGCGCCCGGCCGTCCCCTGCGTCAAGGCCATCGAATACACCGCGCCGAACGTCGGGGTCAGGCAGGGCGCCCAGGCCAGCCCGAACGCGGCACCGAGCAACGGCGCACCCAGCAGCCCGGCCCGCGGCAGTCGGTGGATCCGGAACTCGCGCTGCAGGAACGAGATGCCGCCCAGAAACACGACACCCATCACGATGGTCACGACGCCGAGGACGATCTCGATGGCCCGCTGGTGGGCCCGGATCGTCCCGCCCAGGCTGCCGAACGCCGCGCCCTGCGCGACGAAGATCGCCGTGAAGCCGACGACGAACAGCAGCGAACCGGCCACCATCCGCCGCTGGCTCGGCCGATCGGCGTCCCCGGACAGGCCGGCGACGTAGGACAGGTAGCCGGGCACCAGCGGCAGCACGCACGGCGAGAGAAATCCGACGATGCCCACCAGCGCCGACACCGCCGCCGCGACAAGCAGCGGCCCGTCCGTCACGGTGTGCGAGAAGCCGGCGTCGGCGAGGGGCATGTCAGGATTCCGCGCGCAGCTTGTTGATCACCGGCTCGAGATCCTTCGGCGAGAGCCGCCCGGTGTACACCGCCGCCACGCGCTGATGCTTGTCGATCATGACGGTGAACGGCAGGCTCGCCGCCGGCAGGTTGCCCAGCCGCAGTGCCGATTGGCCCTCCTCGTCGAAGAGGATCGGGTAGCTGATGTCGTTGTCGCGGACGAAGGACTCGGCCTTGCTCTTCTGGTCCTTCGTGTTGATGCCGAGGAAGTCGACGCCCGTGGCGTGCACGCGCCGGTACAGGGCGTCCAGCTGGGGCGTCTCGATGATGCAGGGCTGGCACCACGTGGCCCAGAAGTTGATGAGGACGACCTTGCCGGCGTTGTCGCGCAGGGTTGTCCGGCCGCCGCTGAGCAGCGTCCCGCCGATGTCCTCGGCCTTCTTGCGCGACCCGACGGCGATCAGCGAGCCGATGTTGGTCGCCTGCTGGAAGGTGTAGTCGCCGTTGGTGGTCTGGTTGACGGCGTCCTTGCCCGTGCAGGCCGACAGCGCCGAGACCGTCAGCGCGGCGGTGGCGAGGGCGGTGAGGAGGCGTTTCATCGCCGTCCAGTGTGCGTTACGCAGATAAGCGCGCCGACACCGGACTCACTGCCGGTTAGGCGCCGGCTCCGTGCCCGCTCGGCAGCTCCGAAGCGGGCTCGGCGTAGGCCACGTGGACGATCGCGTCGCCGTCGAAGGTGAACGAGGTGACGGACGCGAGACCGCATTGCCGCCGGCGCGGATCGTGGTACAGGTGCTGGCCTTCGGCCCGGCGCCGGGCCGACACGATGGGCAGTTGGTGGCTGACGCAGACGGCGTCGCCCGCCCCGGCCCGATCGCGCGCCGAGCGGGCCGCGGCCAGCACTCGCTCGGCGATGTCGGTGTACGGCTCACCCCACGACGGCCGCATCGGGTTGACGAAGTACTTCCAGTTGGCCGGGTCCTTGAACAAGCCCTTGCCGCCCGCGACCTGGCGCCCCTGCAAGTGGTTGTCGGCCTCGATCAGCCGATCGTCGACCGCGACCTCCAGGCCGGTGGCGGCGGCCAGCGGCGCCGCCGTCTGCTGGGCCCGCTCGAGGGGGGACGAGACCAGGTAACCGATGTCGAGTCGCGCCAGCCAGTCCGCGGCGGCCTGCGCCTGCCGGACGCCGAGGTCGCTCAGCCGGAAGCCCGGCAGCCGTCCGTAGAGCACCCGGTCCGGGTTGTGCACCTCCCCGTGCCGCAGCAGATGAACAGTCACCACGCGGGTCATCGTGTCAGACCGGAACCGACGTCCGACCGCGGCGCTGGGGGTTCCGCCCGTGAGTCCTTCGGGGGTTAGGTCCGGTGGGGGTTTCTCGGTTTGTTGTTTCGTTCTTGATTGGGTTTCTGAAAGGCGCGGCGACGAGGAGTTTAGTTCTCGGCTGGTCTCGTTTCTCGGCGGTCTGTTTCGTTCGGGCTTCTTGTTCTCCTGTGGATAACACGACGTATTCTTGCGTTTCTCTGAATGGGTCTGTGGATAACGGCGGAAGTGTCAGACCCTGTCCCTATGGTTGTATTCATGGCAGCGGGAAACGCGGTTCCGGGCGGGGTGGCGGGCATGGCGCCCGGCCCGCAACTGTGTTCCGCGCTCGCGCCGATTGAGGTGGGTGCGGTCCCGGACGAGCAGCTGCTGGAGGTCCTGTCGGCGGAGTGGCGCCAGCTGTCCTATCAGCAGGGGCGGGTGTGGGCGGTGATGGCGCAGATCGCGACCCGGGACCCGATGCTCACCGTGGCGGGCGGTCCGGTGTGGACGCCGGATCAGATCTTCGAGTCCGCGGTCGATGAGGTCCGCGCCGAACTGCGCCTGACCCGCCGTGCGGCGCGCCGCGAACTCGAGCGCGCCGACACGGTGGCCGCGGTGCCGCGGGTGGCGCAGGCGCTGCGGGTCGGGGGTGCTCGACCGGGCCCGGGCGGTGGTGCTGGGCGAGGGCTGCGCCGATCTCACGCCCGAGCAGGCAGCGAAACTGGTGGACGAGGTGCTGGCCGGGGCCGGCGCGGTGACGGTGACCGCGTTGGCGCAGCGGGTACGCCGGGTCGCGCTCGCGCTGGACCCGGGCTGGGCCGAGCGCCGCGACCGCCAGGCG
>JAVHVH010000092.1:0-5270 GCA_032160665.1 Pseudonocardiales bacterium
TCGATCTCCGCTGCTGACACCACGGTCGGCGAGATCATCGCCGAGGCCATGGACAAGGTCGGCAAGGAAGGCGTCATCACCGTCGAGGAGAGCAACACCTTCGGCCTCGAGCTCGAGCTCACCGAGGGTATGCGCTTCGACAAGGGTCACCTCAGCGCCTACTTCGTCACTGACGCGGAGCGCATGGAGACCGACCTCGAGGATCCGTACATCCTCATCCACGAGGGCAAGATCTCGAACGTCAAGGACATGCTGCCGCTGCTCGAGAAGGTCATGCAGACCGGCAAGCCCCTGGCGATCATCGCCGAGGACGTCGAGGGCGAGGCCCTCGCGACCCTGGTCGTGAACAAGATCCGCGGCACGTTCAAGTCCGTCGCCGTCAAGGCTCCGGGCTTCGGCGACCGCCGCAAGGCCATGCTCGCCGACATCGCCATCCTCACCGGTGGCGAGGTCATCAGCGACACCGTCGGTCTCAAGCTCGAGACCGCCGGGCTGGAGCTGCTCGGCCGGGCGCGCAAGTTCACCACCACCAAGGACGAGACGACGATCGTCGAGGGTGCGGGTGACGCGGAGCAGATCCAGGGCCGCGTCAACCAGATCCGCGCCGAGATCGAGAAGAGCGACTCCGACTACGACCGCGAGAAGCTGCAGGAGCGTCTGGCGAAGCTCGCCGGCGGGGTTGCGGTCATCAAGGTTGGCGCGGCCACCGAGGTCGAGCTCAAGGAGCGCAAGCACCGCATCGAGGACGCCGTTCGCAACGCGAAGGCGGCCGTCGAAGAGGGCCTGCTCCCGGGCGGTGGCGTGGCTCTGGCCAACGCCACGGTGACGGCGTTCGAGAAGCTCGAGCTCACCGGCGACGAGGCCACTGGCGCGAACATCGTCAAGGTCGCGCTGCTGGCCCCGCTCAAGCAGATCGCCATCAACGCCGGCCTCGAGGGCGGCGTCGTTGCCGAGAAGGTGCTCGGCCTGCAGCCGGGTTGGGGCCTCAACGCCTCGAACGGCGAGTACGTCGACATGTTCAAGGAAGGCATCGTCGAGCCGACCAAGGTCACCCGCTCGGCGCTGCAGAACGCGGCGTCCATCGCCGCGCTGTTCCTCACCACGGAGGCCGTTGTGGCCGACAAGCCGGAGAAGGCTGGCGCCCCCGCGGGCGGCGGCATGCCCGGCGGTGACATGGACTTCTGAGTCCGTAGCAGTTCGCGAGGGGCGGTCCCGAAAGGGGCCGCCCCTTCGTGGGTTAAGGGGGGCGGACCCGGGCTGTGCGATTCGTTCGCAACCGGCCTGTCTCAGCCCGCTGCGCAGTGCCTGGCAGGCGTTAGGTCGACCGGTGACTACTGGTCCAGGTCGAGGGTCGGGGTGAAGGAAAAGGTACGAGTGGCTCCGGCTCCGCTGTCGAGCACCATGGTCGCGTTGTGCACACCCAGCTGCCCGGAGCGCAGCGGAATCGACTGCAGGGTCGCGTAGCCCACCGGGACGAGTTCGTGGTCAGCTTCCAGGTTGTTCATCAAGACCTCGGTGCCGTCCGGTCCCATGACGGTGAGCGTCGCCAGCGTCGTGCCGGCCGGCAGTGGATCGCCGTGGGTCGTGACCAGCTCGACGTGCACCCGGTCGTCGGCTTCGCTGTAGAACGGGTCGGTGCTGAAGTAGATCCGGTCCTTGCTCAGGTCATGGCCGCCGCCACCACCACCACCACCACCACCACCGCCGCCGTGGTGCGGATTGCTGCGGTTGGTGCCGCCCGGGACGCCGAACACGCCGTGCAGGGCCGCCCAGGTCTGGTTGCCGACGACGGCGTCAGCGGTGCCGCCGAACCAGCTCTGGAATTCGCGCACCGCGCTGGCCGTGTGCGGCCCGAAGATCCCGTCCACGCCCTGCGGGTCGAAATTCTGATTGGTCAGCAGGGACTGCGCGTAACTGACCCAGCCCGAGGACGGATCGTTGTCGGTGTCCTGCTCGTACAGCGTCGGAAAGCTGCTCGTGTCGATCGGTTCCGGATCCCCCATGGCGACATCGTCCACGCTGAACGGCAACGCGCCATGCCCGTTCGGGCGATCGATCGGGTCGGGCTGTCACCCGAGCAGGTCGTCGACATAGCACCATCGCCAGGCCTCGCCCGGCTCGATCGAGCGCATCACCGGATGACGGGTCTCGCCGTAGTGCCCGGTTGCGTGCCTCTCCGTGGACGAGTCGCAGCAGCCGACGTGCCCGCAGCTGAGGCACAGCCGTAGGTGCACCCAGCGGGTGCCGTCGCGCAGGCACTCCTCGCAGCCCTCCGGAGTCTTGGCCCGGACGACTCGGGGCGCCGCCTCGAGGTGCTCGCAGTCGCCGGCCCGCACGTCGGGGGTGACGAGCTCGTCGTCGACCCGGGCGGCGGCGTCCTGGATCCGTTCGAGCAGCGACTCCTCCATGTCGATCGCGTAGAGCGCCTGGCGCAGCACCTCGTCGTCGTAGACGCCGGTGTCACGCGCCTGGAGGATCGATCCGCGCTCGGCCGACAGCATCTGCAAGCGCAGTCGGCGATAGGTCGCGGCCGGCGGCTCGAGCTCGGATTGGGATCGACCGAGCTGTTCCCAGACGCGGTTGCTGCGCTGGGTAGCACGATTGCGGAGCTGGTCGACGACCTCCGGCGGGTCCTCGGGGCCGGACAACTCCTCGAGCACCGCGAGCCCCGCCCGGGCCGCGTTGTTGACCAGTCCGGCGCTCTGCAGCGCGTCTTCGGCGGCGTCCGGGCCGGGGAGTCCCAGGCGGCGGACGAGCCACGGCAGGGTGCTCCCCTGGATCAGCAGCGTCCCGGCCACGACGGTGAAGGCGGCCAGCGCCAGCAGCGCGCGCTCCGGGGTCTGCGCCGGGAGCAGGAAAACGGCCGCGAGCGTCACGACGCCGCGCATGCCGGCCCACGAGACGACGAGGCGGACCTGCCACGTCCAAACCTTCAGGCGAAGCAGCCGCATGACCGCGACGACTGTGAACATCCACACCACGCGAGCCGCCACCGTCGCGGCGAGCACAGCCAGGCAGGGCCACACGACCTTCGTCCAGGGCAGGTGCTCGTCGACGACGCTCGACACCAGGCGACGGATCTGTAGGCCGATCAGCAGGAAGACGACGTTCTCGAGCAGGAACTGGACCGTCCGCCAGTTGATGTTCTCGGCGATCCTCGAGCCGGCCGACTGGAGCAGCGGTGCCTTGTGGCCGAGGATCAGACCGGTGACGACGACCGCCAGGACGCCTGACGCGTGGATCTGCTGGGCCGGCAGGAACGCGACGTAGGGCGCGGCGAAGGACAGCGTGGTGTCCAGGACGGGGTCGTTGATGTGCCTGCGCACCTTGGCGAGGACGACCGCGGCGACGAGTCCGACGAGCAGCCCGCCGCCCGCCTCCCGGACGAACTCCCAGCCAACCTCCCACGGGGTGATGGTGGCCGTGAGAGCGGCGATGGCCGTGTTGAGCGCGACGAGTGCGGTGGCGTCGTTGACCAGGCTCTCGCCCTCGAGAATCGAGACGATGCGCCGCGGCATGCCCACCCGTCGCGCGACCGTGGTTGCCGCTACCGCATCCGGCGGTGCGACGACGGCGCCGAGCGCGAACCCGGCCGCCAAGCTGACGCCCGGGACCACCCACCACGCGATCAGGCCGACCGCGAACGTCGTGAACGCGACGAGGCCCACCGACAGCAACAGGATGGGTAGCCGGTTCGCTTTGAAGTCGACGAGCGAGGTGCGGATCGCCGCCGCGTAGAGAAGCGGGGGAAGAAGCCCGATGAGCACGACGTCGGGCGTCAACTCGATCTCGAGGAAGCGGGGAACGAAGGACAGGCCGATCCCGACCGCGACGAGCACGAGCGGCTCGGACCAGCCAAGGCGGCGCGCGAACCCGGCGACGAAGCCGACGACGGCGACCAGGCCGAGGATGTCGAGAGCGGCGTGCACCCTGTCAGTCTGCCGGTGGGCGGGTCAGTTGAACCGCATGCCCCAGACGTGGACGTCGCTGTCGGCGATGTCGGCCTCGGCCACCACCCGGTACCCGTGGTGCTCGAAGAAGGCGACGTTGCGCTCGGTGAGAGTGTCGAGGTAGACGCCGACGCCGTCGCGCTTCGCTCGGTTGTTGACCTCGTCGACCAACGCGACGCCGCGGCCCTTGCCCTGGGCCGCCGGGTGCACGCCGACGAAATAGAGCTGCCAGTGCGGTTCGGGCATCGCGCCGGTATGCAGCTCACCCAGGGTTGCCAGGAACCGGCCGATGTTCTCGGCGGTCTGGGCGTCGAGGATGCCCATGAGTTCGGCGAGTCCGGCGCGGGCGACGTCGTCCTCGGTGATCCGCGTTCCCGGGGGGAGGTAGAGGCCGACGGCGTCGCCGGCCGCGGTCAGCAGGCCGTCCCCGCGGGCGAGGGCGAGGCGGGTGACGGCTGCGAACAGCTGCGGGGCGAACTCGGCGCGGACCTCGGGCTCGGGCCACCACCAGACCGGTCCCGGGTCGTCGACGAAGCTTGCCGCGAGCAGTTGCCCGACCGCCTCGACGTCGTCGTCGGTCACTGCACCGAGGTCCATAGGGCGGAAGCTACAGCGGGTGGGGGATCTCGTCCACGAGCCGGTCGACGTCCCAGGCGTGGTGCGCGACGTCGTGCAGGAAGTACCGGGCGATGGTGTCGACGGTGAATACCGAACCGTTGGAGCGGCGACCCGGGCGTTGCCATTGCTCACCGTCAACGGTGCCGAACGTGTCGGCGATGGTGTCAGCTGCGGCACCCAACTCGTCGGACACCGCGGCGGGGTCCTGGGCCCAGTAGCGCTGTTCGAGCGCAGTGGCGTCCTGGTCCCAGTTCTCGAACTGCGGGTCATCCGCCGTCAGCATCAGACGGACGCGGCGGTCGAAGATGCGGCAGACGTCGCGGACGTGGCAGGCGTATTCGAGGGGCGACCAGGTGCCGGGCGCTGGGCGTTCCGGGGCGTCATCGCGGTCGAGCGCGGAGTGGAGGTCGGCGACATAGCGGCGGACGAGCTCGGGAACGTGGCTGCGGGCGACCGCCCGGGCGTCGAAGCCGCAGTCCGGACACGGCTCGGTGATCGTCCATGTCCAGTCCTTGTCGTCCGGCGTGGGGACCGTCGGTTCGGTCATGGTTCAACGGTAGCTGCGGGCGCGGACTAAGTTGTGGACAACTTGGTGCGACGGCGGTGGGGGCGTGTCAGACTGCGCTGGTGCGATTTCGTCTCGTTGCACCTATTGCCCTGATAGTGGGGCTGCTTGCCGGGTGCACGAGCGAGGGGGCGGGT
>JAVHVH010000102.1:0-5324 GCA_032160665.1 Pseudonocardiales bacterium
TCCCTCCTAAGTGACATCGGTCCGACTCAGACGGTTCCCGTCGCGACTCGTCGGGCGATCGGTGAGCCTGATCTGGGACGTGCAGCGCGGACGCGCTGACGGATGCCTCGAGTACTCGTCCTCGACGTGCGACCGACCTCGACGGTCCGCTCGCGCGCTGCCCGCGCCGCAACCACCGTCTCCACGCCGTCCGCTGCCACACCCCGCCGACATGGGGTTACCGGCAATCGGCATGCAGGGCGTGCAGACTGGCGCCATGGGGCAGGCGACCAGAGATCAGCAGGGCCGCGACCGGATGCGCGAATACGCTGCGCGGTTGGCGGGTACGCGTGACTCGGTAGAGGTCCTGGCCCGGTTCGCACAGGCGCGCGAGGAGCGCGGCGCCGGTGCCGCGCTCGAGGTGGAGTTCGCGGCGACATCGGTCGAACCGGACGGTGCGAGTCTGCCCGCTGCGGTCTGGGTGGCGCTGCGCCAGGGCGACCTCGATGCCGTGATCGAGACCCTGGTGCAGCACGCCACCGAGCAGTTCCTCATCACCGAGCATGAACAGCTCGATGCCAGCTACCGCATCGCCACCGTCGCCGAGTGCCGGGGGCTACCCGATATCGACAGGCTGATCGCACAGTTCGCGGCGTTCGTGCAGATACCCAGCGACGTCGTCGCGATCGTGTCCGGGTGGGGACCGGACGACCCGCGCAGTGCGGCCGAGATCGAACGCTTGATGGACCAGCGGTATCCGCCCCCCGACCCGCAGGCCACCTCGCCGGTCGCAGCACCCCACGACGCGCCGGTCGAGCCAGACGCCGCGGCTCGCGCGGTCTCGAACCGATCCACACTCGCTATGTCGAGCAGCGAGCTCACCGCCCTGCTATCGCTCACCCCAGAGCAGCAGGCCATGCTCACCACGCTTGTCCGCCAAGCCGACATCGTCGTCACGGCCGAGGCTCGCACATCCGAACCCTAGCCCGCGGTGGCCTCGGCCCACCGGTCCGGCTCACGAAGTCTCGGCGTCGCACCCGCGACCGGTCAGCGAGTCAAATCTTGAGGCCGCAGGGCCTCGATCCACCGACCGACTTGCCTGTTGAATAACGCCGTGAGTATTTGATCTTGTTGGCGGATTGCTTTGGTCCGGGCGTGATTGTGCCGCCGACCTGTCCGGCTTTCTGGCTAGAGGAAGAATCCTCCCTGGTGTATGAACGCCGCGACGGGTGACATAGAGGGCCGTAAATGGGTACATAAGCGCCGCATTGGTCGGGAGGGCTAGCGAAGCGGAGTTCCCCATGCGCGACTTCGGCCGGCGTCTGCGCGCCGGGCTCGTCATCATCGCCGTGGTGCTCGCCACGTGCGTAGCGACCGCGGGCATCGCCGCCGCCGCCACCGGCACCGCGCCCGGCGCGCCGGGCGGCACGGCGCTCTGGACGCCCGGCGACAAGCAGGGCTTTGGCACTTCTACGTCGACCGCCAGTAAGGTCTGGTACACGCTCGGGCGCGGTGAGCTGAGCGAGGTCTATTACCCCGACCTCGGCACACCCGCCGTGCGCGAGCTGCGCTTCGCCGTAACCGACGGCCGGACCTACATCAGCACCGATCGTGACGACGCCACGCACGCGGTCCATCTCCTCGACGCGAAGAGCCTCACCTACCAGCAGGTCGATACCGACAAGGGCGGGCGCTGGCGCCTGACCAAGTCCTTCATCACCGACCCGGCACGCTCGGCGCTGCAGATCAAGGTGCACTTCGAGTCCCTCACCAACACCCCGCTGCGGCTCTACGCGCTCTATGACCCGAGCCTCACCAAGAACGGCGACGACGACACCGGCACGGTGAGCGGCACGACGCTGCTCGCGAACGACGCCATGTCGGCAAGCGCCCTGGTCGCCTCACCCGCTTTCGACAAGACGTCGGTCGGCTATCTCGACTCGAGCGACGGATGGACGGACCTCGAGTCGAACTACCGGATGGACTGGAACTACACGTCGGCGCCCAAGGGCAACGTCGTCGAGACCGGACGGACGCAGCTGTCGGGCAAGCCTGACAGCCAGGATCTGACGCTGTCGCTGGGCTTCGGCGCGACAACATCGGTTGCCACGAGCGCTGCCAAAGGCTCGATGCAGACCGGCTTCGCCCCCGTCACGAGCGCCTACCAGCGCGGCTGGCATGACTACCTCGGCGGCCTGCCCACTCCGGCGAGCGCGGCCGAGCACAGGACGCTCTACGACGTGTCGCTGATGGTTATCAAGGCGTCAGAGGACAAGACCCATCGCGGCGCGCTCATCGCCGGCCCGACCATGGCCTGGATCTGGGGCCAGCTCCCCGGTTACAACGGGCCGTACCACCTGGTCTGGTCGCGCGACCTGTACCAGATGGCCACCGCGCTGATCGCCGCCGGCGACCGCGCGACGGCCGAGCGCTCGGTGCAGTGGCTCTGGAACCACCAGCAGAAGCCCGACGGCTGCTTCCCGCAGAACTCGCAGATGGACGGCACGCCGGAGTGGGGCGGCCTCCAGCTCGACGAGGTCGCCGACCCGATCCTGCTGGCCGGCCAACTCGGCGAGCACGACGCGACCACATGGACGCACGTGCGCGCCGCCGCCGAGTGCATTCTCACCAACGGCCCGGTCACCCAGGAGCGGTGGGAGAACGCGACCGGATACTCTCCCGCCTCCATCGGCGCACAGATCGCCGGGCTCGTCGTCGCCGCCACGATCGCCGATGCGAACGGTGCCACCGCCGACGCCGCGCGCTACCGCAGCGCCGCCGATCACCTGCGCGACTCGCTGCGTACCTGGACGGTCACTCACAACGGCCCCCTTTCGACCAGCCCCTACTTCGTCCGCATCACCATCGACGGCAACGCCGATGCCGGCACCACGTACACGCTGTCCGACGGCGGTCCGACGGTCGACCAGCGCAGCGTCGTCGACCCGAGCTTCCTCGAGCTCGTCCGCCTCGGGGTGCTGTCTGCCGACGACCCCGACGTGCGCAGCACGCTGCCCGTCGTCGACAAATTGCTCGCAGTGAAGACGCCGAACGGCACGTTCTGGCACCGCTACAACGGCGACGGCTACGGCGAGACAGCCACCGGCGACATCTTCAGCAAGCCCGGCAACCGCGGCCGCCTATGGCCGATCTTCTCCGGCGAGCGTGGTGAGTACGAGCTGCTCACCGCTGACCGGCCCGCCGCCCGTGCACGACTCGACGACATCGCGCGCACCGCGAACGACGGCCTGATGCTGCCCGAGCAGGTGTGGGACGACGCGCCGCCGGTCGGCACGCTGCCGGGCTACACCGCGGGCACACCGACGCGCTCGTCGACGCCGCTGGGCTGGACGCACGCGCAGTTCGTCCGGCTCGCCTGGTCAATCGACGCGGGACACCCGGTGGAGCGTCCGGCCCCCGTCGTCGCCCGTTACGGCACCTGATGCTCCGCTACCCGGCTGGTTCAGTCAGCTTCAGGCTCGAAAGCAGACGGCCCGCCGGGCACTCATCAGGTTCGGCGGTAGAGCCAGCATGACGAACGTAATCATCGGGGTGCCTGCGGCGCGCAACATCATCGGTGCAGTTCGCATCAAAGTGGCCGAAGCTCTTGTCCGATCACGCTGCATACGTCGTGTCCACGCGACCGTCCTGACAGCTCCTGGTCTGGCTGACGGCGCGAACGTATCCGTCGTTCTGCGCGTCCTCGACCTCGAGCCCCCGGCGCGCAGATGAGCCGTATGTGGCGTTTGTGGAGCCCTCACCGGTGATGAACCAGGCGGGTCATGCGGAGGTCGCTGCAACCCGAGTCGATCCGCGTATCCGGGTGTGCGAAGTGCGTCGTGCTTGGCCAATGACAGGTCGATCTGCCTCGAGGCTCAACCGGTGAACTCGTTGGCACCGAGGGCGAAGTTCCAGTGGCCGACGCCGTTGTTGGCCAGGCCGACTGTGACCACGCCCAGGCCTTCGAGCCAGTGCGCCATTTTCAGGCCACCGACGTCCAGCGGGCGCAGCCCGAGGCTCTCGATGAACGCCGCCACCCCCGCCTTGGCCTGCGCATCGTCACCAGCGATGAAGACGTCGGGATGGCCATCTTCCAGGACGTTACGGAAGATGGTGTTGAATCCCTTCACCACGCTGGCGCTGGCCGGGGCCACCTTGGCGACTTCCTGCGCGATCGAGGTCTCTTCGTTGTGGGCCAGTCCGTCGAATGTGGCGTTGAAGGGGTTGCTGATGTCGAGGATGACCTTGTCGGCGAGGGCGTTTCCGTACTCGGTGACAACCGGAACGACACCGTCGTACAACAGGGCCGTGATGACGATGTCCCCGGCCGGGACGGCGCCCCACTTGCCCGTCGTCGCGCTGCCGCCCAGAGCCTTGGCCAGGCCAGTGGCCTTGGACTTGTCGCGGCCCATGACCTCCACGGTGTTACCGCCCGCGACCGCGAGCGTGCCGATAGTACGGGCCATGTTTCCCGTGCCGATGAGGGTGATGCTGCTCATGAGGTGTGCTCTCTTCCTGTTATTGAGATATCGCTCCGTCTTGTAGTGCCGGGTCAGGCACAGGCGTCGGCCACGACATCGCTGGGTCTCAGGCGTGGATCAGAGGGCAGTGGTGCCGCCGTCGGCAACCAGTTCCAGGCCGTTGACATAGCTGGAGTCGTCGGAGGCCAGGAACAGGGCGACGGTGGCGATCTCGTCGGGGCGGCCCATCTTCTTGCGGGGGATGATGGACTCGAATGCGGCCTTGGTGGCCTCGTCGAACAGTTCTTCCTGTTTGGCGGTGGCGACCTGGCCGGGGGTCAGGACGTTGACCCGGATCTTGCGGTCGCGCAGTTCGTTGAGCCAGACGCGGGCCCAGGCCTGCTGGACGGCTTTGCTTCCCGCGTAGAGGCTCCAGCCGGGGAAGGCGCCGAGTGAGGCGTTGGATCCGGTCATGAAGATCGAGGCGCCGTCGTTGAGCAACGGCAGGGCCTTCTGCACGGTGAACAGGGTGCCGCGCGCGTTGAGTGAGAAGGCGCGCTCGAACTGTTCCTCGGTGATCTCGCCGAGGACGGCGGGGTTCGCCCATCCCGGCGCTGGCCCACAGCACGTCGATCGAGCCCTTCTCCCGCTTGACGGTGTCTTACAAGCGGTCCAGGTCGTCCAGATCGGCCGCGTCACCCTGGACGGCGGTGACGTTACGGCCGATCAGCTTGACGGCGTCGTCCAGCGCTTCCTGCCGCCGGGCCTGGATGAAGACGTGCGCTCCTTCCTCGACGAACAGCTTGGCGCCGGCCAGTGCCATGCCGGTGGACCCGCCGGTGATCACCGCGACCTTGGGGCCCGAGAAGGGCCCCCAGGGCCGGC
>JAVHVH010000131.1:0-4135 GCA_032160665.1 Pseudonocardiales bacterium
GTGAACTCGTGCTGGGCTGGGTAGAACGACGGCATGAGCGACCCCGCGAAATCCGAAGATCAGGACGATTCGACCGGCGACGACGTCCGCGTGCACACCCAAACCCCGGCCGAGGGTCCGGAGATCGATTCAGAGGAGCGTGAGGATGTCCCGCGCGAGCACACGCAGGATCCGGCGGAAGGCTGAGTCGCGCTCTCAGCGGCGACGCAGGGCGAGCACGGGGATCGTCCGGATGCCCGCGGTCTTCTGCGCGTACCCACCGAAGCCCGGATAGCGCCGCGCCTGCTCGGCGAAGATCCGGTCGCGCTCGGCTCCCATGACATCGGAGACCTCCACCTCGTAAGTCTCGGTCCCGACCTCGACGGTGGACAAGCCAGCCACGACCAGGTTGTAGTACCACTCCGGATTAGTTGGCGCGCCGGCCTTGGACGCGAAGACGTAGATCGTGTCCGCACTCGAGTCGTCGGCCTGGTACATCACCGGCGCGACGTACTCCTTGCCCGACTTGCGTCCGCGGTGGTGGAGCAGGGTGATCGGCGCTCCCTCGAACGGGCCACCGATCCGCCCGCCGTTCGCCCGGAACTCAGCGATCTTCTGGTCGTTCCAGTCCGACACGGCTAGTCCTTCTCGTCCTCGGGCACGGCGTCGACGCCGGCTTCCTTGCGCTGTTCCGGAGTGATCGGCGCGGGTGCAGAGGTCAGCGGGTCATAGCCACCGCCCGTCTTGGGGAAGGCGATCACGTCGCGGATCGAGTCCGTGCCCGAGAGCAGCGCACAGATCCGGTCCCACCCGAAGGCGATCCCGCCGTGCGGGGGGGCGCCGTAGCTGAACGCGTCGAGCAGGAACCCGAACTTGGCGCGCGCCTCCTCTTCGGCCAGCCCCATGATCGCGAACACGCGTTCCTGGACATCGCGGCGGTGAATACGGATCGACCCGCCGCCGATCTCGTTGCCGTTGCAGACGATGTCGTAGGCGTAGGCGAGCGCCGATCCGGGATCGGTGTCGAAGGTATCCATCGACTCCGGCTTGGGCGAGGTGAACGCGTGATGGACGGCCGTCCAGGCACCGGCGCCGACCGCAACATCACCGGCGGCGACGGCCTCGGAGGACGGCTCGAACAGCGGCGCGTCCACCACCCAGAGGAACGACCAGGCCGACTCGTCGATGAGCCCCAGCCGGCGGCCGATCTCCAGCCGGGTCGCGCCGAGCAGCCCGCGCGCGGACGACGCGGAACCCGCGGCGAAGAACACGCAGTCGCCCGGCGCCGCACCGACGTGCTCGACCAGGCCGGCTCGTTCGGCATCGGAGAGGTTCTTGGCGACCGGGCCGCCGAGCTCGCCGTCCTCGCCGACGAGGACGTAGGCCAGCCCGCGATGCCCGCGCTGCTTGGCGAACTCCTGCCACGCATCAAGCTGCCGTCGAGGCTGCGACGCGCCGCCCGACATCACGACCGCACCGACGTACGGCGCCTGGAAGACCCGGAACGGCGTGTCTGTGAAGAACTCGGTGCACTCGGTGAGTTCGAGGTCGAACCGAAGGTCGGGCTTGTCCGAGCCGTAGCGGCGCATGGCCTCGGCATAGGACATCCGCGGGATCGGCAACGGCACGTCGTGGCCGATGAGCTTCCACAGCGCCACCAGCACCGCTTCGGCCAACTCGATCACGTCGTCCTGTTCGACGAAGCTCATCTCGATGTCGAGCTGGGTGAACTCGGGCTGCCGGTCGGCGCGGAAGTCCTCGTCGCGGTAACAGCGCGCGATCTGGAAGTAGCGCTCCATGCCGGCGACCATGAGCAGCTGCTTGAACAGCTGCGGCGACTGCGGCAGCGCGTACCAACTCCCGGGCCGCAGCCGGGCCGGCACCAGGAAGTCGCGGGCGCCCTCGGGCGTCGAGCGGGTCAGGGTCGGCGTCTCGATCTCGACGAAGCCGCGCTCGTACAGCGTTTCCCGCGCGGCCCGGTTGACGTCGCTACGCAGACGCAACGCCTGGGAGGGCCCGGCGCGGCGCAGGTCGAGATAGCGGTACTTCAGCCGCGCCTCCTCGCCCACCTCGGAGTGCGCATCGAGCTGGAACGGCAGCGGAGCGGCCGCATTGAGCACGTCGAGCGATTCGGCGACGACCTCGATCTCTCCGGTGGGGATCGCCGGGTTCACATTGCCTTCTGGACGCCGCCGGACCTCACCCGTGACGGCGACCACCCACTCGTTGCGCAGATCGTGGGCGACGTCGGCCTCGCGCAGCACGACCTGCGCCGAACCCGAACGATCCCGAAGATCGATGAAGGTCACTCCGCCGTGATCGCGCCGGGTGGCCACCCAGCCGGCGAGCGTGACGGTCTGGCCGGCATCGGACGCTCGGAGCGAACCGGCGTCATGGGTGCGTATCACTGGTCAACTTTCTGGGAGACCACCTGCGGGCGCAGGTCGTCGTGCGGGGGCATCCAGGTGTCCACGTCGACGTCCACCTGATCACCGCTACGGATGTCCTTCACCTGGTGGGATCCTTCGCCGCCGGGGAACCAGACGAACGGAATCCCTCGGCGTTCGGCGTAACGGATCTGCTTGCCGTACTTCTGCGCCGTCGCGGCGACCTCGGTGGCGATCCCCCGGGCCCGAAGCACCTGCGCAAGCTGATCGCAGCTCCCCCGGGAGTCCTCGTCCGCCAGCGCGACGAGGACGGCGGACGGCACACGCCGCGATCCGGTCAGCAGGCCACGCTGGATCAGCGGCGTGAGCATTCGCGTGACGCCGAGCGAGATACCGACGCCCGGGTAGGTCGTCTTGCCGTCCGTGGCCAGCGAGTCGTAACGCCCGCCCGAGCAGATCGAACCCAGACTCTCGAAGCCGCTCATCCGGGTCTCGAACACCGTCCCGGTGTAGTAGTCCAGGCCGCGGGCGATACGCAGGTCGGCCTCGACCGTGACGCCCGTGATCGCCGCGCAGCCGTCGATGACGGCGGCCAGCTCGTCGAGGCCCTCGTCGAGCATCGGATGCGCGACGCCCAGCGCCCAGACCGCCGACACGAACGAGGAGTCCGGAGAGCGGATCTCGGCGAGCCGCAAGCATTGCGCAGCCTGCTCGGGAGTCAGCCCGGCGTCCTGGACCAGCTGGGCGGCGACTGCGTCGGCCGGCACCCGGTCCAGCTTGTCGACGGCGCGCATGACGGCCGCCACGTCATCGGCGCCGAGGCCGCGATAGAAACCCTCGATCAGCTTGCGGTTGTTGACTTGGAGTCGCAACGGCGGCAGGAAGTCCAGCGCGGCCAGGGCCTCGGCCATCACCCGGGCAACCTCTATGTCGTGGTGGAACGGCAGGGTGTCGCGGGCGACGACGTCGATGTCGGCCTGGGTGAACTCGCGATAACGACCGTCCTGCGGCCGCTCGCCGCGCCACACCTTCTGGATCTGGAAGCGCCGGAACGGGAACTCGAGGTGCCCCGCGTGCTCGAGCACGTACCGCGCGAATGGCACGGTCAGATCGAAGTGCAGCCCCAGACCGCTGTCGCCCGCCGCATCGTCGGCGTGCAGACGGCGCAGGACGTAGACCTCCTTGTCGATCTCGCCCTTGCGCAGGAGCTGGTCCATCGGCTCGACCGCCCGGGTCTCGAGCGACCCGTAGCCGTGCAGCTCGAAGACCCGCCTGAACGTGTCGAGGACATCCAGCTCGACCATGCGCTCGGCCGGCGTCCACTCGGGGAACCCGGACAGCGGGGTGGGCCGCGCCATCACAGCCCGCGCGAGGGCGGCGCGGTGTCGTGGAGGCCGGCGAGGTCCTGCGGCAGGACAACCTGCGTCCGGTCGCCGTACTGCTCACGCACGGTCACCTCGACCACACGTTCTCCGTCACGCCCGTCTGCGGCGCGAAGGGGATCCCTGCCTGGATCCACCCCGGTGACCGTGAGCTGCTCGCTGACCCGATGAAGGGACTGTCACCGGAGAGCCGCACCATGTTCGGCGGTCGGCTGGAGTGGACCGAGCCCGACGACATCGCGCTGCTCGACCCGGCCGCGCCGCTCGAGCTCGCCGGGCTTCGGTTCGGTGTCGACTTCGCGCCGGGTCACACGCCTGGATCGGTCGTCTTCCGCACCCCGGGGGTCGATGTCGGTGGCGAGGCCGCCGCGCCGGTCATGTTCTCCG
>JAVHVH010000135.1:0-2715 GCA_032160665.1 Pseudonocardiales bacterium
GGTAGCGGGTGCAGGAAGGTCAGGTGGGCCGGGGCGCCGGGGGTGCTGGTCGCGTTGTTGTTCCTGCGCTGGGTGCGTCCACGGGCGCGTGGTGCAGGAAGGTCAAGTGGGCCGGGGCGCTGAGGTGCTGATCGCGTTGATGTTCCTGCGCTGGGTGCGTCCACCGGCACGAGGTGCAGGAAGATCAACGAGGGCCGGGTGCAGGAAGATCAACTAGTCGCCGGCGGCCTGCGGCCCGAGCCGGCACCCGTTCAACGCAGGCGCGCGGCCACCACGTACATCCCGTCATCGCAGCGGCGGCCGGCAGTCGCGTAGCGCGCGGTCATCTCACCGGCCTCCGCGAGGTCGACGACCCCGAAGCCGGCGGATTCGAGCAGCGCCGGAGCGGCGTCGGCATCGATCGCGAATCCGATCGGCTCACCGATCAGGCGGATCGCCCGCTCGCCCGCCCGACGCAACTGGTCGTACACCCCGCGCCCGCCGATGCGCTGCCAGAAGTCCATCGCCAGCACCGAGCCCGAGCCGCAGACGGCGGCCAACGCGGTCAGGGTGTCGAGCACCGCGGCGCGGGTCAGGTACATGCTGACGCCTTCCCACACGACGAACGTCGGCACGCCGGTGACGAACCCCGAGTGGGCGAGTTGGTCGGCCAGCGACTGCCGGCGGAAGTCGATCTCGACGCGGTGGACGGACGCGTGCGCGAACAGCTCGGCGTTCCGGGCGATGATCGCGGCCTTGCGGCGCGAGAGCGGGGGGAGGTCGACCTCGAAAACGGCCCGCTCGTCGATCTCGGCGCTGAACCGGTAGGCCCGGCTGTCATACCCCGCGCCGAGGATCATCACCTGGTCGACCTGCGGCAGCGCGGCCACCAGATGCTCGTCGATGAAGCGGTGCCGGCACAGCCCCGACGCCGCCAGCCCGGCGAGTTCGAGCCGCTCCGCCACCCGGACCAGCGGACCGGCGGCCTTCAGCGGCGCGATCAGCAACCGACTCGTCTCGGACAGGAACACCGGCGCATACGCGTCGGTGACGATGCGCTCGTCGTAGTCGCGGCCGAGCTCCAGCGCCCGACCGAACGTCGTCCACTGCGCCGTCGAACTGGGCCGCTCGGTCTTGTGCAGCTCGCGGGGCAGCAGCCGACTCACCGGTTACGGGCCTGGGCCGGCCGGCGCTGACCGGCGAGCCAGGCCGTGACCTCCTGCACGGACGGGGAGCCGCCGAGCAGGTCGCGGGTGGCGTGCCCGAGCGCGGCCGAGCAGAGGATCCGATCGGCGAACGCGATCTTGTCGCCCCAGGGCAGGTACGGCTTGGCGATCATCAATGAGGCGATCCCGTGCGCGGCCGACCACAGCTCCAGCGTGACCGGAACCGGATCGCCGGGGGTGAAGATCCCGGCCTCCATGCACCCGGTGACGGTGGCCATGAAGTGGGTGAACGCCGAGTCGGCGAGGATCTCGTCCAGGTGGGACTGGCCCTCGGACAATCCGTCGACACCGGAGAGACCCATCGTCGCGACGCGGTAGTGCTCCGGGTGTCCGATCGCGAACTCGACGTAGGCCAGCCCGTACGCCCGCAGCTTGCCGAGCGGTTCCTCGACCGCGTCGCCGGCTGTCACCATCGCCACGTCCAACTCGGCGAAGACGTCGCCGACGACGGCGTGGATCAGTTCGTCCTTGTCGGCGAAGTGCAGGTAGATCGATGGGGACGTGACGCCGACCGCGTCGGCCACCGCGCGAATCGACACCGCGTCGGAATTCGCCGACGCCGCGAGCAGATCCTTGGCCGCGGCGACGATCTCGGCTCGCAGCTGCTCCCCGGAACCGCGGGACGCCCTCCGGCGGGGCTTCCTCGTCGACGGCGTAACCGCAGCGTCGCTCATCGGACCTCCTCGGGGCCGCTCGCTTCGCTCGGGCCCGTCGTCGGCCCGAGCACGCCTTCGGCGCGCCGATACCTCCTGATCGCTCCGCAAGCGTCGCTCATCGGACCTCCTCGGGGCCGCTCGCTTCGCTCGGGCCCGTCGTCGGCCCGAGCCCGCCTTCGGCGCGCCGATACCTCCTGATCGCTCCGCAAGCGTCGCTCATCGGGTCGTGGTCAGCTCCTTCGGAGGTGCCAGCTTCACGTGCGGGGCGGGCTCGGCCTCGCTGAGGCCGAAGCGCTCGTGCAGGCGGACGAGCGGCGCTGGTGCCCACCAGTTACGCCGGCCCATCAGTCGCATGAACGCGGGTACCAGGATGCCACGTACGAGGGTGGCGTCGGCGAGAACCGCGATCGTCAGCCCCAGCCCGAACAGCTGCATGAACGCGACCTTCGACCCGACCATGGCCGCGAACACGATGGCCATCAGGGCCGCCGCGGCCGTGACGATCCGCCCGGTGCGAGCCAGTCCGAGCGCGACGGCGCGCCGGTTGGCCGCGTCCGTCCGGTCGGAGTTCACCCACTCCTCGCGGATGCGTGACAGCAGGAACACCTCGTAGTCCATGGACATCCCGAACGCGAGGCAGAACATCAGAATCACCATGTTCGCCACGAGGTAGCCGGTCGGCGTGAACCCGAGCAGCCCGGACAGGTGTCCCTCCTGGAACACCCACACCATCGCGCCGAACGTCGCCGACAGCGACAGCATGTTCAGCACGAGCGCCTTCAGCGGCACAACCACGCTGCCGGTGAACAGGAACAGGACGATGAAGGTCGCCAGCGCGATGAGGGCGAGCGCCA
>JAVHVH010000160.1:0-45637 GCA_032160665.1 Pseudonocardiales bacterium
TCGGCGGGCGACGCCGGGCTTATCCGGTGCCAGGCACAATGCCGGCCCGCGTAGCCTCGCCAACGTGCTGGATCTCGCTGCGGACGCTGCCGCGCTGACCGCCGCGCTCGTCGACATCGAGTCGGTCTCGGGTTCGGAGGAGCCACTCGCCGACCTCGTCGGGGACGCGCTGCGGGCGTGTCCGGACCTGTCGGTCGAGCGCGACGGCAACGTCGTCGTGGCCCGCACCTCGTTGGGACGCACCCAACGCGTCGTGCTGGCCGGGCACCTCGATACGGTGCCCATCGCCGACAACGTCCCCTCGCGACTGGCGGGCGACACGTTGTGGGGCTGCGGGACGGCGGACATGAAGTCCGGCCTGGCCGTCATGCTCCGAGTCGCGCACCTGGTCGGTACGGGGTCGCTGGACCCACGCGTGGACCTCACCTGGGTCAGCTACGACTGCGAGGAGGTCGAGGCATCCCGCAACGGTCTGGGCCGGCTCGCGCGGACTCGGCCGGAGGTGCTGGCCGGCGACCTCGCGATTCTGCTCGAGCCGACCGATGGTGCGGTGGAGGGCGGCTGCCAGGGCACCCTGCGAGCGGTAGTGCGCACCTGCGGCGTGCGGGCCCACAGCGCGCGGTCGTGGCTGGGTACGAACGCGATCCACGCGGCGGCGCCGGTTCTGGGCCGGCTCGCCGACTACGAGGCACGCGTCGTGGACGTGGACGGCCTTACCTACCGCGAAGGCCTGAATGCGGTGGGCATTGCGGGCGGCGTCGCCGGAAACGTGATTCCCGACGAGTGCGCGATCACGGTCAACTACCGCTTCGCGCCGGACCGCTCAGAGGACGAGGCCCTGGCCCACGTCCGTGACGTCTTCGAGGGCTTCGAGGTCGAGCTGACCGACAGCGCACCTGGTGCCCGGCCGGGACTGGACTCTCCGGTCGCGGCCGGCTTCGTCGCCGCGGTCGGCGGCCCGGCCCGAGCGAAGCTGGGTTGGACGGACGTGGCCCAATTCGGCCAACTCGGCATCCCGGCGGTTAATTTCGGACCGGGCGACCCGAACCTGGCGCACAAGCCGGAAGAGCACGTCTCGGTGGCGCGGGTCCTCGACGCGGAGGCCGCGCTCGTGCGGTTCGTGTCGTGACGGTCGTGGCCGCGGTGCACCGCGATGACACGCACCGGTTCAGCAAACGACCCGTCGAACACATCCGACTCCGGACGGGCTTGGGTGTCGAGGGGGACGCGCATTCCGGTGCCACCGTTCAGCACCGGTCGCGGGTCAGGCGTGATCCGACCGCCCCCAACCTGCGCCAGGTGCACCTGCTCCCGGGTGAGCTGCTGGACGAACTTGTCGAGCGCGGCTTCGATGTGGCGGCCGGGGATCTCGGCGAGAACATCACGACGCGAGGCCTCGAGCTGCTCGCCCTGCCGACCGGGACTCGGTTGCGGCTCGGCGCCGACGCGATGATCGAGGTGACGGGCCTGCGCAACCCCTGCCTGCAGCTGGACCGCTTCCAGTCCGGGCTGCAGCGCGCCGTCCTGGACCGGGCTCCCGACGGCACGCTCGTTCGCCGGGCCGGGATCATGGCCGTGGTGGTATGCGACGGCGCGGTGCGCCCCGGCGATGCGATCGAGGTGACGCTGCCCGATCCGCCGCGGCAACCTCTTCAGCCGGTCTGAATCGCGTCCGCCGGGTCGGCGTAGGCATGCAGGTGGGTGACCGGGCCGTCCTCGACGGTGAAGACGTCGTGGGACTGTCGTAGGTAGTTCGCGACGGCCGCCGGGCCGACATGGCGGCCACCGTTGGGGAACTCGTCCGGCTCGATCCACTCGACGTCGGGATGCAGGTTCGCGACCGCGGCATCGATGTCGCCCTTGGCGAAGGCGGCGTGCGCGGCCAGCACCATCGCGACGTCGATATCGTCCGCGCCGGACGGGTTCAGGTCATCGGTCATGGCTCAGTAGATGGCAACCCCGTAGGCCGACAGTGCCGCGGTGACCGGCTGGAAGAACGTCGTCCCGCCGCTCTTGCAGTCGCCGCTGCCGCCCGAGGTGAGGCCGATCGCGGCGGTGCCGTCGTACAGCGATCCGCCGCTGTCGCCGGGTTCGGCGCACACCGTGGTCTGAATGAGTCCGCGCACGGTGCCACCGCTGCTGTAGTGCACCGTCGCGTTGAGCGCGGTGACCTTCCCACTGTGGATGCCGGTCGTGCTGCCGCGTCGGGTGACCGACTCGCCGACGAATGCGTTGGCGGCGGTGGTGATCTCTTGGCTGCCGACCGTCCCGGGATAGTTGGTGAACGAGGGGTCGTACTGCACGAGTGCGTAGTCCTTGCCCGGGAACGTCGCGCCGACCGTGTTGCCGAGGAATGTCGTGTGGCTCGCCGAGGTCCACCACCTGGCTTCCGACTTGCCGCAGTGACCCGCAGTCAGGAAGTAGTGGGTGGCGCCCTTGACGACGTTGAAGCCGAGCGAGCAGCGATACCTCGATCCGTAGATCGCGTCCCCGCCGGAGATGTCGAGGTGGAAGGTGCCGGCGGCCGTCTGCAGCCGCGCCGCCGAGCCGAGGCGATGGACGGCGGCGCGAACCGCGGCCAGACGGTGTCCGGTGACAGTGCGGTCGACGGACACGACCACCTGATGCGAGGCGGGGTCGACGCCCCACGCGGTGCCTGCGAACGCGACGGAGCGGTCCAAGCTCTGCAGGGCCGCGGCCAACCGCGCGCCACTGGCCGGGCCGGCGCCGGCAGCGGCGGGTGATGCGGTCAGCACGCCAACGGAAATGACACTGGCCGCGGCGACGACGGTCACGCGGCGGAGGGCGGATCGGGTACGCGTCAAGACGGCCTCCAGGGCATCCGGGGCGGTGGCGGCGGCCCCGGTTGGCCTCACGCACCGTCGGTACGGTTTGGGACAGGATGTCGCGTATGCGGCACGTCGACAAGGTCGCCGACCGCCGACCGGCTGAGATGACCAGGTTTCAGCCCGGAATCTGGTCAGCTCAGCGGGTCGGCTGAGGCAGGGCGTCTACCTCGGCCGGACCAAGTTCCACGCGGCGACCGTGCCGCTCACGGTGCACCGCATCCCCACGCCCGCGACCTGAGCTCCTCCGTCGTGGCCCCGCGTCAGTGGCGTCCCGGTTGCCGGGGCCAAGACGGCGCGCGGCCCACGCGGGCACTACCGTCCGAGACATGGCGAACGACGACGAGCGAACCGAGCAGCACCGGGGCCCGGTCCTGCTGCGGCGCGGCCAGGTGAGTGCGGGCACGACGGATCAGCGGCTGCTCGACTCGCGTGGCTCGTCCGCGTGGGTGCACACCGACCCGTGGCGCGTCCTTCGCATCCAAAGTGAGTTCGTCGAGGGCTTCGGTCTGCTCGCGGAACTCGGCGCGGCGGTCTCGGTGTTCGGCTCGGCCCGGACCCGGCCCGGTCACCCGGAGTACGAATGGGGACTTGCGATCGGGGGCGCGCTGGCCCGGGCCGGCTTCGCCGTGATCACCGGCGGCGGGCCCGGGGCGATGGAAGCCGTCAACCGCGGCGCGTCCGAGGCGGGCGGGGTCTCCGTCGGCCTCGGCATCGAGCTGCCGTTCGAGCAGAGCCTCAACGACTGGGTCGACGTTGGCATCAACTTCCGCTACTTCTTCGCCCGCAAGACGATGTTCGTCAAGTATGCACAAGCCTTCGTGATCATGCCCGGCGGTTTCGGCACGCTCGACGAGATGTTCGAGGCGTTGACGCTCGTGCAGACCCAGAAGGTCACCCGCTTCCCGGTGATCCTGTACGGGACGCACTACTGGCGCGGGCTGCTGAACTGGCTGCGGGACACCGTGGTCGACGCCGGCAAGGTCGGTGCGGCCGATCTGGACCTGGTCCATCTCACCGACGACGTGGACGAGGTCGTCGAACGGATTGTCAGCGCGGGCGGCTCACGATCGGAACAGAACGACGCGGAGGAGGCCGTCGCGGCCGAGGACCCGCAGGTTCAGAAACACGACGGACAGTGAACATCTGCGTCTACTGCTCGTCCTCCGAATCGATCGACGCGGGCTACGTTGCGCTGGCGACCGCCGTCGGTGAGCGCCTCGCTGCCGACGGGCACGGTCTCGTGTCGGGCGGCGGTCGGGTGTCGATGATGGGGGCGGTCGCCCGGGCCGCTCGCACCGGGGGAGCGCACACCATCGGCGTCATCCCGGTGCATCTGATGCCGCTCGAGGTTGCCGACACCGACGCCGACGAGCTCATCGTCGTCGACACCATGCGCGAGCGGAAGCGGATCATGGACGAACGATCCGACGGGTTCCTCGCGCTGCCCGGCGGCATCGGGACGCTCGAGGAACTGTTCGAGGTCTGGACGTCCGCGTCACTCGACATGCATGCCAAGCCCGTCGTGGTCCTCGATCCGGATGGTTTCTACGCCCCGCTCTGGAGCTATCTGAGCGACCTGCGGGGCACCGGATTCGTCCGGACGTCAGCGCTGGACACGTTGCGCCGGACGACGACCGTCGACGAGGCGTTCGCCGCCCTCACCTGCTCAGCGGGCCCCTGACACGCGGGCGAAGACCGCGTCCAGCACGCGCGTGGGCGTGATCGCCGTACCGATGAGCTGCGCCCGGCTGGCCGCGTCCACCGGATAGCGCGCCTTGGGACGTTTCGCCGTCAGCGCCCGCTCGATGGTCGCGGACACCCGCTCGACGGGCACCGCGATCTTCTGCACGCGGGCGAGGAGCTTGCGCGTTCCGACGAGGTGGCGGGCATAAAGGGCGCGGTGCTCCGCGCTGAGCTGCGCTGCGACCGTGTCGAATGTGATGAGCGCGTCGCCCCACATGTCAGTGGCGGACGGGCCGGGTTCGACGAGCACGACCGGGATCGACCACGGACGCAGCTCGACGCGGAGCGCGTCGGCCAGACCCTCGACCGCGAACTTGGATGCGTTGTACGCGCCGGTCATCGGCGTCGAGATCCGGCCGCTGAGCGACGAGACGAACACGATCCGACCCTTGCTGGCCCGCAGGAGTGGTAGGACCGCTTGAGTGATCCCGACCTGGCCGACGACGTTGATCTCGAACTGTCGGCGCAGCTCATCGAGGGTGAGCGTCTCGACCGCTCCGCCTACCACCACACCGGCGTTGTTGACGACTGCGTCGAGGCGTTCGGGAAGGTGCGCGGGAAGCGCGGCGAGGTCGTCGGGGTCGGTGATGTCCAGTTGGATCGGACGGACCCGATCGCCGAACTCGTCGACGAGTGCCTTCCCGTCGGGCTCCCTGCGCACGCCCGCCAGGACCGTCCACCCCGCGCCCGACAACCGGCCCACCGTTGCCCGGCCGATCCCGCGAGCTGCACCCGTCACCAATACCGTCGCCATGCCCGGATTCAAGCGGCCGCGCGGTGGCGGGGTCAATTCGTGCCGCGCGGCAGGCCGGCGCCGTGTTGCTGGAAGTGCATCAGCCGCTCGTTCTCGTACGCGACCCGCTCGCCAGTGCGGTCGAGCTCGCGGAACATCTGCTTGAGCACCCTGATGCCGCCTGGTGACTGCGCGGCGATCTCGGCCGCTAGTTCGATCGCGACGGCCTCGGCCTCGTCCGCAGCCGCCGTGCGGTGCAACAGGCCGAGGTCCTGCGCCTCCGTCATCCCGACGGCCCGTCCGGTGTAGACCAGGTCCTTCGCCCGCGAGACGCCGATGAGCGGCGCGAGTCGCGCCGGCCCGACCGGGACGCCGAGGCGGGCGCCGGCCCAGGCGAGCTTGAGGTTGTCGCCGCCGACGCGCAGGTCGCTGCCGGCGACGAGTTCCGCGCCCGCCCCGACGCAGTTGCCGACGCACACTGCGATCACGGGCACCGGGAACGCGTCGATCGCCGCGTACATGCGCGTGAACGCGGCCATCCGGGCGACGCCGGCGTCGTGGTCGAGCGCCTCCGCGACATCGGCTCCCGCGCACAGTGCCGTGGTGCTGGTCGTGGACAGGACGAGCACGCGCAGCCGGCCATCCTCGGCCAGGTCGTCCAGGATGTCGTTGACCAGGGCGAGGGCGGCCGAGTCCAAGGCATTGCGTCGATCCGGACGGTTGAGGCGCACGACCGCGATGCCGTCGGGCAGGCGCTCGTGCAACACGGCGGCGTCGGTCATGGGCGACAGTCCATCACGTACCGGACTCGTAGGCTGAACCCATGGCCAAGGTGATGACGGACGAGGAACGGCGCGCGTTCCTGAGCGCGGGCACCAGGACCGGCGTGCTGTCGACCGTGCGCGAGGACGGCCGGCCGCACGCCGCGCCGATCTGGTTCGTCCTCGACGGCGACACCGTGGTGTTCACGACCGGGCGCGAGACCGTCAAGGGTCGAAACCTTCGCCGCAGCGGCCAGGCCGCGCTCACGGTCGACGAAGCCATCCCGCCGTTCGCCTTCGTCACCATCACCGGCCACGTCGAGATCTCAGCTGACCTCGGCGCGATGCTGGACTGGGCCACCAAGATCGGCGGGCGCTACATGGGCGTGGCGAACGCCGAGGAGTTCGGCCGGCGTAACGCGGTGCCTGAGGAGCTGCTGGCCCGACTCATTCCGGAAGAGATTGTCGCGCGAAGCGCGATAGCCGATTAGCGTCGCCGTCCATGGCGCTGCTCCGATCGGTGAACCTCGCCAGTGCGGCGCCGAACCCGCACACGTCCAAACGCGACACGGGCATCGACAAGCGGTCCGTCGGCAAGACCGTTGAGGTTCGCGATCCCGGGCCGAAGGGCACGGGACTGGGCAGCGGCCTGGTCGGTGACTTCATCGGTGACGCGGCGCATCACGGCGGCAGCGACCAGGCCGTGTACGCGTTTGCGCGCGAGGATCTCGACGATTGGCAGCTCCGGTTGAGGCGGGAGCTGCCGGACGGGTTCTTCGGCGAGAACCTGACGACCGACGACCTGGACATCAGCGACGCCCGGATCGGCGAACGGTGGCAGATCGGCGATTCGGTGGTGCTCCAGGTGACTTGCCCCCGGATCCCGTGCTCGACCTTCCGCGGCTGGGTCGGCGAGGTCGGCTGGCTGAAGATGTTCACCCGGGTCGCCCGCCCGGGCACCTACTTGCGAGTCGTGTCGCCCGGGACGATCAGGGCCGGGGACGCCATCGACGTCGTGCACCGACCGAGCCATCGGGTCAGCGTGTCGATGGTCTTTCGCGCCGTGGTCACCTGGCCGGAGCTGCTGCCGGGGCTGCTCGAGGCGGGCGCCGATCTCTCCGACGAGCTGCGCGAGACCGTCGCATCCCGCAAGACGTTCCGGCTCGACTAGCCGCCCGGGCGTCAGGCCAGGCCGCGGCGGGCAACGGTGGGTGGCCGGCCACCGCGGATCGCGGCCACCATGTCGAGGACCGGCCGGGTCGCGAGGACGTCATGGGTCCGGACGACTCGCGCCCCCGGCCACGCCGAGATCGCCGTTGCTGCCAGCGCCCCCTCGACCCGGTCAGTCGGCGGGAGGCCCAGGGTCTCCCCGACGAAATCCTCTCGCGACAGCGCGACCAGCACCGGCCAGGCGGTGGCGGCGAGTTCATCGAGTCGTCGGTCAGCTCGAGTGAATGGCGGGTGTTCCTACCGAAGTCATGCGTGGGGTCGAGGGGGACCGCGTCAGCACACGATGGCGCACCCGGTGTTTGCCCGGGGTGCGATCCGGAATGGCCATGACGGCGAAGTCACCGGGAAGCATTGCCCGCGGCCCGAGCGTCAGCGTCACTGCATCAGCCTGGCATGGCACGATCATCGGGTGTTGCATCTGCTCTGGTACGGGCTCCTGGCGGTCGTGCTCGCCGCTGGGCTGTTCGGCCTCGCCGCCCGCTTCCTGCCGGCGGGCGAGCAGATCGCACCTCCGTTGCGCGACGAACCGCCCTGGGAATTGCCGCTGGAGCGTGTCCTGCAACCCGAGGACGTCGACGCGGTGCGGCTGCCGGTGGCGCTGCGCGGATACCGCTTCGCCGAGACAGATTTGCTGCTCGACCGCCTCGCTACGGAACTGCGCTCACGCGACGCCGAGATCGCCCGGCTGCGCGGGGACGAGCCGTCCGCCGCCCCAAGTCACGAGAATCCGGCTGCTCCGCCGTGGGCGGTCACCGCGGCTCCGACCGCGTGGCCGGTCCCGCCGCCGTGGGCGATGCCCGCCGGGCCGGCGGGAGCGCCACCGGTCGTGCCTCCGTGGGCCGCCCCTGCGGCGGCATCGGCGGCTGCGGGTCAGGACGGAGGTCCGGCGTGGAGTGCTCAGGGAGCGCCGCCGACTGGTCCGGTTCAGGGTGGTCCGGCGTGGGGCGCTGCGGCAGCGCGACCGGCTGGTCCGGTTCAGGGTGGTCCGGCGTGGGGCGCTCCGGCAGCACCCCCGGCTGGCCCGCTCTCAGGGGGGCCCGCCTGGGCGTCCAGTGCGCAATCCGCACCGGCGGGGCCGAACCCGTGGGCTCCACCGGCCGAGGCCGAGCCGGCCGGTGCCGAAGCATCGGCGCCGGCGGCCGAGAAGCTCTCCCGTCGCGAGCGCCGCCGCCGGAGCAGGGCGGTCGTCGCCGAGCCGCCCGTCGTGGAGCTGCCGGTAGCCGAACCGCCCGCAGACGAGCCGGCGTCAGCCGAGCCGGCGGTAGTGGAGCGGCCCCTGGCCGAGCCGCCGGTAGCCGAGCCGCCGGTAGCCGAGCCGCCGGCCGAGGAACCGCCGGCCAGGGAAGCAAGGCCCCCTGAACCCGAGGCCGAGCCGGTGGTGCTGGACGCCGGTTCATCGGCGCCGGCGGTCGAGGCAACTGCGGCTGAGGGTGTGGCGCGGCGAGGTCGACGTCGCCGGCGCGGGATCGTCGGGTCCGAACCCGTCGTCGACGAGCCAGCCGCCGAGGATGTCGAACCATCGCAGCCCGAGCCCCAGCCCGAACCCGAGCCGGAGCCCTTTCCGCAGGTCATCGAGGACGCGCTGTCGGAGCCTGCGCCCGGGTCGGACACTGGGGGTTCCGCGCCGCGTCGCCAGCGTCGCCGCCGCGGAGTCACCGTGCCGCCACCGGCCGTCGAATCATCTGGCGGCGATGAGCGCCCCTGATCGTCCGCGCTGCGGCTGGGCCACGTCGGCGCCGGAGTACGTGGCATACCACGACGACGAGTGGGGCCGGCCGCTGCACGGCGAGAGCGCGCTGTTCGAACGTCTGTCGCTCGAGGCGTTCCAGTCCGGACTGTCCTGGCTGGTGATCCTGCGCAAACGCCCGGCCTTTCGCACCGCCTTCGCCGGGTTCGACGTGGACGCGGTGGCCGGGTTCGACGACGCCGATGTGCTGCGCCTGCTCGCCGACGCGGGAATCGTCCGCAACCGCGCCAAGATCGACGCCACCATCGCGAACGCCCGCGCGATCCGCACCTCGGTGCCCGACGGCCTGGACGCCCTGCTCTGGTCCTTCGCGCCGACCGGGCGGCGCAAACGGCCACGCAGCCTCAGCGAGGTCCCGGCAAGTTCGCCGGAGTCCGTGGCGATGGCCAACGAACTCAAACGGCGCGGACTGCGATTCGTCGGACCCACCACCGCCTACGCGTTGATGCAGGCCACCGGGATGGTGGACGACCACGTCAAGACCTGCTGGCGCGCCTCGGCGCCGCGCTAGCGTCCGATGAAGGTCGCCTTCTGCTTGGCGATGAACGCGGCGGTCGCGGTCCGGTGGTCCTCGGTCTGCCCCATGGCCACCTGCAACTCGCCTTCCATGGCCAGCGCGGCTTCGAGGTCGGACGTCGCGGCATAGGCCAGCGACGCCTTGATCGCGGCATAGGCAGCCGTCGGCCCCGCGGCGAGGCGCAGCGCGAGTTCCTGCGCCGCGGGCAGGACGCGTTCCGGCTCGACTACGGCGTTGACCAGGCCCATCTCCAGCGCCGCATCGGCGGTGATCGGCTCGGCCAGGATGGACAGTGCAGTGGCCCGGGCGGCACCGACGATGCGCGGCAGCGTCCACGAGACACCGCTGTCGAGGGTGAGCCCGACGTTCGCAAACGCGATCAGGAAGCCGGCCGTCTTGGCCGCGATTCGGAAGTCGCAGGCGAAGCTGATCCCGGCGCCCGCTCCGGCGGCCATGCCGTTGACCGCCGCGATCACCGGCTTCGGCATGCGCGATAGCGCGAGGATGAGCGGGTTGTAGTGGTCGGCGACCGTCGACAGTGGCGACGGGTCGTTCGCCTCCAGCAGGGCAACGTGCTCGCGCAGGTCCTGGCCGACGCAGAAGCCGCGTCCGGAGCCGGCCAGCACCACCGCCCGCACCGCCGGATCGCCCGAGACGTCGCGAACCGCATCGAGCAGCGTCTCCTTCAGCTCCACCGACAGGGAGTTCATCGAGTCGGGCCGATTCATGATCAGTGTCGCGACGCCCTCGCTCCGCTCGACCAGCAGCACATCCGCCACCTTGGGGCTCCTCTCGATCGGCTGACGGGCCGACGCTACCGCGACCCCTGGATTGGGCGAACCGCCTGCCATGCGGGAGAATGGCGCTACACACGGCGCCGCAGCGATGCGGCCCGTACTGATTTCGTCGGGATCGTGAGCGCAGCTCACCAAGGAGGTACGCATGGCGGCCATGAAGCCGCGGACGGGCGATGGCCCGCTCGAGGTCACGAAGGAAGGCCGCGGCATCGTGATGCGCGTGCCGCTTGAGGGCGGCGGGCGTCTCGTCGTAGAGCTGTCGCCGGACGAGGCGGGTGCTCTCGGGGACGCGCTCAAGGCAGCCGTCGGATAGGTCTCGTTACCCGGCCCCGGCCCCGATCCCAGGATCGGATCCGGGGCCGAGTGCTGTCCCCAGCACCCACGTCAGGAAGGATCACAAGGCATGGCGGTCGGCAGAGTCGAGATCCGCAGCGCGCCGCGCTCGGAATCAGCCGCTCCCATCGACGTCGGCCACGACCCGGCCGAGGTGCGGGCGGCGGCCGGGCGGCTGGCCCGCGACCTGCCCGGGGGCCGCTCTGCGCTCGACGCCAGCGATCTCGCCGGCGCCCGTCTCGTCGCATTCGTCGAAGGGCTGGCTCTCGGCTGTTACCGATTCACCCGGGCCACGTCACCCGATCCCGGCCCCGGACTGGTCGAACTCTGCGGCGCCGAGGACGAGGCCGCGATCGAGCGTGGCCGACGTGGCGCAACAGCGACCCTCTGGGCCCGCGACCTCGCGAACACGCGGTCGGGTCAGAAGACTCCCGGCTGGCTCGCTGCGCAGGCGGCGCGCACGCTGACCCCGCTCGGCGTGGACGTCGACGAGCACGACGTGCCATGGCTGGCTGAGAACGGATTCGGCGGCGTCCTCGCGGTCGGCGGCGGATCGGCCGCTCCGCCCCGGCTCATCGAGGCGCGTTGGAAGCCCCGCGGTGCACGCCGGGGCATCCACGTCACGCTCGTCGGCAAGGGCATCACCTTCGACACCGGCGGCGTGAATCGCAAGACCGGTGGCGGCATGAACACGATGTACACCGACATGTCCGGCGGGGCCGCGGTTCTGGCCGCGCTGCACGCGATCGCGGCCGCCCGGGTGCCGGTGCACGTCACCGCACTGGTGCCCGCCGCCGAGAACGCGCTGTCCGGCTCGTCCTATCGGCCCGGCGACGTCGTGCGGCACGTCGGCGGGCGTACCAGCGAGATCGGCAACACCGACGCCGAGGGGCGCATCGTCCTCGCCGATGCTCTGGCGTACGCGGCAACGCGGCTGCGCCCCACCGCTCTCGTCGACATCGCCACGCTGACGGGCGCGATGAAGATCGCGCTGGGACTGCGGACCGGCGGGCTGTTCGCCACGTCCGATCCGCTCGCCGACGGGCTGCTCGCGGCCGGCGAAGCGACCGGCGAACCGTTGTGGCGCATGCCGCTGCCGACCGAGTACCAGTCGGCGCTCTCGTCGCCGATCGCCGATGCCACGAACTCGCCGGGAAATCCCGGCGCCATCACCGCTGCCTTGTTCCTGCGACCGTTCGCGAAGGACGTGCCCTGGGCGCACCTCGACATCGCTGGACCCGGACGCGCGGCGAACGACGACGGCGTGCTCTCGCAGGGTGCGACCGGCTTCGGCGCTCGGTTGTTGCACAACTGGGTGGAATCGCTGGGATGACCGACGAGCTCGTGCTGCCGTTCGTCGTGCGGATCGAGCGGGACGAGCCGCCGACCCGCATCGATGCGCTGGAGGCCGCCGCCCGCGGGGTGCTGCTCATGCTCACCTGCGATCGTCCGGAATGGCTGGACGCTGTGGCGGCCTGGGACGGCCAGCGCATCCGCAAGGTGGTGCGTCGCGCACGAGGGGCCGAGTGGCGGCGTGCGCTCACGGTCGACGGGTTGGACGTGGTGCACGGCTCGGCCGAGCTGAGGGTCTACCCCCCGGTCCTGGTCGACGCCTGGCCACCGGAGCTGGCCCGGCTGCAGGTCGGCGGGACCAACCTGGACGACCCTGGGCCACTGCCCGATGTCCGACCCGGCGTTCCGCTCGTGCTGCTCTCGCCGCACGCCGAGATGACCACCGGCAAGGCGATGGCCCAGGCCGCCCATGCTTCCCAGCTCGGCTGGCGCTCGCTGCCGCCGGCAGCCCGCTCCCGGTGGCGCGACGAGGACTTCCCGCTTGCCGTCCGGGACGCCTCACCCCGGCAATGGCGCGACGCGCTTGCCAGCGGAGCCCCGGTCGTCCACGACGGCGGCTTCACCGAAGTCGAGCCGGGCACCCAAACGGCGGTGTTCGTCCGTCCCTGATCCGCGCTTTGCACCTTTCAGCTCCCCAAATCGGACCGATTTGGGGAGCTGAAAGGTGCAAAGCGCGGGCGGGGTGGGCGCGGGGTCGCGGGGTGGGCGGGGGCGGGGGCGGGATCAGGGCAGCGATTCGTAGAGCTCGACGGTGCGATGCGCGATGGTGTCCCAGCCGAACTCGTGGATCGCCCGCTCGCGGCCGGCGAGGCCCATCGCCGCGGCGCGGGTCGGATCGGCGCAGAGCGCGTTGACGGCCTCGGCCAGTCCCGCCTCGAACTCCGCGGCCGAGACGGCGTAGTAGGGGACCAGCGTCCCGGTGCGGCCGTCGGCCACGACCTCAGGAATGCCTCCCACGGCGCTGGCCACCACGGCCGTCTCGCACGACATGGCCTCGAGGTTCACGATGCCGAGCGGCTCGTACACGGACGGGCACACGAACACGGTCGCGTGCGTCAGGAGCTGGGTGACCTGATCGCGGGGCAGCATCTCGCGAAGCCATACGACTCCCGATCGAGTGGTGGCCAGGTGTGCGAACGCGGCCTCGGCCTCGGCCGCGATCTCGGGCGTGTCCGGAGCGCCGGCGCAGAGCACGAGCTGGATGTCGGGGTCGAACTGCTCGGCCGCGTGCAGCAGGTGCACCAGCCCCTTCTGCCGCGTGATCCGGCCGACGAAGACCGCCATGGGGCGGTCCGGATCGATGCCGTGACGCACCAGCGCCGCATCGTCGCGATTCGGCGCGTAGAGCGTGGTGTCGATGCCGTTGTGGATCACGTGAACCTTGGCCGGGTCGACGAAGGGGTAGGCGTCCAGGACGTCCGCGCGCATGCCGTAGGACACCGCCACGATCGCGTTGGCCGTCTCGTAGGCCTGCCGCTCGGCCCAGGACGACACCAGGTAGCCGCCGCCCAGCTGCTCGGCCTTCCAGGGCCGTTGCGGCTCGAGTGAGTGCGCGGTCAGCACGTGCGGCACGCCGTGCAACTGCGCGCCCAGCACTCCGGCCACGTTGGCGTACCAGGTGTGGGAGTGCAGAACGTCGGCCCCGGCCACGGCGGCGGCCATCTCGAGGTCGACCCCGAGCGTGCGCAGAGCGCTGTTCGCCTCGGCCAGACCGGATGGTGTCGCGTAGGCGTAGGTGCCGGCCTCGGCCCTCGGCGCGCCGAAGCAGTGGACGTCGACGTCGACGAGTTTGCGCAGCTCCCGAACGAGGAACTCGACGTGGACCCCGGCCCCGCCGTACACCTCGGGCGGGTACTCGCGCGACAAGATGGCGACTCGCATGGCATCACCGTAACCACGAGTGGGACTAGGGTTTGGGGCATGGCTCGGGAGCCGCGGGTGCTCGGCATCGTCCTCGCAGGCGGGGAAGGGAAGCGACTCTGGCCGCTCACCGCGGACCGCGCGAAGCCGGCGGTCCCATTCGGGGGCAACTACCGACTGATCGACTTCGTCCTGTCGAACCTCGTCAACGCGGGTTACCTGCGCATCTGCGTGCTGACCCAGTACAAGTCCCACTCGCTGGACCGGCACATCACCCAGACGTGGCGGATGTCCACCGTGCTGGGCAACTACATCACCCCGGTGCCGGCCCAGCAGCGCCTGGGTCCGCGCTGGTACACCGGCAGCGCCGACGCGATCCTGCAGTCGGCCAACCTGATCTACGACGACAAGCCGGACTACATCATCGTGTTCGGGGCGGACCACGTGTATCGCATGGACCCGCGCCAGATGGTCGCCCAGCACATCGACTCCGGCGCTGGGGCCACCGTCGCGGGCATCCGGGTGCCGCGGTCCGAGGGCAGCGCCTTCGGCATCATCGACGCCGACCCCGACGGCCGCATCGTCGAGTTCCTCGAGAAGCCGGCCGACGCCCCGGCGCTGCACGACGACCCCGACCAGACGTACGCGTCGATGGGCAACTACGTCTTCACCACCGACGCCCTCCTCGAGGCGCTGCGCGAGGACGCCGACGACGAGCAGTCGGTGCACGACATGGGGACCAACATCATGCCGATGATGGTCAAGAAGGGCGACGCGTACGTGTACGACTTCGCCGCCAACGACGTGCCCGGCGCGGAGGACCGCGACCACGGCTACTGGCGCGACGTCGGGACGATCGACGCGTACTACGACGCCCACGTCGATCTCGTCGCCGTGCACCCGATCTTCAACCTGTACAACCAGCTGTGGCCGATCTACACCTACCACCCGCAGCTGCCGCCGGCGAAGTTCGTCGAAGGCGGGATCGCCCAGGAGTCCATGGTCGGGGCGGGCGCGATCATCGCCGGCGCGACCGTTCGGCACAGCGTGCTCGCCCCCAACGTCCGGCTACACGCGGGCGCCTACGTCGAGGGTTCGGTACTGATGGACGGCGTGCAGATCGGCCGCGGGGCGGTCGTGCGCAAGGCGATCCTGGACAAGGACGTCGTCGTGCCTGAGGGCGCGCACATCGGCCTCGAACCCGATCTCGACCGGGCCCGGTATCACCTGTCTGAAGGCGGCGTGGTCGTGCTCGGCAAGAGCCAGCTCGCGTTGCCGTAACAGGGGACACAACGGACCACTTGGGCGTGGCGGACGACGGCCTATCCGCGGTCTATGGGGGCTGATTAGGCTGCAGTCCACGCCCGTTCCCTCGGAGGTCAGATGTCGTCACGTCCCCGTCACGCCGCATCCATAGTGTCAATCGCGGTCGCCGCGGCGCTCGCCCTTACCGGGTGTGCCAGCAATAGCGAGGGCAGCGGCCCCACCGGCACGGTCAGCAACACGGTGGGTAAGCAAGCGGACCTGGCGGCTCTCGTCCCGGCCAATATCAAGTCGGCCGGCAAGCTGATCGTGGGCGTCAACGTCCCGTACTCGCCGAACGAGTACATCCAGAACGGCAAGGTCGTGGGCTTCGACGTCGATCTCATGGACGCGACCGCCAAGGTGCTCGGGCTCACGACCGAGTATCGGCAGGCCGCATTCGAAAAGATTGTCCCTTCGGTGAAGGCCGGCACGTTCGACATCGGCATGTCGTCGTTCACCGACACCAAGGAACGTGAGAAGACCGACGACTTCGTCGACTACTTCAGCGCCGGCATCCTCTGGGCGGCGCCCAAGGGCAAGACGGTCGACCCGACGAATGCCTGCGGCCTGACCGTCTCGGTGCAATCGACCACGACCGAGCAACTCGACGAGCTGCCGGCGTTGAGCAAGGCGTGCACGAAGGCCGGCAAGAAGGCCATCAAGATCCTCGCCTACACGAGCCAGGACGACGCGACCAACGCCGTCATCCTCGGTAAGTCCGACGCGATGTCGGCCGACTCGCCGGTCACCGCGTACGCGATCAAGCAGAGCGGCGGAAAGCTCGTCCAGGCTGGAGAGATCCGCGAGGCGGCACCCTACGGCTGGCCGGTGAAGAAGGGTTCGTCGCTCGCCGCGGCGATGCAGAAGGCGCTGCAGACGCTGATCGACGACGGTACCTACCACCAGATCTGCACCAAGTGGGGCGTCCAGACGGGCGAGATCAAGACCGCCACGATCAACGGAGCGAAGAGCTGACGAACAACCCAGCCGGCACCGCGGACGGCAGGATCAAAGCCGTCCCGCTGCGCCGTCCTGGCCGCTGGATCGCCGCGTTCGTCGTTCTCGCGCTGCTCATCCTGTTCATCTACGGCGCCGCGACGAACGACAACTACCAGTGGGACACCTACCGCAAGTACATCTTCGATCGACGCATCTCAGAGGGTGCCTGGGTCACGATCCAGGTGACGTTCTGGTCAATGCTGCTGGGCATCGTGCTCGGCGTGATCCTCGCGGTCATGCGGCTGACTCCGAACCCGGTGCTGCAAGGGGTCTCCTGGCTGTACCTGTGGATCTTTCGCGGTACGCCGGTCTATGTGCAGCTCGTGTTCTGGGGCCTCTTCACGGCCCTGTACCCGCAGATGGCCTTCGGTGTGCCGTTCGGGCCGCAGTTGATCCACCTCGACATCAAGACCGTCCAGGCCGCGTTCTTCTTCGCCTGTCTGGGGCTGGGCCTCAACGAGGCCGGGTACATGGCCGAGATCGTCCGAGCCGGGATCCTGTCGGTCGGCGAGGGGCAGAACGAGGCGGCGACCGCGCTGGGTATGTCGTGGGGACAGACCATGCGGCGCATCGTCCTGCCACAGGCGATGCGGGTGATCATCCCGCCCACGGGCAACGAGTTGATCAGCATGCTCAAGACCACGTCGCTGGTCGTCGCCGTCCCGCTGAGCACCGACCTCTACAACCAGCAGGCACAGATCGCGGGCGTCATCTTCCGCCCGATCCCGCTGCTGATGGTCGCGGCCACCTGGTACCTGGCGATCACGAGCGTGCTGATGGTCGGCCAGTACTTCCTCGAGAAGCGCTTCGCCCGCGGAGCCTCCCGCAAGCTGACCGGCCGCCAGTTGCAAGCCCTCGCCGACGCGATGGGCCCGGGCCACTCGGCAGGGGGGCCGATGTGACCAGCCTGGCCAAGGACGCCTCGTCAGCCGACACCCCCATGGTGCGCGCAGTGGCGGTCGAGAAGAGCTTCGGTGGCCTGCAGGTGCTCAAGAGCATCGATCTGACGATCGGCCGGGGTGAGGTCACCTGCCTGGTCGGGCCGTCCGGGTCCGGTAAGACGACCTTCCTGCGGTGCGTGAACCACCTGGAGCAAATCACTGGCGGCCGGCTCTACGTGGACGGCGTCCTGATGGGCTATCGCGAGCGGGGCGACAAGTTGCACGAACTGCACCCGCGCGACGCAGCTAAGCAGCGGCGCGACATCGGCATGGTGTTCCAGCACTTCAACCTGTTCCCGCACATGACCGCGCTGCAGAACATCATCGAAGCGCCGACGCGGGTCCGGAAGGTCAGCAAGCGCGAAGCCGTCGAAACGGCGCGCAGCCTGTTGTCCCGCGTCGGTCTGGAAGGTAAGGAAAAGGCGTACCCCGCCCAGCTGTCCGGCGGGCAGCAGCAGCGCGTCGCGATCGCCCGCGCGCTGGCCATGAAGCCCAAGCTGATGCTCTTCGACGAGCCGACGTCCGCGCTGGACCCCGAGCTCGTCGGCGAGGTGCTCGACGCGATGAAGGAGCTGGCCAAGGAGGGCATGACGATGGTCGTCGTCACGCACGAGATGGGCTTCGCCCGCGAGGTCGCCGACCAGCTCGTGTTCATGGACGCCGGCGTCGTCGTCGAGGCGGGCGATCCCCGCGAGGTGCTCGCGAACCCGCACCATGAGCGGACTAAGGCGTTCCTCTCCAAGGTCCTATGACGGTCGGCTGGGACGACGCGGCGTCAGTCGTTGGGTGGCCGGGTCTGCCGCAACTCCCAGGTGACCGGCGCGCCGACGCGTGTGTGGTCGGTCTGGGGGCGTCCGGGCTGGCTGCGGTGGAGGCGCTCGTCGAGCGCGGGCTGTCCGTCATCGGGGTCGACGCCGGGCGGGTGGCCGCCGGCGCGGCGGGTCGCAACGGCGGATTCCTGGTCGCCGGCCCGGCGCCGTCCTTGCACGAAGCGATCGAACTGTGGGGCGAGTGCGCGGTCGATCTGTACCGCGAAACTCTCGCCGAGCTCGACCGGATCGTCGCCACCATGCGGCCGGGCATCGTGCGCCGCGTCGGCTCGATCCGGCTGGCCGGCCTGCCGGGCGATCCCGCCGACGACGCCGAGCAGGCCGACCGCGACGCCGAGATCAAGGACTGTGCCGCGCATGCGGCCGCGCTTCGGCGGTACGGCATCGCGGTCGAGGACTACGACGGCCCCCTCGGTCGCGGGCTCTTCCTGCCCGACGACGCCGCCGTGAACCCGGCTCAGCGGGTGATCGAGATCGCCGGACGTCTCGAGCACCGCGCGCTGCTCCACGAACGCACCCGCGTGCAACGCGTGCGGGCCGGCCTGGTGTTGACGGACTGCGGAGCCGTTGAGGCGGGCGTGGTGATCGTCGCGATCGACGGCAAGCTGGGCCGAGTCGTTCCCAAGGTGGCGCGGCGCCTCCGCACCGCCCGGCTGCAGATGCTGGCCACCGCCCCGGTGCCGCCGGGCCGGCTGCCGTGCCCGATCTACGGACGCTGGGGTTACGACTACGCGCAGCAAGGGGTCGACGGACGCCTGTACGTCGGCGGCGGCCGCGATCGGTTCGTCAAGGCGGAGTGGACGGGGTCGACCGACCCGAGCCGGCAGGTGCAGCGCTACATCGAGGGCGTGGCGGCCCGGATGGCCGGCCGACCGGTCGAGGTGACGCACCGCTGGGGCGCCTCGGTCGGCTTCACCGCCGACGCCCGTCCGCTGTGCAGCCTCGTCGACGAGGGGGTCGTCGCCGTCGGCGGATACAACGGGACCGGCAACCTCGTCGGCCCGGTCGCCGCCCGCGCGGCGGTGGCCCTCGCTCTCGACGGAACGCCGCCACCCCCATATCTCGCCGCGTGAAATCCCGCCCGGTCGATACACTTCGCCGTCCGGCTGACGCCCGCTGAACCTCCGGAGAAGCTCATGTACCGACGTCTCGCGTTCGTGTCGATCATCGGCGCGGCCCTGCTCACCGCAACCGCCTGCGCCGCCAAGAGCGACGGCGGCGCGGGAAACCAGAAGACGGCGGCGCCGTCGGGGTCGACGAGCGCGCAGGCGGCGTGCACCCCCGAGTCGATGCAGACGCAGACCCCCGGAGTCCTGACGGTCGCCACCGATTCGCCGGCCTACGAGCCATGGTTCGTCGACAACAAACCCTCCAACGGCAAGGGCTTCGAATCGGCGGTCGCCTACGCCGTCGGCAAGCAGCTCGGATACGACACGGTCAAATGGGTCGTCGCACCGTTCAACAGCGTGATCGCGCCGACGCCAAAGAAGTTCGACTTCGACATCAACCAGGTGTCGATCAGCGCCAAGCGGGCCAAGGTCGTCGACTTCTCCAGCGGCTACTACGAGGTCGCGCAGGCTGTCGTGGCCCTGAAGAGCAACAAGTACAGCAAGGCGACGAGCATCTCCGGCCTGCACGGCGCCCGGCTGGCCGCGCAGAAGGGCACGACGAGCCTGGAGGCGATCAACAACGTCATCAAGCCCGGCGGTACGCCACGCGAATACCCGACGAACGACCTCGCCGTGCAGGCCCTCAAGAACGGCACGGTCGACGGCCTGGTGGTTGACCTGCCCACCGGCCTCTACATCACCGCCGCCGAGATCCAGGGGTCGACGATCGTCGGGCAGTTGGCAGTGACGGGCCAGCCGGAACAGTTCGGACTGGTCCTCGATCACGGCAGTTCGCTCACGTCCTGCGTCACCAAGGCGGTGGACGCCCTGCGTGCCGACGGCACGCTCAAGGCGCTACAGCAGAAGTGGCTGACGACGGCGGCCGGTGCGCCGGAACTTTCGTAACCCAGCCGCTGTGACCGCGACGCCCTCGCTGCCCTGGCAGCCGTCGCAACGCCAGCGCGAGCGCGATGCATACCGGCGGGCCCGGACCCGCCGCTCGCTGCTCATCGCGGTGGTGAGTTCGGCCGTCATCGTCGCCGTGGTCGTGCTCGTCGTCGGCCGCAGCAGCGGCTGGGCGCGGACCCGAGACAGCTTCTTCGATCTCCGGACGGGGTGGCACGATCTGCCGGCGCTGTTGCGGGCCCTGTGGATCAACCTGCAGATCATGCTGATCAGCGAGGCGTTCATCCTGGTGTTCGCGGCCCTGATCGCGATCATGCGGACGCTGCGCGGGCCGGTGTTCTTCCCGGTGCGCTTCCTCGCCACGCTCTATGTCGACCTGTTCCGCGGGCTGCCCCTGCTGATCGTGCTGCTGCTGGTCGGTTTCGGCATCCCGTCGCTACGCCTGCAGGGGGCGCCGTCCAGTCCGTTCGTGCTCTGCATCATCGCGCTCACGCTGACCTACACGTCCTACGTCGCCGAGGTGTTCCGGGCCGGCATCGAGTCCGTACACCCGAGCCAAGCCGCCAGCGCCCGCGCCCTCGGACTCAGCTACGCCCAGTCCATGCGGCACGTGGTCTTTCCGCAGGCGGTGCGACGGGTGTTGCCACCGTTGCTCAACGACTTCGTCAGCCTGCAGAAGGACACCTCGCTCGTCTCGTTCCTGGGCGTCACCGAGATCGTCCTCACGGCCGAGAACCTCCAGTCGCAGGACTTCAAGTTCGTCCACCTCGTATTCGCCGCGTTGATCTTCGTCGCGCTCACGGTCCCGTTGACCCGGCTCACCGACTGGATCGCGCGGCGGCAGGGCTGGATCAATCCCGGGTCGGTGATATGACCACGCCGGTGCTGAATGTGCGCGGCCTGCGCAAGGTTTACGGCTCGGCCGTGGTGCTGGACGATCTCGACCTCACCGCGGCCGAGCACTCCTGCACCGCACTCATCGGCGCGTCCGGGTCGGGCAAGTCAACCCTGCTGCGCTGTATCGACCTGCTCGAGGTCGTCGACGACGGGGTGGTCGAACTCGACGGCGAGGACATCACCGACCCCCGCGCCGACGGCAATCGGGTGCGCACCCGCATCGGCATCGTGTTCCAGTCCTTCAACCTCTTCCCGCACCTGCGCGTGATCGACAACGTGACGCTCGCGCTGCGGCGGGTGCACAAGGTGCCGCGCGGTCAGGCCGAGGAGGCTGGCCTCGCCATGCTGGACCGGGTCGGGCTGCGAGCCCGGGCGGGCGCGCGACCCGACGAGCTCTCCGGTGGCCAGCAGCAGCGCGTCGCGATCGCCCGAGCGCTGGTCACCAAACCGCGGCTGATGCTGTTCGACGAAGTCACCAGCGCCCTCGACCCGGAACTCGTCGGCGAGGTGCTGTCGCTGGTGCGGGAGCTGCGTTCGGACGGCATGACCATGCTGCTGGCCACTCACGAGATGGGCTTCGCGCGCGAGGTCGCGGACCGGGTGTGCTTCCTCGACGGCGGGCGGGTGCTGGAGGAGGGCCCGCCCGAGCAGGTGCTGGCGGATCCGCTCGAGGCCCGGACTCGGCAGTTCTTGCGCCGGATCATCGACGCCGGCCGGCTGTGAGGTCGTCGCGGCCGGCCTAGCGCATTCAACCGACTGGTTGACAACTAGGGGGAACGCGTTGTAGCTTGTTGTTCAATCAATTGGTTGAACAACAAGGAGGGTTCGGTGGCCGCCGATTCGTTGTCGCGGGTGTTCTCGGCCCTGGCCGATCCGACTCGCCGCGACATGATCGCGAGGCTCGCGGTGGCCGATGCCACCGTGAACGAACTCGCCGAGCCGTACGCCGTGACCGTCCAGGCCGTATCGAAGCATCTCAAGGTGCTCGAGGACGCCGGCCTGGTCACCCGCACCCGCGACGCCCAGCGCCGCCCGGTGCATCTCGAAGCGGAGGTGTTCGAGCTGATGACCAAGTGGATCGAGCGTTACCGCCGCCAAGCCGAGGAGCGCTACCGCCGCCTCGACGACGTCCTCCGGTCCATGCCGGATGACGTCGCGCCCATCCCGCCGCCCAAGACAGGAGAACCGTCATGACCACCGCCCGCACCCACGAGACGCAGATCGTCGCCGACCCGGACGTCCCGCTCGTTCGCATCACCCGCGAATTCGACGCCCGGCCGGACAAGGTCTTCCGCGCCCATACCGATCCCGAGCTGGTTGCGCAATGGCTCGGCCCGCGCCGTCACGAGGCCAAGATCGAGCGTTACGACTGCCGCACCGGCGGGTCGTACCGCTACGTGATGTCCAGCGACGGCAACGAGTACGGCTTCCACGGCTGCTTCCACGACGTACGGCCGGCCGAACTGATCGTCCAGACCTTCACGTTCGAAGGCGAGCCGGACGGCGTCGCTCTGGAACGCATGGTGTTCGAGGACCTCGGGGACGGGCGCACCCGACTGACGTCGACATCGCTGGTCGATTCGTTCGCCGACCGCGACGCGTTCCTCGCCAGCGGCATGGAAGTCGGTGTGCGCGAGGGCTATGACCGCCTCGACGAGCTGCTCGCTCGCTGACCGCTCACCCGGCACAAAGGGGGTGCTTTCATCAGAAAGCACCCCCTTTCGTGCGTCGGTCGGACATCTTCGGGCATCCCGAAAAGTGGTGCGATCACACCGCGTTCGCACGGCCAGTTTGCTGCGACACTCGGGCGCATTGCCACCTTCGCAAGGACAGGACCCGTCATGAGCCAGCCCGGACAAGCCCCGCCGCCGCCGCCCAGCGGTTACCCGAACGCCCCGAGCGGTCCGCCCGTCGGTTATGGGGCGCCGGGACAGCTGGCGACCACCGGCGCGCTCGGTAAGCCGCGCAGCGTCGGAACCAGCATCGGCCTGGCGATCATCACCCTCGGCATCTACACCTACGTGTGGACGTGGAAGACCCACGATGAGGTGAAGCAGCACTCAGGCTCGGGCGTCGGCGGCCCGCTCGGTTTCGTCATCTACTTCGTCTTCTCGCCGGTGACCTTCTTCCTGCTCCCCAGCGAGGTGCGTCAGATGGTGGAGCGCAGCGGACGGCAGAGCCGCGTGCAGGGCACGACGGGACTGTGGATCCTGCTGCCGCTGATCGGGGCCATCGTGTGGTTCGTCAAGGTCCAGGGCCAGCTCAACGAGTACTGGCGATCGCAGGGCGCGACGGGCTGACCCGAACGGCGCGCGACCGCGGGCCGCGCTCGCTTGCGCACGCCCGCCCAACCCGCCCGTTTGTCGGGGTACGGAACAATGTCCCGGTGACCTCCGTCGACCCGCGTGAGCTGGCCGCTGCGCTCACCCGGGCCGGCCTCACCGATGTCGACGCCGGCACCCGGCGCCGGGCGGAGTACTCCTCCGACGCGTCCAACTACCGTCTCGTGCCGGCCGTCGTCGCGTTCCCTCGGCACGTCGACGAGGTGGCACCGGCCCTGGCCGTGGCGCGGCGGTTCGGCGTCCCGGTCACCTCGCGTGGTGGTGGCACCTCGACGGCCGGCAACTCCGTCGGGACGGGTCTGATTCTCGAGTTCTCGCGGCACCTGAACCACGTGCTCGAGGTGGACCCGGACGGCCGCAGCGCCCGCGTCGAACCCGGCGCCGTTCTCGACACCATCACCCACGCCGCCATCCCGTACGGGCTGCGCTACGGACCTGATCCCTCGACGCACGCGCGCGCCACCATCGGCGGCTCCATCGGCAACAACGCATGCGGCGCCCGGGCGCTGAAGTACGGGCGCACCGCCGACAACGTGCTCGAGCTCGACGTCCTGACCGCCGCCGGTACCCGCTTCACCGCCGCCCGTCATGGCCGCAATTCCGGCGGTCCCGGCGGCGCGGCCGCAGCGCTGCTCGCTGACCTGGACGGCGTGGTGCGCGGCAACCTCGCCACGATCCGCACCGAGTTCGGACGGTTCACCCGGCAGGTGTCCGGCTACTCCTTCGAGCACCTGCTGCCCGAGAACGGCGCCGATGTCGCCAAGTTCCTGGTCGGTACGGAGGGCACGCTCGCTGTGATCCTGGGGGCGACCGTGCGCCTGGTCGAGTCGCCGAAGGCGGTCGCGCTGACGGTGCTGGGGTATCCGGACATGCCGACCGCCGCCGACGCCGTGCCCGCGCTGCTGCCCCACGGCGTGGTCGCGCTCGAAGGCATGGACGCCCGGCTGGTCGAGGTGGTGCGCAGTCGCCGGGGCGCTGCGGCCGTGCCCGACCTCCCGCGCGGTGACGGCTGGTTGTTCGTCGAGACCGCAGGCGAGACCGACGCCGAGGCCAGAGCCGCCGCCGAGAAGCTCGTCGCGGACGCCGGTTGCCTCGACTCGACGATCGTCACCGGTGTGGTGGCGCAGGCTCTGTGGCGCATCCGCGAGGACGGCGCCGGGCTCGGCGGCCGCACCCCCGCCGGTGCCCCGGCCTGGCCCGGCTGGGAGGACGCCGCCGTCCCGCCGCAGCACCTTGGCGCCTACCTCCGCGAGTTCCAGACGCTGCTGCGCGAGCACGCGGTGGACGGACTCGTCTACGGGCACTTCGGCGACGGATGCGTGCATGCTCGCATCGACTTCCCGTTCTCGACGGCACCCGCGACGTTCCGCGAGTTCGTGGTCGCGGCGGCGAAGCTCGTCGGCTCGCACGGCGGGTCGATGTCCGGCGAGCACGGCGACGGCCGAGCCCGCGGCGAGTTGCTGCCGCACATGTACTCCGCCGAGGCCATCCAAGCGTTCGCCGACGTCAAGCGGATCTTCGACCCGGCCAACCTGCTCAACCCCGGCGTGATCGTTGACCCGGCGGCCATCGACGCCGACCTGCGGGTACCGGCCGCGAAGCCGCTGCGCAAGCACCTGGGGTTCGCGTACTCGAAGGACGGCGGCGACCTGTCGACGGCCGTCCACCGCTGCGTCGGCGTCGGCAAGTGTCGCGCCGACACGACGGCGGCCGGCGGCGTGATGTGCCCGTCCTTTCTGGCCACCCGGGACGAGAAGGACTCCACCCGCGGCCGGGCGCGCGTGCTGCAGGAACTCGCGAACGGCTCGCTGGTCAAGGGGTACAAGTCGCAGGAGCTCGACGAGGCGCTGGACCTGTGCCTGTCGTGCAAGGGCTGCTCGGCCGACTGCCCGGCCGGCGTGGACATGGCGACGTACAAGTCCGAGGTGCTGCACCAGAAGTACCGGCACCGGCTGCGCCCGGCGTCGCACTACGCGCTGGGCTGGCTGCCGCGATGGGCCCGGCTGGCGTCCAAGGTGCCCCGGCTGGCCAACGCCACCCTGCGCAACGAAACGCTTGCCGCGGTCGCCAAGCGCGCCGGCGGCATCGACCGCCGCCGTCCGCTACCGCAGTTCGCGGCGCAGACATTCCGCGAGTGGCACGACGAATGGCCGCATCGCAGCGGCACGCCCGTCCTGCTCTGGGTCGACACCTTCACCGACCACTTCAGCCCCGAGGTCGGACAGGCCGCCGCGCGCGTGCTGCGAGCCGCCGGCTACGACGTGCAGATCACCGAGAAGCCGGTGTGCTGCGGCCTGACCTGGATCTCCACCGGTCAGTTGGACGGCGCGCGCAACCAGTTGCGGCGCAGCCTGACCGCGCTCGACCAGGCGCTGCGCTTCGGCACTCCGATCGTGGGGCTCGAGCCGTCGTGCACCGCGGTGCTCCGGCACGATCTGCCCGAACTGTTGCCCGACGATCCGCGGTCGGCGCGGGTCGCGGCGTCCACCCGAACCCTCGCCGAGCTGCTCGCCGGCACGAGGGACTGGACCCCGCCGAGGCTGGACGGGGTCCGGGCGGTCGCGCAGCCGCACTGCCACCAGCACGCGGTGATGGGCTGGCAGGCCGACGCGGCCCTCCTCGGCCAGGCCGGGGCCTCGGTCCGCGCCGTGGGTGGCTGCTGCGGCCTGGCCGGCAACTTCGGCGTCGAGCGCGGCCACTACGAGGTGTCCCAAGCCGTCGCCGAAACTGCGCTGCTGCCGGCCGTGCGGGAGGCACCGCACGATGCGGTGATCCTGGCCGACGGATTCTCCTGCCGCACCCAGATCGAGCAGCTCGCAGGCGTGCAGAGCAAACACCTCGCCCAACTCTTCGACGAAGCGATGAGCGGAGGCGAGCCGAACCGATGACCGATTCGATGAACGTGGGTTTCTCGCCGCCGCCGTACCCGTATGACCGGCTCGACGAGATCGTCGCCCTCGCGAACGAACACGACGGCGGCGCGGTGGACCTGTCGATCGGTACGCCATGCGACCCCTCCCCGCCGGCGGTCCTCGCCGCGCTCTCGGCCGGCGACACCGCGCGGGGCTACCCGCCCTCGATCGGCACGATCGCCTTTCGCACGGCCGCCGCCGAATGGATCGAACGACGTCTCGGCGCGCAGGTCGACGCCGCCGCCGAGCTCGCCGCTTGCGTGGGGACCAAGGAGTTCGTCGCGTCGCTGCCGCAGTACCTGCACCTGCGCGATCCCTCGCGCGACACCGTGCTCTACCCGGCGATCAGCTATCCGACGTATGAGATGGGTGCGACCCTCGCCGGCTGCCGCGCGGTCCCGTACCTGTCCCTCGATGCGATCGACGACGCGGACGTAGCTCGAGCGCTGTGCGTGTGGGTCAACTCGCCGGCGAATCCCACCGGCGAGTTGCACGACCTCGCCGCGGCGGCCGCCTGGGCCCGCGAACGCGGCGTGCTCGTCGCATCGGACGAGTGCTACGCCGAGTTCACGTGGTCCGCGGAACGCACGACGATCCTGCAAACGGGCACTGACGGCGTCCTCGCCCTGCACTCGCTCTCCAAGCGCGACAACTTCGCCGGTGCCCGCATCGGCTTCTACGCCGGCGACGCCCGCCTCGTCCACTACCTACGCGAGGTCCGCAAGCATGCGGGGCTGATGCCGCCCGGTCCGGTGCAGGCCGCCGCCGTCGTGGCGCTCGGCGACGACGAGCACGTCGAGGCGCAGCGCACGCGCTACCTGCACCGGTTGCGACGCCTCGTCGAGGTGCTCGGCAAAGCCGGTTACACCGCCGAACTCCCGGACGGTGCGTTCTACCTCTGGGTCCCGGCACCGGACGGCGACGCGTGGGAGGCGGCGCGCGATCTGGCGCGTCAGGCAGGCATAGTGGTCTCACCGGGGGAGTTTTACGGGCCGCACGGCGCGGGGCACTTCCGGGTTGCCGCAGTCCAACCAGACGAGCGCATCGAACTGGCCGCCACCCGAGTCGATGCGTAACGAGCCGGACACAGGAGCGCCCTAACATGCCGTCGATGGCAGACCTGTTCGACGGGTACGAGCTCGGCGCGGCGTGGGACGAGATGATCGCGCGCGACGGCACCGCCCGCGCGCCCTACCGGCTGCTGCACGAATCCATCCAGCGCAGCGGTGCGCAGGAGCTACGCGCCGGCGTCGACGCGTTGGCGCGGGCCTACCTGAACCAGGGCGTGACGTTCGACGTCGGCGGCGAGGAGCGGCCGTTCCCGCTCGACATCGTGCCCCGCGTGATCGACGACGAGAGCTGGCAGGTCATCGAACGCGGCGTACGGCAGCGGGTCGCGACGCTCGAGGCTTTCCTTGCCGACGTCTACGGCAACTGCCGCGTCGTTGCCGACGGGGTCGTTCCGCGCAGCGTGATCACGACGTCCAAGCACTTCCACCGCGCCGCGCACGGCATCGAGCCCCCGAACGGCGTGCGGGTGCACGTATCCGGCATCGACCTCATCCGCGGCGAGGACGGTGACTTCCGGGTCCTCGAGGACAACGTCCGGGTGCCTTCGGGCGTCAGCTATGTGCTGGCGAACCGGGCCGCCATGCGCCAGCAGTGGGCCGAGGTGCTCGGCCGGGTACGGCTGCGTCCGGTGTCGCACTATCCGCAGCGGCTGCTCGCGGCGCTCCGCGCGGCGGCGCCCGCTGGAGTCGCCGACCCATGCGTCGTCGTGCTGACCCCTGGCGTCTACAACAGCGCGTACTTCGAGCACGCGTGGCTGGCCCGCGCGATGGGCGTCGAGCTCGTCGAGGGACGCGACCTGCTCTGCTCCGGCGGCGTCGTGCGGATGCGCGACACGTCCGGAGAACGCCGCGTCGACGTCATCTATCGGCGCGTCGACGACGAATACCTCGACCCGGTGCAGTTCCGCGCCGACTCCACCCTCGGCTGCCCGGGGCTGCTCATCGCGGCCCGGGCCGGCAACGTCACGGTCGCGAACGCCGTCGGCAACGGCGTGGCCGACGACAAGCTGATCTACACCTACCTGCCCGACCTGGTGCGCTACTACCTCAACGAGGAGCCGGCGCTCGCCAACGTCGACACGTGGCGCCTCGAGGACCCGGGTGCGCTGGAAGAAGTGCTCGACCGGCTGCCCGAGCTGGTGGTCAAGCCGGTCGACGGCTCGGGCGGCAAGGGTCTGGTGATGGGTCCGCAGGCCGATGCGAAGGAACTCGACGCGCTGCGCAACCGGCTGATCGCCGATCCCCGCGGCTGGATCGCCCAACCGGTCGTCCAGCTCTCGACCGTCCCGACCCTGATCGGCGACACGATCGCCCCGCGGCACGTCGATCTGCGCCCGTTCGCGGTCAACGACGGGGACGACGTGTGGGTGCTGCCGGGCGGGCTGACCCGGGTGGCGTTGCCCCAGGGGTCGCTCGTCGTGAACTCCAGCCAGGGCGGGGGATCGAAGGACACCTGGGTGCTCGCCGGCGAGCGAAACCCGGCGGCGGCACGTGCGCCCGAGCGCGTCACCGTCGTGGCCCACGGCCCGCTGCCCGCGATCGAATCGGCCGTCGACATCGAGATCCGCCAACAGCAACAGCAACAACAACAACAACAACAGAAGACCACTGCAGCTGAGACCGCAGGAGAGGCAGGAAGTCGTGACGCTGGGACCGCTTTAAGGCCGAGCAGCAGCGTGACGAGCGCTCGGCTGGAAGCTGCCCACCTGAATGCCGACCACGAACGCGATGAGCGCTCGCGCGAAGAGCCCGCCGCCGCGCGAGCGGCCGAGACGTCGACCCGAGGACGGCGGATTAAGCATGCTCTCTAGGATCGCGGAGTCGCTGTACTGGATCGGGCGCTACGTCGAGCGCGCCGAGGACACCAGCCGCATCGTCGACGTCCACCTCGGCCTGCTGCTCGAGGACCCGTGGGCACCCGAGGACGTCGTCTGCGCGTCCCTTCTCTCGGCGATGGGACACGAGCCGACCGAGACCGTGCGCCGGGGCGAGGTACTCGGAGCCCTGGTCTGGGATGCCTCGACACCGGCGTCCGTGGTGGGCGCGATCGCCGCGGCGCGCGAGAATGCCAGGCGCAGCCGGGAGGTCATCTCGACCGAGCTCTGGGAGAGCATCAACGTCACGTGGCACGAATCGCAACGTCCGGGGCGACGCGCGTACCCGCACCCGTTCCTGAGCTGGGTCCGCGAGCGTACGGCCGCGTTCAACGGCGTGGCCGACGGGACGCTGTCCCGCGACGAGGCGTTCCACTTCCTCGTCCTCGGTCGCAGCATCGAACGCGCGGACATGATCGCGCGGCTCGCTGCCGCCCGAGCGCTCGCCGGGACGGCCGGCCCGTCCTGGGTCACGCTGCTGCAGAGTTGCGGCGCCTACCAGGCCTTCCTGCGCAGTGCGCGCGGGGCGATCGACGAGCGGCGCTCGGCCGAGTTCCTGCTGCTCGATCCGCTGTTCCCGCGCTCGCTCATGAGCGCGCTCGTCGTCGCCGAGAAGTGCCTGGACGACCTCGCGGTGCGGCACGGGCTCGACGACCGCATGGCGCCCCGGCAGGCGCACCGGGTGCTGGGCATGATCCGCTCTGAGCTGGAGTTCGCGCCCCCCGCGGAACTGCTCGAAGACGTGTATCAGGTGATGGAGCGGGTGCAGAGCGCCTGCTCGGTGGCCAGCGACTCGATCGCGCAGCGGTACTTCCCGCACGGCGTCGTCACGTCCTGGATGGTGTCATGAGCGCCCGGTACCGGATCCGGCACGCGTCGCGCTACGAGTACGACCGCAGCGTGACCGCGTCGTTCAACGAGGCCCGCCTGACTCCGATGCAGACGCCGTGGCAGATGCGGCTGGAGTCGAGCATCGCGATCGAGCCGATGACGTGGAACTACCGCTACAACGACTACTGGGGCACCGAGGTCCGCGTGTTCGAGGCCAGTGGCGCGCACCGCTCGCTGGACGTCCGGGCGACCAGCCTCGTCGAGGTTGACATTTCCCGCCGTCCCGCGCCGTCGGATCTCGACTGGGCGGACGTGCGCCAGGACGTCGTCCGCGACGACCTCGTCGAGTATCTCGCGCAGACCGCCGCCACCGAACCCCCGCTCGAGCTGGCCGACCTCGCCGAATCCATCGCCGCGGACCACTCCCCGGCCGATGCCGCGCGACTGATCAGCGACGCGGTCCACGATGCGCTCACCTACGTCGTCGGCGCCACCGAGGTGCACACGGTGGCGGCCGAGGCGTGGGACTCGCGGAGCGGGGTGTGCCAGGACTACGCCCACCTGGTCATCGGGGCCCTGCGCCACGTCGGCATGCCGGCGCGCTACGTGTCCGGATACCTCCACCCGGCATCCGAACCGGCGATCGGCGAGACCGTCGAGGGCGAGAGCCACGCGTGGGTCGAGTGGTGGCTGGGCGAATGGACCGCCTACGACCCGACCAACGCCTCGATGGTCGCCGAGCGGCACGTCATGATCGGTACCGGACGCGATTACTCGGACATCCCGCCCATCAAGGGGATCGTCGCCGGGCCGCACCGAACGACGGGACTGTCTGTGACTGTCGAGCTCACTCGGCTGGTGTAAGGACCTCGTGACCGCGGCCTCGGGGGTTATCGATTCACTGCTCCGGGGTACCTCCTGGTTGTAGGGACGCACCGACCGAGATCGACCGAAGGAGTCTCATATGAGCGCCACGGACAAGGCCAAGAACACGGTCCAGGACGTCGGAGGCAAGGCCAAAGAAGCAGTCGGAAACGTGACCGGTGACAAGTCGAAGCGCAACGAGGGCAAGGCCGACCAGAGCAAGGCCGACCTCAAGGGCGCGGGCGAAAAGGTCAAGGACGCGTTCAAGCACTGACGCACTGACGTTGGAGGAACGGCCTCGGGCAGCTGCCCGGGGCCGTTTCCGTGTCGGCAATCCGCGCTTCGGGGCGGAGCTGGCATCAGATATAGGAGGCAATAGCTCGGCGCCAAATATTTGCCTAAGAGGTTCGTCAGACTGCCTGGGCAGCTGGCTACTCACCGCGACGGGGACGCCCCGCCGTCGTACGATTCGGCGCGTCCATCCGGCTGGACAACACGCCAGAACGAGGTAACTTACCCGGTACACCGTGTCACGCAAAAGTGCGGACGAACGGAGCAGGCGCAGGCATGAACGGGGACGACCAGCCCGGCAACAGCCGACCCCGTCACCTGCATCGCCCGAAACCGGGCGGCTCCGGCGCGGCCACAACCATGGCCACCTCCGCGGCCCCGCCGCTGGATCGAAGAGGGGTGGCGTCGGAGCGACCCCGCCCTCGCCCGACGCTGGGCGACCGCGTCGGAAGCATGCTCCCCGGTCCGATCCGCACCTCGGTCGAGGCGATCGGCGAGATGTACACGATGTTCGCCGCGTCGCTGTACGGGCTCGGCTCGGATCTGATCCGCCGCAAGTTCCAGTTCACCGAATTCGTGGAGCGTTCGTGGTTCCTGGTGAGCGTGGCGTTGCTGCCGGCGATCCTGGTGTCGATCCCGCTCGGCGTCGCCATCGCCCTGCAGGTCGGTGCCCTCGCCGCGCAGATCGGGGCCACGTCGTTCGTCGGGGCCGCCGACGCGATCGGCGTGCTGCGCGAAGCGTCACCGATCGTGACTGCCCTGCTGCTCGCGGGCGTCGGCGGCTCCGCGGTCTGCGCGGAACTCGGGTCACGCACGATCCGCGAGGAGATCGACGCGATGATCGTGCTCGGGCTGAACCCGCTGCGCCGGCTGGTGGCGCCGCTCATGGTCGCCGGCGTCGTGGTGAGCGTCTTCCTCAACTTCGTCGTGATCTTCGTCAGCATCGCCAGTGCATACCTGTTCGACCTGGCCGCCCTGCACGGCACGAAGGGCAGCTTCTTCGGTTCGTTCACCCAGTTCGCCACGGTCGCGGACTTCCTGACGTCCGAGATCAAGGCCGGCGTCTTCGGGCTGACGGCGGTGCTCATCGCGGCCTTCAAGGGCCTGCACGCGAAGCGGGGACCGACCGGAGTCGGCGAGGCGGTGAATCAGTCCGTCGTCATCACCGGGATCGTGTTGTTCGGCTTCAATCTGGTCATCACCGAGATCTTCTTCGCCGTTGTCCCGCAGAGGACATTTTGATGAGCGATTGCGCGAAGAGCCAGGTGGTTTGAGTGGCGACGGTCGCCGACCTGGTTCCGAGCCGGGCCAGGGATCTGCTCGCCGGCATCGGCACCCGGGTGGGCGCGCTGGAGAACAGCATCCGCTTCCTCGGCGACATGGTGATCTTCACCGCGAAGGCGATCCGGGCGATCCCGATGGTGCTGCGCCGTTACCGGGCCGAGGTGCAGCGCCAGATCGGCGAACTCACCCTGGGGACGGGGCTGTTCATCACGTTCACCGGGACTTTGGGCGTGGTCGTCGCGGAGTCGCTGTTCATCGGGATCGAAGTCGGCGTCGAGGGCTTCCAGAGTCTCAACATCATCGGTATCGCGCCGCTGACCGGCTTCGTCTCCGCCTACGGGAACACGCGGGAGATCGCGCCCCTGATCGCGGCGATCGCGGTGGCCTCCCAGATCGGCTGCAAATTCACGTCCCAGCTCGGCGCGCAGCGGATCAGCGAGGAGATTGATGCGCTCGAGGTGATGGCGATCCCGTCCATCCCGTACCTGGTCACCACCCGGATCATCGGCGCCTTCACGGTGATCATCCCGCTGTATCTGGTGGGCCTGTTCGGTTCCTATCTCGCGACGCAGTACACGGTCACGCTCTTCTTCCATCAGTCCTCGGGCACCTACCTGCATTACTTCCATCTGTTCCTACGCAACATCGACGTCTTCTACTCGGTGCTCAAGGTGATGGTCTTCACCGTCTTCATCGCGATCATCCACACGTACTACGGCTACAACGCGTCGGGCGGGCCAGCCGGCGTCGGCCGGGCGACGGCCCGCGCGATCCGGGCGACAACGGTGATCATCGCCTCGACCGACGTGCTCATGACCATGTTGTTCTGGGGCCTGCACGGCGTGCGGCTCGGAGGCGGCTGATGGAGCGCATCCGACACCGCGGCCTCGAGATCCTCCTCGGACTGCTCCTCTCCGCCGTTCTCGTCGCGGCGGTCGTCCTCGTCTGGGAGTCCTTCAGCGGAACCTTCGGCAACAAGGTGGCGGTCTCGGCCGAGCTGTCCCAGGCCGGCGACTCGCTCGAGGAGGGCGACATCGTCACCTACCGCAACGTGATCGTCGGCGAGGTCAGTTCAGCCACCGGCAACCTCAGTGGCGGCGCGGTCGCGAACTTGCGCCTCGACCCGGCTGCCGCCCGGCAAATTCCGGCCAAGGTCACCGCCGTCGCCGTGCCCGCGTCACTGTTCGGCAACACCAAGATCGAGCTGCTCCCCGGCACGGACACGAAGGGGCCGCGGCTGCACAACGGCAGCGTCATCGCCGCCGATCGCAGCCCGGCCGCCGAGAGCCTGCAGACCGCGCTGGCGAACGCGTACACGTTGTTGACGTCAGTGCATCCGGCGCGGTTGGACGCGGCGCTGTCGGCGCTGGCGACCGCTCTGCAGGGTCAGGGCGCGAACGTCAACACGCTCATCGCCCGCGCCGACGCGTACCTGCGCAAGCTGGCTCCGCACCTGCCCGAACTCGACGACGTGATCACCAGCCTGGCGACCGTCACCGACGAGATCGCGAAGAACGCCCCTTCGCTGCTGTCCTCGCTGCGCAACACGCTCGTCGTCGCCAAGGGCATCGTCGACGAGCGGCAGGCAGTTGAGAACCTGCTGACGATCGCGCCCACCGCAGTGGACAACGCGAACCGACTGCTCAATGGGCGCACGGTCGACAACGTCGTGACGATCCTGCGCGACCAGGCGCAGGTCAGCGCCGCCCTGGCCGATCATCCGGAGGCGCTCGCCGACACGATCGGCGGGTTCAAGTCGTTCGCCGACACGTTCAACAAGATCCTGTCCAGCGGCCCGTACCTGAAGGTCAACCTGCTGCTGACCGGTGTCGACTTCGCCGCGCTGCTGAATGTGTCCACGGGCGCGAAGGGCACGGTGTTCCACAGCATCGTCAATCCGCCGGAATACACGAGGGCCGACTGCCCGCGCTACGCCGGTGCGTCCGGACCGAACTGCCCCTCGAGCGGGAACGCGCGCAGCGGCCAGAGCCAGGACGCGCACGTGCTCACGACCGGTCGTGACTACGGCGGGAGCACCTCGTCGATCGGCAGCGCGAGCGAGGTCCGCACGATCCGCGCGGCCGCCAGCCGGATCACCGGACTGCCGATCTCGGCGATCCCCGACGCCACGGACCTGCTGCTCGGCCCGCTGCTGCGGGGAACGGCGACGGTGATCCGATGAAGGCGCGCATCCTGGTCAAGCTGGGCGCGTTCCTGGCGGTGGCCGGCCTACTCGCGGTGATGGAGCTCGGCACCCTGACCGGGCCGCACGTGGGTTCGACCCATACCTACTACGCCGTGTTCGGGGGCGCGGACGGGGTGTCCGGGCTGCGGGACGGCAATCCCGTGCGGGTGTCCGGCGTGGCCGTCGGCAAGGTGGCGAGCGTCGAACTGGTGGACGCGACGCACGCGAAGGTCGCCTTCACCGCGAACGGGAACCAGAAGATCACCTCGCACACCTGGGCGTTGGTCCGCTACGCGAACCTGCTCGGCCAGCGGTACCTGGCGCTCAGCCAGGCCGGTTCCGCGCCCGGCAAGGTCCTGGCGCCCGGGGCGACGATCCCTGACGCGCGCACCGAGCCGGCGCTGTCGCTCACCGATCTGTTCAACGGCTTCCGGCCGCTGTTCTCGGCGTTGACCCCGCAGCAGGTCAACGCGCTGTCGCAGGACATCATCGGCGTCCTGCAGGGCCAGACCGGGCGGATCGAAGACCTCATCGCCCAGACCGCGGACCTCACGTCGAACCTCGCCGATCGCAACCAGACTTTCACGCAGGTGGTCGACAGCCTGAGCACACTGCTGGGTGCGGTCGCCAAGCACGACAACCAACTGGCCCAGGTGGTCACGACCCTGCACGAGCTGACGTCGCAGCTGCACGCCGACGGTCCCGCGATCCTCGACTCCCTGGGCTCGGTCGACGCGCTGACCGGCTCGGTGGCCGGGCTGCTCGGCAAGCTCGAGGACCACAACCTGCCCGCGGACCTTTCCGATGCGGCGTCGGTGACCGGCGTGCTCGCCAAGAACACCGACACCGTCAAGACCCTGGTGGACGGCTTCGTGCAGGCGTTCGGGACGTTCGCGCGGGTGAGCCAGAACGGCAACTGGATCAACGTCTACGCCTGCAACGTCTACGCGCGGACTCTCGGCACCGTCAGCATCACGAGCAAGCAAGGCTTGAATGCGCTGCTGTCGCTGATCAAGAGTCCGCTGGCCGGCAGCATCTCCGACCTCACGGGCGGCATCATCGACGGCCTGGGCCAGGGTGGCGCGGCCCTGCCGTTGCCGCTGAAGCTCCCCAATGGACGGGTCGGCGGCTCCTCCGCGCAGACGAAGGTCTGCTCATGAAGGCGATGCACGAACGCAACCAGGTGTCCGTCGCCATCTGGGGAACGCTGATCGCCGCGGCGCTCGTGCTGACCTCGATCAACCTCGACACGCTGCCCTTCGTCAACTCCACGACCACCTTCTACGCCGATTTCGCCAACGCCGCGGGGCTGAAGAGCAGCGACGACGTTCGGGTTGAAGGCATCAGCGTCGGCAGGGTGGAATCGGTCAGGGTCGAGGGCGACCACGTCCACGTCGCCTTCACGCTGCAGTCTGGGATCAAGATCGGTGCCGCCAGCGCGGCCACCATCGAGGTCGCCACGGTCTTGGGCAACCTGTTCCTCCAGGTCGAGTCGGCCGGGCCGGGCACGATGCATGCGGGCGCCACGATCCCGGTCAGCCGCACGACCGTCCCCTACTCCCTGCTCGGCGCGCTGAACGCGTTCGGCAACTTCTCGCGCCGCACCGACCTGCCCACGCTGCAGGAATCGCTCAAGACGCTGGCGCAGACGATCAGCGGGGTCGCCCCGAAGGACGTGACGGCGGCACTGCGCGGGCTGTCGGACGTGTCGAGCACGCTGGCCCGCAAGCAGAACGAGATCACCAGCATCCTCTCGTCCACCGAAGCCATCGTGAAGACGCTCAACGCCAACTCCGGGGCGCTGGTCGGTCTGCTGACCCAGGGCGACCAGTTTCTGCGGCTCGTCGAGCAGCGTCACGAACTGATCTCGCAGCTGCTGCGCGACACGGCACGCCTGGGCAGCCAGTTGTCCCAGTTGATCGGGCGCAATGGCACGCAGGTACACGCCCTGCTGGCCAATCTCGACGCAGTGTCGAGCGTGCTGGCCAAGGAGAAGGCGCAGCTGCAGAGCGCGGTCGTCAACCTGGGCCAGTTCTCGCTGAACATCGCGAACGTGGGCGGCGCCGGCCCGTGGCTGGACCTGCTCAGCCCAACCGTCGTCGTCCCGGACAACCAGATCGTCGCGTGCGGTAAGAACCCGGCCGCCGAGTCCAAGCCGTGTGGCAAGTGATGCGCGCCCTCACCCGGCTCTTCGAGCGCTTCGAGCGCGGCCCGGTGCTGCTCGCGGCGGCCGCGGTGGTGGTCCTGGCGGCCGGGGCGGGGACCGTTGCCCTGGTGGCGTCGGGCTCGGATGAGTACCGGATCACCGCGCAGTTCCGAGCTACGCCCGGCCTGTACCCGGACAACGGCGTCGACATCCTCGGCGTGCCGACCGGGCACGTCGTCTCGGTGACCCCGCACGCGACCTACGTCGAGGTCGTTATGGCGCTGCCGACGAGCGTCAAGGTGCCGGCGAACGCGAAGGCCGTGCTGATGGCGCCCAACCCGGTCAGCGACCGGTTCGTCGAGCTCACCCCGCCCTACACGGACAAGACCAAGACCGTGCTCGCGCACGGGGCAGTCATCCCGCTCGCGCGCACCGTGGTCCCGCTCGAACTCGACCAGATCTACGACAGCGTGTCCGACCTGTCCAAGCTGCTGGGCCCGGGCGGGGCGAACAAGCACGGCGAGCTCAGCTCGGTTCTGCACGCGTTCGCGCAACTGGCCGACGGCAACGGCAAGGACCTGCACACCGCCATCGAGACGATCGCCGCCGCGCTGCCGGCGTTGACCGCGCACCCGAACGACCTGAAGAACCTGATCGATGGACTGGACACCCTGACCCGCACGCTCGCCGCCCACGACTCCACGATCAACGCGCTCTACGGCGACCTCGCCACGGCGACGACCCAGCTCGCCGACGAACGGCAGACCCTGTCCGCCGCCATCTCGAACCTGCAGCGCGGCCTGGCCGAGGTCGCGGCATTCATCCGGACGAACGAGAAGCACCTGGGCGGGGCGGTCAAGAACCTGAATACGACCATCAGCGCCGTCATGAGCGAGCAGAAGGCGCTCGTCCAGACGTTCGACACCGCCGCACTCGGCTTCCAGAACTTCAACCGGACGATCCAACCGGGCGGCCCGTGCAAGTCGGCGGACGGTGCCCCGCACGACTGCACCGTGCTCTGGGGTCGTCTGGATCTGCCCGTCGACGCCTGGCCGTTCGTCGAGCGCTACTGCGGGGACAGCGTGCTCTATCCGCTGCTGCCCATCCTCGCCGCGAACGCCGGCCTGGCCGAGAAGTCGGCGACCGACACTGCCTGCGGTGCGGAGATCGGGTTGCTGTCCAAGCGCACCGGCCCGCCCGGCTCGCCGAAGACGCCGGACCTCGACCTCTCGCGCTTTCTGGGGACGCGATGACGACACGCCGGGTTGACGTGTGCCGCCGCATTCTTGCGGTGGTGCTGAGCGGCGCCGTCCTCACCGGGTGCGGCCTCGATCTCGAGAGCATGCCCGCCCCCGCACCTGTGTCCGGCCCGACGTATCACCTCACCGCCCAGTTTGCCGACGTCCAGAACCTCACGGAGGGCGCGAAGGTCAAGCTCGGCGGGGTGGTGATCGGGGCGGTCAGATCGATCTCGACGCACGACTACCGCGCCGAGGTCGCGATGGACATCGTCCAGACGTTCGTCCTCGGCACAGACGCTCGGTTCCAGATCCGGTTCACGACCCCGCTGGGCGAGGATTACATCTCCATCACCTCCCGCGGACACCCCGAGCGCGGCCGGCTCACGGACGGCGGACTCGTGCTGATGCGCGCGACGAGCGATGCACCCAGCATCGAGGACACCTTCGCGGCCGTGTCGACGCTGCTCAACGGGGGCGGGCTGAGCAAGCTGCAGATCATCGCCAGCGAACTGGACGCCGCGCTCAAGGGCCGGACGGGCAACGCGCGCGACGTTCTCATCAAGCTGCAGCAGATCGTCGGCAACCTCGACGCGCACAAGGGCGACATCGACCGAGTGCTCGACGGCCTCAACCGGATGGCGGCCTCGCTCAACAAGGGCACCGGCGTGGTCGAGCAGGCGCTCGCCCTCTTCCCGCCGGCCCTGCAGTCGGTGGCCCAAGACACCGCGCGGGTACGCGATCTGCTGACGCGTGTCGCGAAGTTGGGCGACTCGGTCAGCGGCCTGTTGCGACGTGGTCAGGACGCGCTGCTCGCCAACTTCGACAACCTTCGGCCGACCCTGGACTCCTTGCGCGCGCGGCAGCAGGAGCTCATCCCGACGATGAAGTCCCTGATCAAGTTCGGCCAGCTGATCAACCGGGCGGCCCCGGGTGACTACCTCAACATCGGCGTGAACATCGACGTCCTGCTGAACGATCCCGGCGAGCGGCCCACTCCGGGCGGCGACACGTCGGGCGAGGCCGCCCCGAGTACGTCGTCCGGCGCGATCACCCGGTTGCTGACCGGGGGACTGAAATGAGACGCCGGCAGGTCGTCGCGCAGTTGATCGTGTTCGCGGTGATCTCCGTCGTGATCATCGCGTACACGGTCTTCGACCTGCTGGACGTGCACCTGACGAACTCGCCGTACTCGGTCACGGTCCAGCTCAAGCAGGCCGGCGGGATCTACGAGGGAGCCGAGGTCGCGTATCGCGGGGTCCAGGTCGGCACGGTGTCGTCGATGAAGCTCGAGACCTCGGGCGTCACGATCAAGCTCGAGATCGATCACGGGACGAAGGTTCCCGACAACGCGATCGCGCACATCTATGACCTGTCCGCGGTCGGGGAGCAGTACGTCGATCTGACCCCGACCGGGCCGAGTTCCACGTACCTGCACGGCGGCAGCGTCATCCCGGCGAACCGGACGACCACCCCGCGCGAGACCGCGTCCGTGCTCTACGACCTCGAGCGGTTCATCGACAGCATCAACCCCACCGACGTCCAGATCATCGGACGCGAGGGCGCCGCGGCGTTCCAGGGGACCGGCCCGCAGCTCAAGTCGATCCTCTCCGACACCACGAGGATCATCGATCAGCTCTCGGCGAGTGCCGACAGCACGGTCGGTCTCTTGCACAATGCATCGATCCTGCTGCACGGGGCAGCGGCGCACTCGGGTGACTTCGACCAGTTCGCGTCATCGCTGTACAAGATCACCACGACGCTGGCGCAGTCGACGCCGACGTTGAACAAGTTCCTCGACCAGGCCGCGCCGACGACCCGGCTGATCAACCGGATCATCGCCGACAACGGCTCGGCGCTCACCGTCCTGCTGAGCAACCTGGCGACCCTCAGCGATATCCAGGTCGTGCGCATCCCGGCGCTGCGCTCGCTGCTGATCGCGGTGCCGGAGTTCGGTCGCAAGGCGCCCACCGTCGTGCACGACGGAGCGCTCGTCGGGGCGGCCAACATCAATCAGGACCAGGCGCTGTGCAACACCGGTCTGCCGCTGTCGAACCCGATCTCGGGACAGCGCAGCCCGATCTACGCAGTCAACTGCGGCACGGGCCTCGTGCGGGGTGCCGCGAACGCGCCGCGGGCCTCGTCGTCCACGGGCACAAACGCCGAGCGGGCCGTACCGCTCGGCGCCTCGGCCCGCCCCACCGCGTCGGGCGACGGACAGGTGGGCGGATACGACGCGTCGACCGGTCTGCTGTCGACCGGCGACGGCACACTCCTGCGGCTGGGCACCAATGGCGGCCAGGACGTTCTGCTCGGATCCAACTCGTGGCAGGCGATGTTGCTCGCCGTAACCGGAGGTTAGCCTCGCGTGGCACATCTAGGTAAGGACACCGATCAGATGACCGAAGACGCCGACCAGGTCGAGCGCGTCCCGGAGCCGGCGGATGAGCCGACCGCGGGGAAGGTGCGGCTGACCAAGGCCGAACGCCTCGAGGCCAAGGCGGCCCGGCTGCGCGAGGCCGAGGCGCTGGCGGCCGAGCGGGCCGCAGAAAACGCGGCGCCCGCCGGATCGCGCAACGGCTGGGTCATCGCGCTCGGGGCGGTCTCGGCCGTGCTCGTGGTCATCGTCGTGCTCGGCGCCGTCTACCTGTTTCAGGTGCGGGACGACCGGGCTTCGGCGCAACGCGAGCTCGCCGGGCTGCGCAGTGCCGCGACGACGCGCGCCACTGTCGTCGCGGTCGCCACGACGTACGCGGTCGACTTCGGCTCATACGACTACCGGCATCTGGACGCCGACTTCAAGAAGGTCGCCTCGCACCTGACCCCGAGCTTCGCCGCGAACTACACGAAGAGCAGCGACGGGCTGAAGCCGACGATCGTGCAGTACCAGGGCAAGTCCACGGCCCGGGTGCAGGGGGTGGGAGTCTCGTCGGCCACCACGTCCTCCGCGACCGTGATCGTCTTCCTCGACCAGACCGTCACGACCTCGCAGTCCACCACTCCCCGCGTCGATCGCAATCGGCTGCAGATGAAACTGGTCCGCCGCAACGGGACATGGCTCATCGAGAACCTGCTGCTCAAGTAACGCCGCGGCGATCCATACTTGTTGACTGACTGCCAATAAGTGGGACATGATGGGGGCGACCCGCAGCGGAGGGCGCTATGCACTACCAGCAGATCCGATACGGCGTCGCCGACCGCATCGCCACCATCACCCTGGCGCGACCGCAGGCGCGCAACGGATACACCTCCAGCATGGCCGACGAGCTGGCGATGGCACTGGCCGACGCGAATGCCGACGACGACGTCCGGGTCGTGGTCCTGACCGGTGATGGGCGCGACTTCTGCGTAGGTGCCGACCTCAGTGGCGGCCGCCTCGAGGCCCGCGGCGACGCGGCGGACTGGATCGAGCCGGCCAGTCGGGTGACCCGTCCGATGTACGCGATGGACAAGCCGGTCATCGCCGCGATTCGTGGCGCCGCGGTCGGCGTCGGATCGACGATGGTCCTGCCGGCCGACTACCGCCTCGCGGCGACCGACACCCGCTTCGGCTTCGTGTTCACTCGCCGCGGCTTCTACCCGGAGGGCGGCTCGACGTGGTTCCTGCCCCGGCTGGTCGGGCTCGGCCGGGCGATGGACTGGATGATCAGCGGGCGGCTCGTGCCCGCCGCCGAGGCCCTGGCGGCGGGGCTCGTCCACTCCGTCCACGAGCCTGACGCGGTGCTCGACGCGGCGTACGAACTGGCTCGCGACCTGATCGCCACCACCGCTCCGATCTCGACGGCGGTGATCCGGCAGGCGCTCTACCGGATGAGCGCGCTGGACTCGCCGGAAGCCGCCTTCGATCTCGATTCCCGTCTGATCGCCAGCTGCGCCGACAACCCGGACGCGCTCGAGGGCGTGGAGTCCTTCCTGCAGCGGCGCCCACCTGAGTTCACCGGCGTCGTCAGCCGGGACCTGCCCGACTTCCTGCCCTGGCGCCCATGACCGCGGCCGAGCCGCGGTGGCGGCGGCTGGAGCCCGACGCGAGACGCGAACAGATCCTCGCCTGCGCGGTGCGGCTGTTCGGCGAGCGTCCGTATGCCGCGGTGTCGACCACCGACATCGCGGTCGAGGCGGGAGTTGCCCGCGGCCTGCTCAACCACTACTTCGGCACGAAGCGCGACCTCTACCTCGAGGTCGTGCGCCGGATGGTGCTGCTGCCGGACCTCGACGAGGCGGTTGCGTCCACGGGTCCGCTGCGCGCCCGAGTGGAAGCGAGCGTGGACTGGTTCCTCGACACGGTGTCCGCGCACGGCAAGACCTTCGTCGCGGTCACCGGCGCCGAAGGCGTCGGTACCGACCCTGAGATCGAGCAGATCCTGGCGGCGGCCGACGATCTCGCGGCCCGCAAGGTGCTCGAGACGGTGGGTCGGCCCGCCGACCACGACGACGCGGGGCACCGTGCAGTCGTGCGCGCCTACGGCGGACTGGTGAAGGCCGCCGTGCGCGAGTGGGCCCGCGATGAGACGCTCACCCGAGGCCAGGTCCACCTGCTGCTCAGCCAGGCCCTGATCACCATCGTGCGCGACGTCCTCCCGGGCGTCGCCGCCAAGGGGGACGCATGACCACGACCGAGCACCCGACCTACTGCCGCATCTGCGAGCCCACCTGCGGCATGGTGGCGACCGTCGAGGACGGCCGGCTGGTCAAGCTGCGTCCCGATGTCGAGCATCCGATCACCAAGGGCTTCTCCTGCCCGAAGGGAATCGAGTTCATCGACGTCCAGAACGACCCGGACCGGCTGCTGTATCCGATGCGGCGCACGCCGTCCGGGGACTTCGAACGGATCTCCTGGTCGACTGCGCTCGCCGAGATCGGGCAGCGGCTGCGGGCGATCCGGGCGACCCACGGCGGCAGCGCGATCGGCTGGTACGCGGGCAATCCGTCGGCGTTCAGCCATTCGCACGCGCTCTGGTCGGCGGGATTCGTCCGGGGCATCGGTTCGCCGCACATGTACACGCCGAATACCCAGGACACGTCGAGCCGGTTCGTCGCGTCCGCTCTCCTCTACGGCAGCGCGACGATCTTTCCGCTGCCCGACCTCGCCCGCACCGACTTCCTGCTCATGGTCGGGGCCAACCCGCTGGTGTCGCGGGGCTCGATCGTGGCCGCGGGCAACATGCGCGAGAAGCTGACCGGCGTCGTGGGCCGCGGCGGGCGCGTGGTCGTCGTCGATCCCCGGCGCACGGAGACCGCCAAGGCCTTCGAGCACGTCGCGGTGCGTCCGGACTCCGACGCCTGGTTACTGCTCGCCATGCTGCACGTGATGTTTGCCGAGAAGCACGTCGACGAAGCCGCGATTGCCGCTCACGCAACTGGTGTCGACGTCCTGCGGACGGCGGCCGCCCGGTGCACGCCCGAGGACGCCGCGGCTCGGTGCGCCGTTCCCGCCGACGAGATCCGGGCGCTGGCGCGCGCCTTCGCGAGCGCGGCGTCGGCCACCGCTTACGGGCGGACCGGTGCTTGTCTCGGCCGGCACGCCACGCTCGTCAACGTCCTGCTCGACGCCCTCAACGTGGTCACCGGAAACCTGGACCGTCCCGGCGGGTCGGTGTTCGCCCGTCCACCGATCGACTTCACGGCGCTGGCGCTGCGGCTCGGCGTGGCCACCTACGACACCTACCGCTCGCGAGTCGGGGACCTGCCCGAGGTGCTCGGGCAGTTGCCGGCACCGCTCATGGCTGCGGAGATCGAGACGCCGGGCCCGGGCCAGCTGCGCGCGCTCATCGTGTCGGCCGGCAACCCGGTGCTGTCGGTGCCGGGTTCGCAGCATCTCGAGCGCGCGCTGGGCAAGCTGGACCTGCAGGTGGGGATCGACCTGTACCTCAACGAGACGCACCGGCACGCCGACTACGTCCTGCCCGCCGCGACGTTCTACGAGCGCGACGATGTACCGATCCCGCTGCTCGAGATCCAGCTGACGCCGTTCGTGCAGTGGACGGAGGCGGTGGCGACGCCGCGCGGTGAGGCGCGGCCAGACTGGCAGATCGTCGACGACCTCGCCCGCGAGCTCGGCTTCGCGCCGATGGCCGGAGTGCTGGCCAAGTGGATCGGCACGGCTCGTGCGGCTCGCGCCGCGCAACGGGTGATTGGCCCATTGGCCCGCCGCGTCAGCCCGAGCATGCTCGTCGACCTGCTGCTCAGGTCCGGCCGCGACGGGGACCGGTTCGGCCTGCGGCGCCGTGGGCTGAGCCTGGCCAAGCTGCGGGCGAATCCCCGCGGGGTCGTGCTGGCGGCGCACATCGAGACCGGGGTGCTGCGCAAGCGGATCCAGCATCGCGACCGGCGGGTACACCTCGGTGGTCCGCAGATCGCCGCCGAGCTGCGGCGGCTGCTCGTCCAACCGGTTCCGTCGGCCGAGTTCCCGCTGCTCATGATCGGACGCCGCGAGGTGCGATCGCACAACTCGTGGATGCACAACACTCCGCGCTTCCGCGACGCCACGCGCCGGCACCGGGCGCTGATCAACCCCGCCGACGCCCAGGCGGCCGGCATCACCCAGGGTGGGCCGGTCCGGATCGTCTCCGCGCACGGGAGCATCGAACTGCCGGCCGACCTCACCGACGACGTCGGGCCGGGAACCGTAGCCGTCCCGCACGGGTGGGGACATCGCGACGGGGGCTGGACGGTGGCGAACGCCGCTGGCGGGGCCAACGTCAACGAGCTGACCTCCGCCGACCCGGACGACCTGGAACGGGTCTCCGGGATGGCGCACCTGAACGGTGTCGCCGTCCGGCTCGAAGCCGTGCCGGCGGCGGTTCCGGTCGAGGTCGCCGGGTCGGCGGCGGGCTCCTAGTGGCGATGCCGACCGACCTCCGGCGCCCCGGCCCCGACTCGCTGGTGTGGCGGCGGATGGCTGACGACCGGATGATCCTGCTCGGCGGGGCCACGCTCGTGCTACAGGTGGCGCACCCCGCGGTCGGGGCCGGCGTCGCTCAGCACTCCAACTTCAAGGCCGAGCCGTGGCGCCGGCTGTACGGGACGTTGGTCTCGCTGACCACGATCGTGTACGGCTCGCACGCCCAGGCCGTGCGCGAGGTCGAGCGGCTGCGTGACATGCACCGCTCGATCAAGGGGGTTGACGAGGCCGGGCGCAGCTATGCCGCGCTGCGCCCCGCGCCCTGGGCCTGGGTGCACGGCACGCTGGCCTGGCACGTGATCCGAGCCAACGAGCTGTTCGGCACCCCGTTCACGTCCGAGGAGAAGCAGCAGTACTGGACCGAATGGCTCGACATCGGTCGACTGCTGGGTGTGCGCGACGGGGACCTGCCGGCCACCTGGTCCGAGTTCCAGGCGGTGGTCGCCGACGCGGCTCGGAGCGAGCTGGGCGACAATGTGTCCGTCCGCGACGTCGTCGCCGCGATCTCGGAAGTACCGCCGCCGCGCTGGCTGCGGCCGATCGGCCCGGTGTGGAAGGTCGCACTGAAGCCGGCCGGCCGGGTCGCCAGGTTGGTGACGATCGGCGCGCTGCCACCGGAGCTGGCCGTGGCGCTGGAGCTGCGCCTCACCGACGCGGAAGCGCGGTCGCTGCGCCGGTTCACCCGGCTGGTGGCCTTGCTGCGCCGGCTCGTTCCACCGCCGCTCCGTCCCGGCCCGGCTGCGCTGCTGATCCAGTGGCAGTCGCGCCGGCGCTGGCAGCAGGCGTGAT